>NZ_JVKV01000026.1 GCF_001072375.1 Streptococcus pseudopneumoniae
GAAATCGAATTCTAACGAATTACCGATTTCTGTCCCACTCTCTCATTTTTATTATTCGAAAAAATACGAAAAGAGTTATATATTGGAGAAAATCCTTACTATTACTCCAGCTCTATCCCCTTGTCAAGGAGATTTGCCAGACACTCCTCATAGTAGGCAGCGTCATGCTCGCTATAGATAGGACTTTTCAGCTTTTCCTCTGCTAAGTCTTGATACGGAGGGCAGGTCTTGCCGCGATAGTTCTTGTCCAGCCACTCTGGACTAACATTGTAGCCACGGTCAGCCATCTCCTCCATAATCAAGCGATGATAGGCATAGAGACGATAGGGCGAGTGGGTAAAGACATAGTCAACCGTCGCATGCTTTCTGCCCCAGCCATTACCACGCAGGGCGCAACACTCTCGATGCTGTCCCAATAGCTGAGGACGGGGAAGTTGTGAAATCAAAGCCTCATGCCAAAGTCTCATGGGAGTCTCCTTTCAGCAAGGTAGAATATTGCAGATAAGCATTTGGGTAACGCTCAAGCAAGTCTCTCGTCTGAGCAATCAAGTCTTCCTTGGAAGCTTGACCAAAGCGGTAGCGATCCAACAAGAGCATATAATCTCTGCGCTCGTCAAGGCTAGCTTGCTTTTTAAAATAGCCCCAAATATGCTGAAAGGCATTGCAAACCTGACCCCTGTGTTCTGGAATCTGGCAGGCATGGTCAATCATCTCTTGAACCTGACTCACCTCCACCACTTCTTGCTTGAGATACTGGCGAATGTCCTTGTAAATATTGCTGGAATGGCTCAAAACAAGGTATTTATTTTCCGCCCAGAGTTGCTGACAAAGGGCACGTTGGTTGTTATTTTCCATATTTCTCCTTAACTTCTACTAGTTCCCAGGAAATACGGAAACAAAGTTATTTTTATAAAATGAGCAAATGAATTTTTGATGAATCTAACGTTTACTTCGTTAAATACCAGAGTAAATTTCAACTAGTAATTGAATCTGGTGTAAAACTTCTTGTTTCTTACGTTCACGAGCTCCTTGTCTACGAGTAGTCGGTGGAATAATCGAATCCAAGTCAGCTCCACTATTCTCAGCATAACCACGTTGAATAGATCGATCAATAAATAATTGATAATCTTTTACAAGCTTTTCAGACTCTGCCAATTCACGAATAGCGACTGCTTTATGTTCTTTACCATAAGCATAGAATGCATTGATAATCTCATCATGGTCTTTTAGACTCGCTAAATCAGTATCATTAATGAATCCAATAACCAACTCTTCCTTAGCACGAATATCAATACTTGAGCGAATGACACGGCTAACTTCAGCTTTCATTGCTTCCTTAGACTCAGAGTTCTTCGATTTTTCGACAATCAAAGCAAGAATATAGTCTAAATTAATCTCATCTGTTTTTAAGAGTTCAATTTCAAATTCAATATCTGAAAGATCAACACCTAAGTCTTTTGTTCTTTCATAATTTTTAAGATTTAAGAATTCATCTCGAATTTCTACATAAGAACTTCTTAAATCTTGGAGATATCCTTCCGAGATAGGCTTATCGATTTCTTGAAACTCATTATAATTTCGAAGGACGTTATCAAGCTTCAAAAACTCACCAAATAACTTAACAAATTCTTTTTTATCATGTTCTGTTTCAATTTCTTGTGGGTTAGGGAACCTTTCCAGAATTTCCTGACAGACTTCTGTATAACCTTTGACCTTAATACCTGTTACCTGATCCACGAAACCATCCATGTATTCGCTAAAACCTTTTTCTAAGATAATATCAAGTTTATTGGTATCACCAAAGGTTTTGATAGCTTCTTGCGTAGCCTTTTCTAAATCGCGGAAACAAACAATATTCCCAAAAGGTTTAACCTTGTTAAAAATTCGATTAGTTCTAGAAAAAGCCTGAATCAAACCATGATAACGTATATCCATCATCTACATATTCATAGTTCTATACTTTTGAAGCTTCATTCCAGTTGGTATATATTAATTTACGTTTCTCAAAAGCTTCTTTCCCACCTTCCATAATATCAACAATTTTTTTATGAGTATTTTTGCAATCAATATTTCCAATATCAGCATATATTTTTTCATCATACTGAGTAGAAATAACACATTCTGCATCCCCTAGTACAGGTATATTCGCATTATGCGTAGCAAAAATAAACTGTATAGATTTTTTCTTTTTATTAATTGTACTAATCACTTCATCATAAATAATTTGATTATCTAAATCATCTTCTGGCTGGTCGATGATAATTAAATCATTATCTTCTTGAGTTAAAACAAATAATATTAATGCTGATGCTCTCTGTCCTATCGAATGTTGTTCGAGCAACTTATCATGATAGTAAATTTCTACTAAATCTGGGCATACTTCTTTTATTAGGTCAGAATAATTTTCTTTTATTTTATCATATACTTTAACGACTTCATTATCTGTAAGTATAGAATGTAATTTTTTTGCATCATCTAAAATGCAATCACTTATAATTGATATAAAATCAGAAAACTCATTGGCTATAGTCGTAGCCTTTACTTCTGATATTCCAGTTCCACGAAACTTGGCTTTAATATCATTCTTGAATTTATCCTTATTCCCTTTGAATTTGATTTCAATTTTAAGTTCACTTTGGCTATCGTTAATTTTTTTAATTTCTTCTTCATATTTTTTAAAAATATTACTAAGGACTTCATTTCTTTCTCGTATAGATTTCTTGATATCCAAAATTAGTGATTCTCTAGAGTTATTTTTCTTATTTAATTCTTCGATATTTTGTTTTACTTTATCTAATTCAGATGTGTATTTTACAAAACTATCTGGATCAAGAGTATCATCTTGTATTTCACGCTTAATAGATGCAAACTCTTCTTTTAAAGATTTCATGTCTTTATCAAATTCATCTTTAATTGTTCGTAGAGAATTTTCATTTTTAGCAATAGTTTCGATTTCAGCGGAGATATTATTAATAGCAGTTAAAATGTTTTTTAATATATCATTTATATTTCCAAATAGTTCTCCATTAAATTCACTCGTATAATCTGATAAGATAAATTGATTTTTATCAATTTCACCATATACTTTTTTAACTTTCGAATATGTTACATTAACTTGTTTAACTAGATATTCAATTTTATTGTAGTCTTTATTATATGAAGTTTGCTTATTTAGTTTTTCTGCTATACCTTTCTCATGGAAAATTTTAAGTTTATATTCCAAGTCTTGCTTTGCCGCATTCAGCTCTTCTATCTTAGTTGGAATTGACGAGAGTTGAAGTAGATCTCTTATCGAATTATCCAATTTTAGAACATAATTATCTACAGAGCCTAGTTGCATTTTTATTTTATTGCCAACTAATTTTTGCAACAAATCAAATGCATATCCGCTTTGAGTAAAAGATAAATCCTTTTGACCAAAATACAGTGGATTATTTATTACAGAATTGATAGAAATTCTAACCTCATCCCCATTTTCATCTAAAATAGATGGTTGTTCACCCATTAATCTTCTGACTTCATAATGTTTACCATACTTATCAATAATATCTAAATAAATTTCTCCACCTGATCCTAAAGTATTCTTAACTAGATTTTCCTTATAATCTTTATCAATATTAGCATTTAGATCCAAAGCGTATCTTATTGATTCTAAAATCGAAGATTTTCCACTTCCCCTTATACCAATTAAAGTGTTCAATTCATTTGAAAAAGGTATTTTTATTGAGTCCAGTTTCCCCCCTTTAAATTCTATAGATTGTATATAGCCATGATTAATTTTTGGCTCTTCATTAGAAATTCTATTTTCATAATCTTGAAGAGAAAACTTCAATGCACTAAAAGAGTATTCACCAATCTTTACATAACATAATTTCCCTTTTCCGATTTCATCAAGTTTTTTAGGATCTGATCCTTCTACAAATGCAATCTCATAACCAAACCAATTTTTTATTTTGGATATATTGTCAAAAGTTCTAAGTTTCTGTAATCCAAGTACTCTTTTTTTAAATTCATGATTTTGTGCTAAAGAACTTAATCTACCACCACCACATTCTTCAATAAGTCCACTTCTCTGTTCAATATGTGCAAATACAATAAAATAGTCTTTGTTAAGTTTTTCCAGTTCTACTAGTAGGGTATCTATATCAAATTTACAGCATGTGTTTTCATTTTCTCGATTATCTATTCCTTGGAAAGCGGCAGTCAAAAATCTATCAATGTGATTTTCATTGTTTTTTATCCAGTCTTCTGGATTAAATACTATAAGTGTATGAATGCCATTTTTACCATCTTTAACTGATAACTCCACTCCTGGCAAAATGAAAATATCTTTTTTATTTGCCGCTTTTTTCAAATCTTTATATTCTTGCAAGTCAAATTTATTATGATTAGTTATTACTCCAATCTTTATATTTTCACTTTCCAGTTTATTTACATAATCGCTAACAAAATAGTTGTCTTCCCCTGTATATTTGAATTCTTTGTCTTTCCTTGTATGTAGATGAAAATCACATCTTATCCATTCACAACCATTATCAAACATAATTCTAAAATTACCCCTTTTTCAAAAATAATAAATTCTAAATTTTAGGCACAATAGAATGATTATCTATCCCATCTTTAGTTATATCCCATCTGGCAACCTTAATTTTTTTAATTCTTTTTCCGCTTCCATAATCAAGGAGGTCTTCCCTATTTAAATTATTTAAAACTTTTTTCAAGCTACCTAAACCGCCAGAAGATAATAAATACGCTTCCTCAGGATTGCAAAGTTTACAATATATCAATAATTGCCCTAAGTTTTGAAGATTTAAAGCTGTCTTTTTTGCTTCAACCAGATAGATTTCGGCTCTATCTTTCCATCTTACAATTCCTAAAACATCAATTTCGATTTTCAATCCAACAACTTGTGGATAATATTGTATTACATCGTATTTATCTAAAATTGAATCCAAATATACAGAATGACAATCTAACACAAACACTTCGCATCTTTTATTTTTAAACTTGTCTTTAAGGTATGTATCTAACCATCTGCACATGCCAGGATATAGATCAAATTCACTTCTTACATTATTCGCCATATCCCAACGCCTTTGCTAATTGAGTCCATGAGTCAAAATGCTTGCCTCTTATTTTTTCAGGCAAGCTATCATCATTTTCCATAGGATGAATAGGCTTATTCCTTAATCTAACAGGTTTTTCCCAGTAGAATTGATGTGTTTTCTTTTCATCTAAATAGTCAAGCAATTCTTCAGCATATCTTTCTAACGCCCTTTGCTTATGAACAATGTTAAATCCTATAGGCAAAAATTCATTTGCCCATATCTTTACTTGATGTTCCTTTTTCCAATAATTATGTTTTCCTTCGTTGTATTTTTTTAAATTAGAATCTCTAAAATTCGGATGTCCAAAATCTATTGTTTGCACTGGTATATCTATTGTTTTCAACATATTAGCTATATCTATAACAAATTGCCAATTACCTGGAATCTCAATATATACTCTATGGCAACCATCTTGTCCAAATGCAATATTACTTTTCCTAATGTATCCTGTTACATCTGCTACTCCTCTAAGTAACTCTTTCTTTTCATCAGTAGACATATTAAATAGTTCATCATTCATTGTCATTGTTGAGTGATGAATTCCATTTCCAATAAATCTTAAAATTTCCCTCATTGTATAATCTTCATTAGACTTTGTAAAAGACACCCTTGTTACACTTTTTGTTTGTGAAATAGGCAAGGAATGTCCTAAAAGCGGTTCGATAACGCTTCTAATATCAGCTAAACTACTTTTTACATATACCGAAACTTCTAGCCCTTCATCATCTCTTAAATTCTTGTGCGGTATTTCTATCGTAATAGTAGTGCTATTCACATCTCTTTGCACTTCCCCGTTTCCTAATATCATACCTACTAAATAAGCCATTTGATTATTCATTTTCAATTACCTCACTCTCGTTATTGACTAAATTTTCATATATATGATCAGCAATAGCCTTTGCCAAAAGTGGTGGCACTGCATTACCAATTTGTGTTCTAATATCGACTTTATTACCATAGAAAATAAATCTATCATCAAATGACTGAATTCGGGCAGCTTCTCTAGGTGTAATAGAGCGATTCAAAAACGGATGATTATTTTTACCATTTGATGCAGCATCAAATCTTGTGTCTATAGTTGGAGATGGCTCATCCCACTTCAATCTCCCCCATGTTGAATTAAACTTTTGCTTTCCTAAAAGATTTTCGGGCAAATATTCTTTGCCTTTTTCTGGTGGTATCATGCTAAGCTTATAAATTGCAATTTCAGAATGGTTAGAAGCCTTATGATTGTATAACCTATCACTATCTTTTCTCATGAGCTTTTGATACTCTGTCTTTGCTTCAGTAATATAACTTTGTTCAAAATCACCTTCATTTGAATTTAAATATGCTAAATCTTCAATAGCATCTCTAACTGTTGTAGGTTTTTTAACTGTTGGTTCTGGCAAAGAAATTGCTTTATTTTTGCTGCACAGAAATATAACTCTCTCCCTATTTTGTGGAACACCATAGTCACTTGCTCTAAATATACCTACACTAACTTCATAACCTAATTTTTTTATCTCACTTATAATTTGATTTTTAAACCATCCATTAGATGTAGACATTAAACTCTTTACATTTTCTATTACAAAAACTAGAGGCTTAAGTTCCTGAACCAAATGCAGAAATTCTATAAATAAAAAATTTCGAGGATCATCTAATCCTAATTTTTTGCCCTTTAAGGAAAATCCCTGGCATGGAGGTCCGCCAATGATCATATTTACTTTATTCTTCTTAGAGAGTTTTATTATCTTTTCCTTAATTTCCTTATCTTGTATATCTCCAATAATCAATTCTGACTCAGGAATATTCTCCTTAAATGTCTGTGCCAATTTTTCGTTAATATCTAACGCAACTTTTGTTACAAAGTGGCTATTCTTATGCATTCCATAAGACATTCCTCCTGCACCACAAAATAAATCAAGCATTCTAAATTCCATTCTTTTGTCTCGCTTTCGTCTTTGAATCAATATTCGTTTAAATGTTTCTTTTCCATTTATTTGTGGTTTAAAAAGATCATATTCATTATCAGAACCATGATTTGCCTCCCCAACAATCTCAAACATCTTGTCATTGTGATATTTCAAATATGTAAGAGGTACGCCCATTATTCCATAATAATCCATTGGTATTTCTGAAACTCTATATACATGAACTGCATCAAAATTATCATACTTTGGATAGTTTTCTTCTTTGAAGCTATGAGTTAAAACTAGTTTTTTACCACTATCATTGGAAACCTCTAAATTCGTCAGCCACATTGCATTTCCTAAGCTTCGCCATTTTTGTCCAAATTCATCTACCCAAAATCTTGTTTTCCTAGGTTCTGTATCATCTGGTACCCTAAATGCCATATCTCCAAAATGATATCCCACACGAGCCTTATTGTTCTTTATATAAGGAAAAATATCTTTATATGTTATTGCATTCTGATTACTAATCAATAAATATTGTTTGTCATATTTTGTAATTAATGAAAATAATTCTGTAAACTTAGAAAAAGGTGGATTGGTTACAACGATATCAGAATCGATTAAATAATTTATACATTCTTGACTTCTAAAATCACCATCGCCGATTAACTTTTTAATATTCCCATTGCGATTTAAAGCTTCAAATATCTTGTCATCATTTAAATCGCCATCAGTAGAATATGGCATTTTATCAACCTCAAGTAGAAGCCCTTTGCCATCTTCACTAGAATGCATCGCCGACTTTGCATATGATATACATACAAGTTTTTTAAGTTTGAAACGATTGAAATTTTTAAGGAAATATTTTGCAAAAGCAGATTCGTATGGATCATCACAATTACACAAAACTTTTTTTCCATTGAATTGAGATTCATAATGGTTCACTTCATTTTCTATTGTTTTATAATCTGTATACCACTCATCTGTATTCTTGCTACTATATCTAGCTTTATTTAATATTGAGTTTCCCATCATTAAATCTCCTTTCCATTTTTTCATATATTTTTATTTTCACTTATCTTCAATTTTCACACACTCTACAATTTCCGAAATATCACATTCCAATACATCACATATCCTTAGCAATACATCAGTAGTAACATTTTCGCCATTTTTTATTTTGTAGAATGTACTTTTACTTACTTTTGCTTTTTCCATAAGCTCAGTATTCTTCATTTCTATATCTATTAATTTCTTAAATAATTTTTTATAGCTTAGTTTCGACATGATTATCCTCCAGTCTTATCCATCTTAATATCATATCGTTTCTATTATAGCATAATAATAAAACTTTTAGTAGTATTATTTTCTTTTTTCTCGAACTAATTTTATAAAAAAATAATCGGTGCAGCCCAAAGACCTCACCGACATATCTTATCTCTCAGTTTCCTTTGAAGCGTCTTTCTTCTCTACAGGTTTTGCTTTCATTAATTAATTTTAAATATAAATTATCCCTGTATTCCTCAATCCTTATATTTTTACCTTTTAGAAACTCCTGCAACTTCTCATCTGGATTAGAAAATAATTGTTTTTCAAACTCAATAAAATCGGTGTACTTCGTCTTTCGCCCCATAGCAATATCAAAACCATTGCCTAAAATTAGAATTGTCTCTGCCATAATTATTTCCTTTTTTCTTTATATAAATAGTGTTCTCCCTATTTCAACGCACTTTTGACCTTTTTCTTAGTTATGATGCGGTCGTTTTTGTTGGCTAGGGATTTGAGTCTGGCTTCGAGTAAGATTTTTCGGCCTGCTTCGTTGCGGGTGTAAACGAGTTGGTAGTTGCCTATGTGTGGTGCGACGGCATTTTGGAAGAGCTGGGCATCTTCCTTACGTTTTTCAAAGAGGCTAGGCACTACGAAATACTTGGACTGACCTGCTGGAGCTTTTTGAGCGACTAAGAGGTAGCGTTGATTGTCCACTGGGGCAAAGAATTCTCCTAAAACCTTGGAAAAGAGTTCCTTGTCTCGCATACTGCCACCTTTTAGATAGGCAAAGACATTAAAGCTGTCCTTGTCCTCATCGACTTGCACGCGCGACTGGTCATCAGACAAATGCCCAGCAGTCACCATGACCTTGCGAATAGCTTCACCGATCTGGCGCAAGCGTTTATAAGGACTCTTGTAGCTGTAAAAGCGAAAGGCAGTGATAGCTAGGAAGAGGACACAAAGAGCTGTCAACCATGGCAAGGCAAATAAGGTTAGTCTAAAGACATAGGTTAGGAGACTAATGGCAAATACCATCAGAGCGTAGCGAAGCCACTTTTCAGCGTCTGCTAGGGCAAGCAGAGGGATTCGTTTGCTGTCGGTCGCCACTTCATTGACAATCTCAATCTTGTCAGCAACGATGAGAGATTCCTGCCATTTTTTACGAAGAGAGGCACGATCCTTGGATAGTCCCATGATCTTCTCGTTATAGTCTTCGAGTTTCTTTTTCTTAAATGGGAACTCAGGAAAGTTCAAGCGATCCAGACCTGTTTCAATGGTATCTTCCTTATAGGACAAGCCAAGGAAATGGTCCATCCGACGGGCAAGAGTCTGCAGGTCCTGATATGGATTGAGGTCTTGTTCTTCTTGATTTTCATTAGAAAAGGCTGGATTTTTGTAAGGTTTGATGGCTACTAGGTGCCAGATATTGCTGGTCTTATCTGGATGTCCTGGCCAGATACGGATGGCACGGCCCCGCATTTGATTACTGAGCATAAAGCTTCCGACAAAACTTCCGAGGATGAGAGAGTTGACACAAGGTGCATCCCATCCTTCTCCCAAGAGAGACTTGGTTCCGACCAAGACCTGGATAGAACCACGTTGGAAGAGCTCGGTCACTGCTGCGACCATCCCCTTAAAGCTGGATGGAAAGCCTACCTGGAGATAGACACCTTGATCGAGTTTTCCGATGGCAGAGAAGCTTAAGCTAGTGTTTGGGATGAGTGCTTGAAGTTCTGCCTTGACACTAGCCGGTATGATCACGACACTACCAGAAAGGACTGCTATAGGGACAGACAAGCCTTGCTTTTGTGCACTTCTGCGAATGATTTCAAAGTAAGGGAGGACACCTAATTGCGTGATTGGTGCTTGGTCATCTCCCAGATAACTGGCAAAGTCCTTGCGAATATAGTCTGCCAAGACTAACTGTCTCAAGTCCTTTCCTAGACTGGCATACTCGGTTTCAAAGATAGATGCAATCCCAGCCAGTTTTCCTAGAGATTGGTTGAGGATTTGGTCATTGGCCTTGGATTTGACCAAGAAAACCTGACGTTTTTCAATCAGTCCTCTTGATTTCAGTTCTGCTTCTATCTTTTTCTTTGTCTCTTGCGGATCCTCATACCAATCAGGAGTCTGATAGAGAAGACCTTGCAAGAGAACTTCTAGCCAATAGTAATTAAGGGAAGGCAAGCCTTCAGCTCCTAGTAAGTCTCTTAGATGCTTGGGAATTTCCTGTTTTTGAGCCTGTAGATAAATGAGGAGTGCTGAGAGATACTTGGGATCCTCGAGGAGCATATCCGCAGAAATTTCCCCTTTGAGAACCTTGGAACTCTTAATCAACTCTTGGAAGTCAGGATCAACGACTAGTTGGCTGACATACTGCCACTTGGTATCCTCAAACTCTTCCAAGCGTTTGTCCTCTTCTTTAGTCGGAAAACAGATATAGACAAAGTCCTGATGAGGGCAAAGAGTGTCTTCCTTGACCAGTTCTGGCACTGTGATTTCTTGGTCAATCTCGCCACACATCTGGAGATAGCGATCCCAGAGTTCTGGTTCACTGTCATAAGGCGGTGTCGCAGTGAGAGAGATGACTTGCAGTTGCTGGTAGTTTTTACGGAAGTCTTCTAGACTTTTCCACCATTCATTTCTCAAGTGATGGCATTCATCCAAACAGAGGGTTTCGACACCCCTTTCCTTGAGTCTGGCAAGCAGGTCAAAGCCTACAAAATCCTCAACCTCGCCGTTATCTTCTTGAGATTGCACCTGTTGCATAGCACTGTGAAAGGCTTGGTAGGTGGCGATAGTGATTGGCTTCATGTCCTTGAGATTTTGAGACACGAGACTTGTGACCTGGTCCTCATCCTCTAAAAAGGCCTGACGAATCCTGTCCACCCATTGTTCCCGTATGGTAACCGTCGGCACCAAAACCAGAGCTGGCTTATCAAAGCGGGCAATCAACTCTATACCAATGGTTGTTTTACCTGAACCTGGTGCTGCCACCAAGTGGACATGCCCATCTGCTTGGTATTCCTGAAAGTTGTCCAAGACCTGTTTTTGGTAGTTGCGCCAAGTGCCATTAAACTTCAATCCTAACATGATTTCCCTCATTCTAAGCTGTCATTTTCTTATTCCCATTTTACCATACTTGAGGCAAAGTCACACCAAGCATCCCATATAGTCTTTCTCCTCAAAATATGATATAGTAGAATCATACTACACAAGAGGAGTTTACATGTCACACGATAAAGAAATGAAAGCTGTTTCTCCCCTTCTACAGCAAGCAATCAATATTTCATCCATCATCGGTGGAGTTGGTACTTTAATATTCTGTATCTGGGCCTATCAAGCTGGTATCTTGCACTCCAAGGAAACCCTATCTGCCTTTATCCAACAGGCGGGTATCTGGGGGCCACCACTCTTTATTTTTTTACAGATTTTGCAGACGGTTGTTCCTATCATTCCAGGTGCTCTTACCTCCGTTGCAGGTGTCTTTATCTACGGGCATATCATCGGGACCATTTACAACTATATCGGTATTGTCATTGGTTGTGCCATTATCTTTTACCTGGTTCGTCTCTACGGAGCACCCTTTGTCCAGTCCATGGTCAGCAAGCGCACCTATGACAAGTATATCGGTTGGCTGGATGAAGGCAATCGCTTTGACCGATTCTTTATCTTTATGATGATTTGGCCAGTTAGTCCAGCTGATTTTCTCTGTATGTTGGCAGCTCTGACCAAGATGAGCTTCAAGCGGTATATGACCATTATCATCTTGACCAAACCCTTTACCCTGGTCGTTTACACTTATGGCTTGACCTACATCATCGATTACTTTTGGCAGATGTTTGGCTAATACACAAAAAACTCAAGGATTCATCCTTGAGTTTTTCTTTGTTAGGCTTCTTTTTTCAATAAGAGGGAAACAAGAACTGATGTAGCAATCATCCATGCTCCTAGAATGATAAAGGTCATTCGACCATCTATAGTCACCAAGCTAATCCCTGAAAGAACAAAGGGTGTTAATGATGCTCCAAAAGAACATCCCAAAACAGCATAGGAAGTTGCTTTGTTGAGGAGTTTTGCTGGGATTCGCTCAGATATCAACTGAAAGACTGTCGTCAGAGCGATACTATAGGCAAATCCTCCTAAAACAGAACCGGCAACGACCACCCAGAGTGAAGGGGAGAGAGCAATGATGATTTGCCCGATTCCGAAGGTGACTCCAGCGACCAATAAAAGTTTTTCCTTGAAGGCAGAAATCAGGAAAGAAAAGCTGATTCCCGCTAAAATCCCAATCAACTGCATGGCACTAAGGACCAAACTGGACAACTGAGCATCTCCAAAACCTGCCTCAATCATGAGACTAGGGATGCGGAAGGTAATGGCCGTATTGGTACATACAATCACTGCGGCTGCAATAGCAAGGAAGAAAATGAGCTTTTTCATAGAAGCAGTCAATCTTACTGCTTCTTCTGTCTGATGCTTGGACTCATGAACTTCTGCGTTTCCATAAGGGACAAAGAGAAGGAAGAGTACGAGAACTACTAGACCAGCTGCATAGGCTAGGAAGGTTGCTGTCCAGCCAAAGGCCAAGAGCTGACCGACTGCCAGAGTCAAGATAGATGCTCCTACGACTTCGGCCGATCCACGAAAACCAAGCATTTGAATACGGGTTTTCCCGTGGTAACGTTCACTGATAATTGAGATGGCCTTGGCATTGAGCATTCCTACTCCAAGCCCAAATAGCAAGCGGGTCGCAAAGACAAAGTAATAACCCTGATACCAGAACGGTGCAGTTCCGCTGATTGACAAGATTAAAAGTCCCAAGGTCAACTGGAGGCGTTCAGGAAAAATACGCTCTAAAACTCCATTCAATAAAAGCATGGCCATAATCCCAAAGGATGGGAGACTGACCAAGAGTTCGACCTGACCAGTCGAATAGCCCTGATAATAGTCAAACATAGCAGGCAGGGCACTCGAAATAGAAAACGATGTGATCAATACTAACGATAGGGAGAGTATGCTCACTTTTTCCAAAAATTGTTTCATCTTTTCCTCATTCATTGTTCATTTTTCATATTAGTAAAAAGGTCCTTTCCTATCATACACTCTTTACCCAAAATTGGCAAGCGACTGAGCACCAAGACCAAAAGAAAAAGTGGGGCATCAAGAGCTGTGAAGTCTTGATGACATCCCACTTTTTTATGTGTTTTATCCAGTTATGTGACTTAGATTTTCAAGAATCGACGCATTGAGATTCCTGAACCAAGTGAACCGATACAGATTCCGATGAGGAACAAAAGACCAATCATCAATGGAATAAAGGTATCTGGGGTAATCAAGGATAGGTTTTGTCCAACCAAGGATGGGTTGACAGATTGGAATACTCGGTTATAGATAAAGTAAACCAGAACTGATGGAAGAGCTGCTCCCAACAAACCAATAAAGGCTCCTTCTAGCAAGAATGGGCCACGGATGTAGCTGTTTTTAGCACCAACCAAACGCATGATTTGGATTTCACGACTACGTGAAATGATAGTGATACGAATGGTATTTGAGATCAAGAAGACCGCGATGAAAATCAAGAGTCCTGCAATGAACAATCCCCAAACACGGATGAAGGAAGCCAACTTGAAGAGGCGTTCCGTATTGGCACCACCGTCTTGAACTTCCGAAACTCCTTCGATTTTCTTAGCTTCTTCAGCGACTGGTTTCACATCACTTGGTGAATTGGTATCTACGATGTAGGCATCATGAAGAGGATTGGCATCTCCTTCAAAAACCTTCCACTCGTCACCCATGGTTTCAGTCAGCTTTTGGTACTGCTCTTCTTTACTTGAGAAAGTTACATTTTTAACAGCTGGCATAGCCTTGAGGGCATCATAAACCTTGTGGTAATCATTGTTTGTAACTGTTTGGCCCTCTTTGACAATGGTTTCACTATTGTCTTCAACGTCTTTACGGACATAAACCATGACGCGAACGTTGTTTTCGATATCCGTTGCCAATTTTGCAGTATTAAAGATAACTGAGGCAAAAATAGCAACCAAGGTCAAGGTAATCATTACTGAACTGACAGCAGCAATAGTCATCCACCCATTACGCTTTAAACTCTTTAAAGCTTCGAATAGGTGGCGGAAAAATCTACTAATCATCGTATCCGTACTCTCCTTTCGCTTCGTCACGAACCACACGACCATTCTCGATGGCAATGACACGGTGGCGCAAGGTATTTACGATTTGGCTGTTGTGAGTGGCCATCAAAACAGTTGTCCCTTGAAGATTGATGCGCTCCAAAAGGTTCATGATTTCCCATGAATTATCTGGGTCCAAGTTACCTGTTGGTTCATCTGCAATCAAAACTTTAGGATTGTTTACGATAGCGCGAGCAATGGCGATACGTTGCTGCTCACCACCTGACAATTCATTAGGGAATGAACGAACCTTGTGTTTTAAACCAACAAGATCCAAAACTTCCATAACACGTTTTTTGATATTGCGACGGCTTTCACCGACAACCTCCATTGCGTAAGCAATGTTCTCATAAACGGTTTTCTTTGGCAAAAGTTTGTAATCCTGAAAGACAACTCCAACATTACGACGAAGGAGCGGAATATCTTTCTTTTTAATCTTCACGAGGTTAAAACCTGCAACCTGCAAACTTCCTTTTTCAACTTTAACCTCACGATACAAGGCACGGATAAAGGTTGACTTACCTGCACCTGAAGGACCTACGATATAGGCAAACTCTCCTGGTTCAATGTTCACAGAGACGCCACGTAGGGCTGTTGTCCCGTTGTCATACTTTTTGACAACATCTCTCATTTCAATGATCGACATGTGACTTCCTTTCTTTTAACTAATACGCCATTTTAGATAGGCATCGATGAAACCATCTAAGTCTCCATCCATGACCTTATCTACCTGCGCAACTTCAAAACTGGTACGGTGATCCTTCACCATGGTATAAGGGGTGAATACATAGGAGCGAATCTGACTTCCCCATGTGATTTCTTTCTTATCCCCCTTAAGGGCATCTACCTCAGCAGCTTTCTTTTCCTGCTCCATTTGATAGAGTTTTGCCTGGAGCATCTTCATCGCACGGTCACGGTTTCCATACTGAGTACGGTCAACGGTTGATGCAACGACAATCCCTGTCGGAATGTGGGTCAAACGGACACCTGTTGAAACCTTGTTGACGTTTTGTCCACCTGCTCCACCTGAACGGAAGGTATCCATCTTGATATCATCCTCACGGATTTCAACTTCGATGGTATCATCCAACTCTGGCATGACTTCTACAGAAGTAAATGAGGTGTGGCGACGTTTAGCAGAGTCAAATGGTGAGATTCGGACCAAACGGTGAACCCCCATCTCTGACTTGAGAAGACCATAAGCATTTGGTCCTTCAAAAGACAAGGTTACTGACTTGATTCCTGCTTCATCACCGGCTTGGTAGTCCAAGACCTCAACCTTGAAGCCTTTGGCATTTCCATAGCGAGTATACATACGAAGGAGCATATCGCCCCAGTCTTGGGCTTCTGTTCCACCAGATCCTGGGTGAATCTCTAAAATAGCATTATTATGATCATAAGGCTCTGACAAGAGCAGAGTCATCTCGTAGCTAGTCATCATCTGATCTAGTTCAACTAGCTTCTCAACCAACTCATCCTTGACAGATTCATCTTCTGCTAAAAAGTCTAGTAAGATTTCAGCCTCATCCTGCAACTCTTCCATGGTATGGAGGGTATTGTAGGTATTTTTTAGTTCATTTAATTCTTGCGACGTTTTTTGGGCCGCAATATTATCGTTCCAAAAATCAGGTTCTGTCATTTTGTTTTCCAAAATGGCAATTTCTTCTTCTAACCCTTCGAGGTCAAAGAGACCCCCTAAAAGAAGCTAATTTTTCACGATTGGCGTCAATTTTTTGACGAATTTCTGAAATGTCCATATATACTCCTTTTTCGTATCGTTTTATTATACCATAATTTTTCTTATTTATCTAATCAGTCGGTTTTAAAATTTCTTATCAAAATATTTCTATTTGAAGACAAAGAGGATGTTTTCAACAATATAGGGGGTAAAGAATCAAAAAACATCCCAAAGTTGATCAATATTCTCATTCTAAAAACATTGATCGATTCTTTGAGATGTATATAAATACTATTTCATGAGAAAGCTAGGTAATGACTGAAATACTAGCACATAGGGAACTTTCTCAAAAACTTAGTATGAGGTAGAAAGCACTTATTCTTTATCTGCCTTCAAAGTCGAAGTTTCTTGGGCATCTGCTGATTTTTCTTCCTTATCTACCGGCTTATCAGAATCCTTCTTAGGATCTGCTTGATTTCCCTGAACTTCGTCCTCTTTTACAGGATTTAAGCTCCAAATACCATCTTGATTGACATTGTAGCCATCAGGTGTTGTTCCATTTCTTAGAAGTGAACCATCTGCTTGGAAATAGTACCAGTTGCCATTCAACTGTTTCCAACCAGTCTCCATTGCGCCGCTAGTATTGAGATAATAACGAGAGCCATCAATCTCTTGAAGACCTGTTAGCATGATGCCTTCCTTGTCTAGATAGTACCATGTGTCCTTATCTTTGAACCAGCCAATCTTCATGGCCCCGCTGCTTGTAAAGTAGCTATAATGATTGTCCAGCCATTTCCAACCAGTTTGCATAGCTCCACTTGCATTTAGATAGTAGCGAGTACCTTCGATTTCTTGAAGGCCAGTTTGCATGATACCTTCTTTATCTAGATAATACCAAAGATCGTTTTCTTTGAGCCAGCCTGTCTTCATTGCTCCACTACTTGTGAAGTAACTATAATGATTATCAAACCATTTCCAACCTGTTTGCATAGCCCCACTTGTATTAAGGTAATATCGGGTTCCATCAATCTCTTGAAGACCTGTTAACATGATGCCGTCTTTATCTAGATAGTACCAGAGTTCTTTATCTTTAAGCCAACCTGTCTTCATAGATCCACTAGTTGTGAAGTAGTAATAATGATTGTCTAACCATTTCCAACCGGTCTGCATAGCTCCACTTGCATTGAGGTAATAACGAGTGCCATCAATCTCTTGAAGACCCGTTAGCATGACACCGTCTTTATCCAGATAATACCATGTACCCTTATCCTTAACCCAACCTGTTTTCATAGCTCCAGAACTTGCAAAATAGTTCCAATGACCTTCAGTAAAGATCCAACCGGTTTTCATCACCCCTTCTTGATTGAAATAATAGGTAGCTCCATTGATTTCTTTTTTTCCAACGATTCGAGTTCCCTCTTCATCAAAGTAGTACCAGTTTCCATCTATTTTTTGCCAACCAGATGCTGTTCCTTCTGTTTGAAGAGCACCACTACTTGCAAACAACAGCTTTTTACCATTGAAGACTTGTATGCCAGTTAGCATTTTACCATCCTTATCAAAGAGGTATTTTTGACCACCAATTTCAGCTAGTTCATTGTAACGTCTTGCACCGTTTGACTGGATATAGTACCAAGTATTATCATGATAGAACCAACCACCCGTCTGCATTTTACCATCATTGTTTAGGTAGTAATCATTAAATTTTGGTTCTCCATTCCATTCGTCAGTGATACGGAGCCAACGACCACTCTGCATTTGACCTTTTCCGTTAAAGAAATATGTAGCACCAGCAATATCATGCCAACCGATAGCCATCTGACCATCTTTTAAACGATACTTCCAGTAACCATCTTCTTTATACCATTTCTCTTCAACAGTAGGAATATTCGGAAAATCTCCTGAAACATTTGTAAAGCCTTTATCACTAATATCAAATACAGTTGCATCCTGAGTTTTACTTGATGCGTGAATCACTTGAATATTTTTATTTTTTAGATAGTCTCTCGTTGAAGCGAGGTTAATATCTCCTCCAGTTGTTTGGATAATCATACTAGGAGAAAGGTGATCAATGAAACCAATTGTATTAGAAATCTTGGCATCGTAATGGTGATTCCATTTCATCATATCCACTTTTCCAATAACAGGTCCTAATTTATCTTCAGCTCCCTCAGCATTATCCAAATCGCCACCAAGATAAATTCTTTTTCCTGCTACAGTCACTACTGCAACAATTGAATTGGAATTATCATCAAGAACTCTTTTTAGGTTTCCATCAGCATCATATTCATTTTTATAATTATAAAGTTGAATATCCATATCCCCAAATTTGAACTTGCTATCTTCATCCTTTATGTCTTGAATAAGTGTAACTCCCTTATTCTGTGCAGCACGAAGAGCATTATCATAATTGAAAAGGTTATCCCACAATCCCCAAGTGCTTGTAATTCGTTGATCCGAATATTTTTTCAAATAGAATTTATCGACTTGATAGCGATTAAGAATTTCATCTGCTCCACCAATATGGTCGCTATGAACATGAGTTCCTAATATAAAATCTAATTTCTTGACACCTAATTGATCAAGATGTCGAATCAACCGATCTTCCAAAACTTGATAATTATTAATAGAAATTCCCCATCGATTTGGATAACGTGTATCCGTTCCATCCGGAAAGTCATAATCCTCTCCCATATCAATCAAAGCATAGTGACCATTACTTTCTAGTAAAATAGCATCACTTCCAGAGTTAGCTTTTGTATTAATAAAGTGGATACGATTCCCTGAACCTGCTGAGATTGTATCTGCATTTACTGTTTGTGCTTGAATTATTGATGCCGATAAGATCAAGGCACTAAGTAATATTGATTTTTTAATAGTTTTCATAAGGCATTCAACTTTCTATTTTTTATATACTCTTTCGCTAATCAATCCAATAATTCTTCTCATTTCCTGGTATCTGTTTGTCAGCAGGAGGTGGAGTCATATAATCTTCCCCAAATTCATAGACAAGAATCTCATGATATCTTCTTGGTACTTTTAGGATTAGATTTTCATAAGGCATATCAATTGTATCATACAGCCATTCTGTTTTAATACCAGCTGGATAGTAAGAGTCATAAGTTGAACAAACTAAGTCTGTAGAATTTTCAACACTATATTTTAATGCAAGTTGTTCAAGTTTTTGATTCCACAATTGAGGAGAAGTAAATCTAAATATTGCTGATGCAATATAACGAGGAAGATTTTTAATTCCTCCATTTTCATATTTAATTCCCTTAAAGTTTAACGACGATAGACGAATTAATTGCTTATAGAGCTTCATTTTCTTACGATCTTGTTCATCTGTAACAAGACCATCATACGGGAAGACATCTACACAAGTTCCAAGAACAACACTTGAATCTAAAAGATTCGAATCTCTCCGTGTTCGAATATCGTAAACTCGCATATAACTATATGGATATCCCTTGGTTTCTCTAAAAGAAATCAGCTTATAGTATGGGTGGTTATCATTTTTTAGAACTGCATATAACTTTTCAAATTCATCTCTAGCTAAAGAAATGTCTGTATCATCATCCCAAGGAATAAAACCTTTATGACGAACTGCACCTAATAAAGTGCCAAAATCGATAAAATATTTGATATCATGTTTTTCACAAACTTGGTGTAAGTATTCTAGAATTCCAAGCTCAATTTGCTTGATTTCTTCAAGGCTTAAGATTTTTTCAGACATTATTTATCGCTCCTAATCTCTACTTCTTTGTTTAAATAATAATCTATTGGTTTTCAGTAATCTTCCACAATTTGAAGTCATGATGCGAAACTTGTTGCTCAACTGGTGGTAACTGCATATAATTTCCATAATCTGAAGTTAAAACTTCATGATAATGTTTTGGAATCATAAATTTCTTACCTTCAAAGCTACCAGCTTCAACTTTTTCTAACCACTCACGTTTCCAAACGGGCTTATTCATATCTTTATAGACAACATAGTCCACCAATTCATAATCTTCTACTTTTCTAGATTTAGCCAATTCATCAATCTGGGAAACATACTTATTTGTGTTAGTGAAATAAAAGATAATAACAGAAATATAGCGGATAATTGAATTTACTACACTTTTAGTATTGGTAATTCCTTTAAAAGTGTAACAACTTAATTGACGCTTTTTAATAATCTTGGTCATCTTGTCCTTAAATGCCTGATCATCTTCATAACCATCTACGGGGAAAATATCAACATAAATCCCCATATCTGAATCAATTCGAACATCTTCTTCAACCAAATAGGTATGATTGTCTTGAACTTTCATAAATGGATAGACATAATTGACATTATTTTTATAAGACATTAATTCATAGCGCTCGTCTGGATGTGCAATCATATAATCTTGCAGCTTTTCATAATCATCACGAAGCATACAAATATCCATGTCATCGTCCCAAGGAATAAAGCCTTTATGACGAACTGCACCAATTAAACTACCATAGGACAAGAAGTATTTGACACCAATTTTATGACACACTTCATGGATATACTCCATGATTCCTAACTCCATTTGTTGAATTTCAGAAATATCAGTTACTTCTTTGTAACGAATATTTTTTTCTTTTTCACAGATCATTAGACCATATCCCACAACTAACCAAAAAATGATGTTGATGAAATTGGTTGAATACATAATTTGGCTCTCAAACAACTGACCAAATAAAATACCAAAAAATAGAATCATAATAAATTTTTCGCTATTCTTCTTAGACACAATTAAATAAGTAACAAATCTTCCAGCGATATAACTAATTAAAATGATGAAAGAAAGTAAACCTAATAATCCTGAACTTACAAAAATTGTTACAAATATATTGTGGAAGTTCCCACCAATCAGCGAATTCTGAATTTCAAATTTACTAAAGTACTCTGTATAGTAATCGGTAACATTTCGAACACCATAACCAAATAGAGGTTTTGCACGTCCCATTTTGATTGCATTTTTCCAAATATATGTACGTCCACTTGGAGTTGTTTCAATCAAGTGAAGCTCCCCATTTTTCTTAGCAACATCCGAATCAGTTTCAGAATAAGATTCACCTTTATTTAAGTCAATTACAGTTGCCTTGGCCGCTGAAATATATACCGATGTTAAATAACTAATACCAATATTGCTACCTGTTAATAAGATACTAGCTACTAGAAAAGTTAGCCATTTTTTGGCAAATTTTCCCCTAGCGATAAAAACACAATAGAATACTAGCATTAGAAGAACTGATAAAAGTGCGCCCCTACTCTGCATAGCTGCAAAATAAACTAACTGAATGATATTATTAATTTTAAGATAAACAGAGTATTTGCTTCCCTTATGTATTAAATACATAGCAAAAACTATACTAATGTATGAGAAAATCGCACTGGCGTTAGGGTTAACAAGTCCCCATAATCGGCCATTCATTACTCCGTAATAATAAGAGTTCTCTCCAATCTGAAATAGAATTAAAACTCTTGAAAGTAATAAAGCAAAAGCAAATATAGCCGAAGCAAATGAGACAATCTGTAAGGTTCCTGCAATCATACCTAACAACTTCCTTAGCTGATTAGGTTTTACCATGGTAAATAATAAAACATAAGCCAGCATAAAGAAAATTTCAACCATATTTCCAAGTAAGTGGCCTGAACGGTTAACAAGTGTTGCTACTAGATGACTCCCCGTCAAAAGCCCAAATAAACCTAGAAATTTCTTATCGATTTCTAATCGTTTCCAATTTAACAATAAGGTTAAACAAATACAAAGAACAACAACTGCTGATAATCCCTTGTAAACAGGATTTGTTACTTTATAAACTAAGGAACTCATGCTTAAAATTGATATAAAAACAAACAGATATAAAATCCAAAATTTTGATTTTTCAAAGCATTCATTCATTTTTGAAAAATTCATCTTCAACTCCTTTAATGACATTATTTATTCAAGCCTACAATTTGTCTATAAATCCATGGAGAAATTCCCAGTGACAAAATGGCTATTTTCCGAAAACTAGTAAAATAAGGGTCTTTTAATATCTCAGATAAATGAGTAATAATCCACTTTCTCAACTTAACTTTTTCTGTTCGATATTGGCTTGAATCTGTAAAAATTATTTTATCATACACTGTGATATAGGACCAACATTCTCTATTCACTAATTCAGGTCTGAGTTTTGGAAATATTTGAAAAACTTCAGAAATAATAATCTTATAGACCTCTATGGTATCAAATACATGATTGTTGATAGAAGTTGTCGCACTCCCCTGTCGATGATCATAATAGTAGATTGGTTTGTCAATAAATACGCTTGAACATTTGGTTTTTAGTAAGACTTCTGTTAAAAACAAAGCATCCTCTGCCAAATGATAGTCTGTATTGAATGTAAAATCTAAAATAATCTCTCTTTTAAATAATTTTGCAACAGGGAAAAAAGAAGTTTTACTTGTCGTCAATAATTCTCTCATTGTCTGCTCTGTCGACCACTTTTCTTCTTTTCCTGAAAAAACTGGTAGTTCTGTAATTTGACCATTTTTTATATGATGGAGGCGAGCTATACTAAATCCAATTGAATCATCACCATCAACTGCGCTTATTAAAGTTTCCAAATAATCATTGGTAATAAAATCATCGCTATCAACAAAAGTTATCCATTCTCCTGTTGAGTTTTGAATACCTACATTTCTAGCATTTGAAACTCCTGCATTCTTAATATGAAAAACTTTGATATTTTCATTTCTAGATGCCAACTGATCGCACAAGGCACCACTCTGATCAGTCGAACCATCATCAATAAGAAGCAATTCAAAATTGGTATAAGTCTGCTTTATGATTGACTCAACACATCGTTCCAAATAAGCTTCTACATTATAAACTGGAACAATAACGCTAATTTTTTCTTTCATCATGCCCCATATTCTCCCTTATATTCAGTGTAACTCTTATCCATATCTGCTATAAGGGCATCGTGGTGAGGCACTTGCTTGTCAGCTGGTGGTGGTGTCATATAGTCACCAAAAGCTGTACTGAGATAGGCATCATAACCAACTGGAATAGGCATTTCTGTTCCTTCGAATGGCAGAAAAATGTTGTCTTCAAAGGCTTGAATTGGATATTTCTTCTTCATGTATCCTGGCCCTGAACATAACTCTGTGATGCCATCACTTTCAGCTGGTCCATATTTGGTCATTTCTTTCTCAGCCTTTTTCCAAATACGATAACGAAGGGCTTTAGGAGTTAATCCTAATAAAATCGTGCTTCCCCATTTCATGAGAGCTCCATGATTTTCTGGAATTGTTTGGGCACAAAAGAGAGAATAAATCAAAGCCCAACGTACCTGTTTCTTACGTTCAGCTGGATTTTTAGGGTAGTAGTCCAAGGGAAGAACATCCAGAGCCAAGCCATGTGGGAGGTCCAAATCTTGTTGGTAAGGCTTTATGCAAGTTGTTTCCTTGTCTCGAATAGTGATAAAGAGGTTGCGGTCAACAAAGTCTCTATCACTTTTTGATAAGAAGTAACGCTCATCCGCATAACGAGGCCATAACTCTGCTAATTTTTCATAATCCTTGCGGGGCATAAAGAAGTCTAAATCATCATCCCAAGGAATAAAACCTTTATTTCGTAGAGCTCCAATAGCTCCTCCACCACACAAATAACAGAGCAAATCGTGTTCTTTACAAAAGGCGACAAAATATTCAGCCATCTCTAGGCTACGAGCTTGAATTGCCTTTAAATCACTCATCTTATTCTCTTCCTCTTCTATAGAATACATCATTTTATTATACCATAAAAATAGTTTATAAATCCATCTGACCATGTGAAAAATCAAAGCCCAAGATACCTATTTTCATAGGTATCTTAAGCTCTGATTCATTTTACATTTTATCTAAATCCCATTTGGGCCAATTTATTTTGATAAGCTTTTTGGTCCACTCGAAGGGATTGACCACCGTATACATCAAAGTCGTCTACCCAGTCTCCAAGTTCTGGAACTGTCAATCTTTCAATACCATTCTGCGCACCTTCAAGGACTGATAAGCCATTGGTCAATAAGAAAGTATATGGAAGGTTTGTAGAGGTCATGGCGAATACTTTACCAAGAGCTTCCGAACCAGTGAAAAGTTTTGTCGGATCTTTAATTTGTTGTAAAACAGCAGTCATGACTTGTTGCTGTCTACGAGTACGGCCATAGTCCCCTTCATCATCATCACGGAAACGTGCATAGTTGAGAAGAGTCGAACCATTCATCTGTTGTTTCCCAGCTCGAATGGTTTGAGTCGGTGACTCAGTTTCCGTTGCGTGCAAGTCATCTCCTACAGTCGCTTCTGTAACTGGGACCCCGTTTAGAGTTGAAAACTGAGCATCAATGGTCACACCATCAGGGAAAAGCGTATCAATGGCAGTCGCAAAGGCTTGGAAATCAACAAGGGCATAATATTTGATGTCTAGATCAAAATTATCCTTGAGGACCTTGCGGACCATTTCAGCTCCTTGTTTACCTTCTTGTTCCCCTAATTCGTAGGCTAAGTTTAATTTATGGTCGGTCTGTTTTTGACCATTGATGACTTGGCTATATCCATCAATATAGACCAAGTTATCACGCATAAAGCTAACGAGCTTCAATTTTTTATCTTTGCCACTTACATTCAGAACCATAATGGAATCTGTCCGTGTTTCTGCACTATTCTGTCCGATACGTCCATCCGTACCCAAAATAAGAATATTAACCCCATCACGCGTATCTTGTCCATTGAAGACTTCAACCTGAGCAGCTTTGGCATCTTTGGGCCCATTTGAGCTATTAGGATTCGCCGATTGGAATCCCTTTAAGAACATGACGATCATTCCAACTGCTACACAAAGGAATAACATCCCTAACCAAGCAAATAAGCGTTTAAAACGAAAACCTCTTTTTTTCTTTTGCTTCTTAGCTTTTGGAACCTTTGTTTCCAGTTGAGCCCCACCACTACGGCGGCTAGAACGGCTACGATTAGCATAGGTTGGTAGGTCGATACCAGAGTCTGAAAGAAGTTGTTCTTTGACTTCTGGATTGAAAACTTCCGCTGAACCTTTTTGACCTTCTAACTTAGCATGTAAAAAGTCAAATTCTCTCTTTTCTTTTTCATTCAAATAATGAATATTTTTCAAAAGATAGTCATATCTCAGTTTTTCATGGTGTGTCAAAGGATTCTCTCTAGTCATTCCTTCTCCTTTCCTTTATCCTGTATGGTATAGATAGGATAAGCACCTAGTACTTTATACTGGATTCCAATCGTTTCTAGTTCTTTTTGAGCAAAATGGACCAGTTCTTTATCAGTATAAGCGACATCAATGATAAAAAAGTATTCGCCCAAGGCTGTTTTTAGGGGACGACTCTCAATTTTAGTCAAGTCAATCCCGCGCCATGCAAAGGTAGAAAGTGCTTTGTATAATGCACCTGGAAGATTATCTGGCAAGGTCAAAGCTAGACTCATCTTTTCAGAACCTGGACTCAAGGGGATTTGTGGTAATTTAAGTCCCAAAACCCAAAAACGAGTAAAATTGGCTTCCATTTCTTGAATATCTTGAGCGATCAGCTTTAAACCATATTCCTCTGCAGAACTTCTTGGGGCAATCGCCGCAAATGGTTGATTAGGATGCTCAGAAACATAGCGCGCAGCGTAGGCTGTACTGGCAGTGACTTCCAGTTGCGCATCTGGATAATGCTCGTCAATAAATTTCTTCCCTTGTGCCAATGCTTGTGGGTGAGAAAAGATTTTCTCAATTTTAGATTGCCTTGGCACTGCCATCAATTGTTGGTGGATTGGCTGAACAATCTCTGCCACAGCTTGAATGCGAGCCTGGTGGAAAAGATAGTCCAGAGTCTCATGAACACTACCTTCAATGGAATTTTCAACCGGCACTACTGAATAGTCTACCAATCTCTGTTCATAGGCTTTGATAACGTCTGTAATATTTGAAAATGGCTCCAGTTCCTCATGAGGAAAAGCCGTTTGCACCACATGGTGCGAAAAAGATCCTTTGGGACCTAAATAGGCAATTTTCATCTCAGTTCCTCTATAATTTCCTCTGGGCTTAGCTTGGACACATCGATAACTTTACTAGCTACTTCCTCATACCAAGCCTGTCTTTCTTTAAAAATCGCAGCCAAATCTTCCTTACTATTGTTCAGAAATAGTGGGCGTTGATTGTCCTTATCAGCTGAAATTCGCTGGTAAAGGGTCTCAAAATCTGCTTTAAGATAGATGTTGTCTGGATTTTGCTTGAGTAAGGCACGATTTCGAGGAGAAATAACGATTCCTCCTCCTGTGGAGATAACTTGATCTGTCTTTAGCAGATCAACCAAAACTTCTTCTTCTATCTGACGGAAGGCTGCTTCTCCTTTTTCTTCAAAGAAACGAGCAATTGGCATCCCCAGTCGATCTTCAAGCAAGGCATCCATGTCTACAAAGTCAGAATCTAATCCTCTAGCAATAGTAGATTTTCCTGCCCCCATAAATCCAAGTAAAACCTTAGCCATGAATCAAAGTCCCCAAATCATCAAAGAAGCTTGGGTAGCTAGTGTTAATAGCTTCTGCACGATCCAATTCAACCTCTCCATCTGCCACTAAAAGCGCTGCAATGGCTGTCATCATGCCGATACGGTGGTCCCAAAAGGTATTGACTCTGGCTCCATGGAGGGCAGATTTCCCTTTGATAATCATGCCGTCTGCTGTAGGAGTAATAGTTGCTCCCATGCTATTTAAAGCATCCGCGACAACTTGAATACGATCAGTTTCTTTGACCTTAAGCTCCTCTGCATCTTTGATAACCGTTTGCCCTTGAGCTTGAGTAGCTAGGAGAGCAATAATTGGTAATTCATCAATTAAACGTGGAATCAAAGCTCCACCAATCTCTGTTCCCTTCAAATCTGAAGTTTCAACAGTCAAGATTGCAGACTTAGCCACTGGATCAATATCAGTAATCTCTAATTTGCCACCCATCGCACGGATAACATCAATAATCCCTGTACGAGTTTCATTAATACAGACATTCTTAAGCACCACACGAGAATTAGGAACAATCAAACCTGCCACCAACCAAAAGGCTGCACTAGAAATATCTCCTGGAACGACAACTGTTTGCCCGCTTAGTTTCTGTGGCCCCTGAACTGTGATTTTCTTACCATCGACACTCAAGTCTCCACCAAATTGACGCAACATATCTTCTGTATGATTACGAGTGCACTCCTTCTCAATGATGACAGACTGACCTTGAGCCTGCAAAGCCGCAAAAATCAAGGCTGATTTAACTTGAGCAGAGGCAATCGGCAATTCATAATGAATAGGTTTTAAGTTTTTTGTACCTTTTAAGTGCAAGGGTGGCAAGTCTCGCTCTGTTTGACCTGAAATACTAACTCCCATTTTTTTCAATGGAAGGGTCACACGGTCCATCGGACGTTTAGAAAGACTGTCATCTCCAAACATCTCCACTTCAAAATCTGCACCAGCAAGGACGCCTGAAATCAAACGAATAGAGGTACCAGAATTCCCCATATCGAGAGCATTCTGAGGGGCTTTCAATCCATCCATACCAACACCTTGAATGGTAACGACACCGTCTTTGTCCTCAATCTCAACACCAAGGTCACGAAAAACTTGCATGGTTGACAAAACATCTTCACCACGTAAGATATCATAAACCTTAGTCTCACCCTCAGCCAAGCTCCCAAAAATGATCGAGCGATGACTGATGGACTTATCACCTGGTACTCGAATACTACCATTCAAATGGTTAATGTTTGTTTTTAACTTCATACTAGACCTCATACTGACAATACTTTTTCTTATTTTATCATAAAAAGTCAGAAATTTCTTAAAAATTCCTGACTTTATGAGGTAAATTCTTATTTTAAAAGTTCTGAAATTGGTTCAAAAACAATTTTTTCAATATCAGATAGATAAATAGAAAGTTGTTGCTGTTTGGCAAAGAAGGCTGACAAGAGAGCGTTGCCCTGAATCAACTTGCCAAAGCTTTCCATTTTTTCTTGGAAAGAAGCGTCTGGCATTTGACCAGTTTGGGCCATCACTTGGATTTCATGCTGAAAAGCAACATAATCCGCAAAAATCTTGCTAGCTTCTGCATCGGCTTGAATAGCATCTCTAGCTTCTTTAACCGCCTTGTATTCAGGCAACTCACGTAGTCCACGACTAAGTTCGTTTGCACTATCATAAATATTTGACATAATTGTCCTCCTTATTTAATAACGACTGTGTAATTCGTATTTTCTGTAATGACTTGCTCAGCACGTTTTAAATCCTGAGCATTCTTAAAGGAAATCTGCAGAATACCGTGAATATCTTCACGGTTTTCCTCATTGATATGGATATTGACCAAGGAAGTTCCTCTTAGCAATTCCAAGATGCGCAAGATAACATCTTCCTCATCGGGAACATCGACATAGAGGTCATAAGAACTGTCAACACCGCCACGTTTATGGATTTCCATAGCTTGGCGTTGCTCCCGCGCTTGATTGAAAAAGTTCCAGATTTGGTTTTCATCACCCTTACTAATAGCTTGTCCAACCTCATCTAAACGTTGCTTGAAATCCTCGATGCGTTCAATAATAGTTTCTCGATTGGATAAGAGGATAGAAGTCCACATTCCTGGCTCACTTTCGGCGATTCGAGTCATATCACGGAAACCACCTGCCGCAAAACGTCGGGCCATCTCATGCTCTTCAGCATAACTAGCAGTTTGTTCCATCAAACCTGATGCTAAGATATGAGGAAAATGACTGATCTGAGAAGTCACTCTGTCATGCTCTTCAGCATCGATTTCAATGAAACGAGCGTGCAAACCTGACAGCAAGTCCTTCATTTCTTCGAGCGTGTCTGGAGTCGTTAAGCTCGAAGGCGTGAAGATATAGTAGGCATTTTCAAAAAGATTAACATCTGCAGAGGCCGCTCCTGTCTTATGACTACCTGCCATAGGATGCGCTCCAACAAAGCGAACGGGCTTATCTGCAAAATACTTCTCTGCTGTAGCCACAATAGCTGACTTGGTCGATCCAGCATCGGAAATAATGACACCTTCTTTCAAATCCAAGTTAGCCAATTCCTTGATAAAGGCAAGGGTTTGCTTGATGGGCAAGGCCAGAATGATAATATCTGCTAGTGGAGCAAAACTGGCAAAATCATCCGTCGCACGATCAATCATTCCTCGCTCCAAGGCAATATCTCTAGATGCCTGACTGCGATTGTATCCTAAAATTTCATAATCAGGATGATACCTCTTGATTCCCAGTGCCATGGAAGCACCAATCAAACCTAGTCCTGCAATATAGATGGTTTTTGCCATAAGAACTCCTTAATAATTCTTTGTATACTCCCGATGTTTTGCAACAGCTTCTTTTAATTCTTCCATATTATCTGAGGAGAATTTCTCTAGAATTTCTTGGGCCAAGACCGTTGCTACGACTGCTTCCATAACGACACCAGCCGCTGGAAGAGCGGTTGGATCACTTCTCTCCACCGTTGCTTTATAAGGTTCATGGGTTTCAATATCAACGCTCATCAATGGTTTATAGAGGGTCGGGATAGGTTTCATAACCCCACGAACAATAATCGGTTGACCATTGGTCATACCACCTTCGAAACCTCCAAGATTATTGGTACGACGAGTATAGCCATCTTCTGGTGACCAGAGGATTTCATCCATGACTTGGCTACCCTTGAGATAACCTGCTTTAAAGCCTAGTCCAAACTCCACACCCTTAAAGGCATTGATGGAGACAACCGCTTGAGCTAATCTTGCATCTAGTTTGCGATCCCATTGGACGTAGGAACCAAGACCTACTGGAACGCCACCGACAACCGTTTCGACAACACCACCGATGGTATCACCATCGCGTTTGATTTGGTCAATATAGTCCTTGATCTCCTGCTCACGTTCTTGGTTAACGATAGAAACTTCTGACTGGGCAGCCAGTTTCTTAATCTCTGCGACTGTCAAGTTTTCTGGAACATCGATTTCCTTACCACCAAAAACAACAACATGGTTAGCAATTTCTATATCAAGCTCAGCCAATAAACGCTTGGCCACAGCCCCGACTGCTACTCGCATAGTCGTTTCACGAGCAGATGAACGTTCTAGGGAATTTCGCAAATCATCAAAGCGGTATTTGATGCCCCCAACCAAGTCTGCGTGACCTGGGCGAGGATGAGTGATTTTTCGTTTACTTTTAAGTTTATCTTCAATATCCTCGGCAGACATGATATCTAGCCATTTTTGGTGGTCTTTGTTAATGACATCCATGGTAATGGGAGCCCCTGTCGTCTTCCCGTGGCGAACGCCAGAAGTAAAGACAACCTGATCACTCTCAATCTTCATGCGGCCACCACGGCCGTAGCCACCTTGACGACGTTTGAGATCCTCATTGATATCCTCGGCAGTCAAAGGAAGGCCTGCTGGGATTCCTTCAATAATTGCTGTCAGACGAGGACCGTGTGATTCTCCTGCTGTTAAATATCTCATACATTCTCCTTATTTTACCAAGTAATCTTTCATTTCTTCAAGAGAAACTGGGTGAATGGTAGCTGAACCAAGCTCTGGTACCAAAACTAACTTCATGGTATTTCCACTCGCTTTTTTGTCATGAGTCAAAGCATGATAAAGCTTGTCAAGGTCCCAGTTTTCGTACTCAACTGGCAATCCAAACTTCAGACACATTTCTCGGATAGACTGAGTGATTCCAGCTGGCATGAGCCCTTTTTCTTCAGCTACCTTAGAGATCTGAACCATTCCCATAGCTACTGCCTCACCGTGCATGACACGCCCATAACCAGCAGTTGCCTCAATAGCATGGCCAATTGTGTGACCAAAATTAAGATAAAGGCGGACACCGTTGTCCAATTCATCTTCAACTACCATCTTGCGCTTCACCTGACAAGAATGCTCAATCAAACTCTCTGCATGTTCCAAAATGCTTTCCACAGAACCGTCCATTTCAGATAATAGGTTCCAGAGCTCTGGATCTTCGATGAGGCCATACTTGATGACTTCACCCATTCCTTCAATCAACTCTCTCTTCCCTAAGGTTTCAAGAACAGTCGGGTCAATCAAAACACCATCAGGCTGGGCAAAAGTTCCTACCATATTCTTGGCAAAAGGGGTGTTAACTCCAGTTTTTCCACCGATAGAGGAATCAACCTGGGCAGTCAAACTAGTTGGAATTTGAACGAAATGAACTCCTCGCATATAGGTTGAGGCTACAAAGCCAGCTAAGTCTCCGACCACTCCGCCACCAAGTGCAACGATGCCATCACTACGAGTTAAACCTTGCTTAACTAAGAATTCATAGACTTTCTGAACAGTAGTCAGATTTTTTCGTTCTTCACCCTCTAGAAAGTCAAAAACTGCCACTTGAAAACCAGCATCCTCCAAGCTCAATTTGACCTTTTCTGCATAGAGGGAAGCCACACGGTTATCCGTAACGATAACCACTTTTTGTGGTTGCCAAAGTTCCCGCAACCATTTTCCTGCTTGAGACAAGCATCCTTTTTCAATCTGAATATCATAAGGATGGTGGGGAAGGTCTATTTTGATTTTCATAGCAGTTCTCCTTTTTTCATTTTTGATACTTTTGTTTTAGTAATTCCCAGATTTGATCGGTTGGCATTTCCTTACCTGTCCATAACTGAAAAGCTTCCGCAGCTTGGTAAAGCAACATGCCTAGGCCATTAACAGCGTGATTGTCCTGGTTTCTTGCCCACTTTAGAAATGGTGTTTCAAAGGGTTGATAAATCACATCTGCTACCAAGAGCTTTTCTGGTAAAACGATGCTTATTGGGATTGGCAGAGATACTCCATCCATACCAACACTAGTCGCATTTACCAGTAAATCCGAATCAGTTATCCTTGCTTGCAGTTCAGAAACATCTTCTAAAGCAAATAAATCTGCTTTAAACCCTGTTTCATTTTGTAATTTTTCTAAGTAAGGTCTTGTTTTTTCTATTGAACCCGAACGAACAAAGACAGAAACCTGACTGACTCCATCCAAGATTGCCTGCGCCAAAATTGCCTTGGCTGCACCGCCTGCTCCTAACAAGACCATTCTTTTCCCAGATATTTTAAAAGAAGGCAAGCTCTTAAAGAATCCCTTGCCATCTGTGTTATATCCGATTAAAGTTCCTTCTCGATTCACCACTGTATTGACAGCACCAATCAAACGAGCCGCTTCACTCAATTGATCCAAATAAGGAATCACCTGCTCCTTGTAGGGCATAGAAAGATTGATTCCAAACATCTGGTAACGACGAATGTTGGCAACTGTTTCTGCCAAGTCTGTTCCTTCTATCTCCCAAGCAAGATAAACCCCATTGGTATGAGTTGCCTCAAAAGCTCTGTTGTGAATGAAAGGTGAAATGGAGTGTTTGATAGGATTGGCGACTACAGCTGCTAAACGTGTGTAGCCATCAATCTTCATTTAGTATCTCCCTAATTTTTTTCATGCTAGAAAGTGAAATCTGTCCTGGAGCACTGGCTTCGTCCAGACTTGCAAAAGACCAGCTAGAACCCGTCACATCTGAAGTAATACGAGAAACCTTGCCCACTTTCCCCATAGAAATCGTCACATATTCTTGTTCTGGGTTCAGTGTTTTAAAGCCACGTGTAAAGTTCATAAGGTCCAATACATCTTGTTCTGTATGAGCCATAACCGATACTTTAACCACTTTGGGCGTTAGGCTGGTAAGCTCGGATAAGATTTCCATCATATTTTCTGGAGTTTCTTGGAAATTATGATAACTCAAGACTAGATTTGGAAAATCAAGCATCTCTTCAAAAACATCCTTGTGAGAAAAATACTCAAAATCAATGTATTCTGGTTGGTAGAGTTGAGCTACATCTTTGATAATTTGTACATACTCCGCCGAATCCAAATCGATCTCGCCTCCCTCAGCACGAGTTCGTAGGGTAAAGAGGAGTTCGCGACCTGCAAATTTTTCAAAAATAGCTGGAGCTACCTGTAAAATAGCTTCCTTAGGTAGGAAGTCGGCACGCCACTCAATGATATCAGCATCGATATACCGCATGGCATCGATTCCTTGCGCCTCTTCTAAACTCTTTGGCATTACTGAAACGACTAATTTCATTTAGTTACCTTCATGCTAATCACCTTAAGGTAATTACTACTTTCATCTTTTGCATTGTAGACAAAGTCTGCTGGAAGTCCATATTTATTAAGAACCTGGTACTTTCTTCCTGCAAATCCTTTGTCGATTTGTTCTATAAATTTTTGACGGGAAACATTGGCAGCATTGGTGCTAGCAATGATTATACCTCCCGGATTTAAAATCTCTAAACTCTGGGAAATCAACTTGTGATAGTCCTTAGCTACAGAGAAAGTTTGCTTTTTATTACGGGCAAAGCTAGGTGGATCAAGAACGATCACATCATAAGACAAGCCCTTACGTTTAGCGTATTTAAAGTATTCAAAGACATCCATAACAATGAAACGATGATTGTCAAGACTGAGTCCATTGGCATGAAAATGAGCTTCTGACAGTTCTCTGGAACGTTTGGCTAGATCTACAGAGGTTGTTTCACTAGCGCCTCCCATTGCTGCAGCAACTGAGAAAGCTGCTGTGTAGGAAAACATATTGAGTAAGGACTTGCCCATGGCTAAACCATCAACCAAGCTACCACGCACTTCATGTTGGTCCAAGAAGATGCCTGTCATAAAACCGTCGTGCATAAAGACTTGATAGAGAACTCCATTCTCAAGAACTGTAAAATTTTCTGGTGCTTCTTGACCATAGATATGGGCAGACTCATAGTCTAGACCTTTAAAACGAATCTTTTCATAGGCACCTAAGACTTCAGGGAAAACCTGAGCAAAAGCTGCTAAAATCTCTTGGCGAAGTCCATAGATATAGGAGTTATACCATGAAAAAACAACATAATCTCCATAGAGATCCAAAGTCATTCCACCAAAGCCATCGCCTTCTTGATTAAACAAACGAAAGGCAGTTGTCAACTCATCTTGATAGTAAGAAGAACGTTTTTGTTTGGCTTTTTCAAACAAACTTTCAAAGAATTTTTGGTTAAAAGAAAGCTTCTGGTTCGTTACAAACCAACCAATCCCCTTATTTTGACGAGATAAATAAGCCATGCCCAAAAACTGCTTGTTTTGACTAAATAACTCAACTTCTTGATCAGTTTCAGATAGTTCTGGAAAATCAATTTCCTCCAAAAGTACTAGACCTTGGTTTAGTTTTTTTTCAACACGTCTACTGACGAATACTTTATTCATAAATACTATTATAACAAATTTTGTGACAATTCACAAAATAGAAACTATTGATTCATCCATCATCTTGCCCTATCTGAGAGAATTTTTCCTCCCATTAGTCCTACTATTTTTCTTTTATAGTATTTCAACACTTCCAGTTGAAAAATAGACATAAAATTCAAAGAGTTTAATTACAACGCAAACGTTTGCGTATTCATTAGCTTTATGCTACAATAATTCTCATCACTGTAAGTAAGAGGATCAACTATGAAGAATCAAACCCTAATGCAATATTTTGAGTGGTATCTGCCCCACGACGGTCAGCACTGGACACGCCTAGCTGACGACGCTGAACACCTAGCCAACTTAGGTATTAGTCACATTTGGATGCCACCTGCTTTTAAAGCAACAAATGAAAAGGATGTTGGTTATGGCGTCTATGACTTGTTTGACCTTGGAGAATTTAATCAGAAGGGTACTGTACGTACCAAGTATGGCTTTAAAGAAGACTATCTTCATGCCATCCAAACTTTAAAATCTCATGGGATTCAACCAATGGCTGATATCGTCTTAAATCATAAGGCAGCCGCTGACCATTTAGAATCTTTCCAAGTAATAGAAGTGGATCCAGAAGATCGAACTGTGGAACTAGGAGAACCTTTTACCATCAATGGCTGGACTGGTTTTACCTTTGATGGACGACAAAACACCTACAATGACTTCCACTGGCACTGGTACCACTTTACTGGAACTGACTACGATGCTAAACGCCGTAAGTCTGGTATCTATCTGATACAAGGTGATAATAAAGGCTGGGCTCATGAGGAATTAGTCGACAATGAGAATGGCAATTACGACTATCTTATGTATGCCGATCTAGATTTCAAACATCCTGAAGTGATACAAAATATTTACGACTGGGCAGATTGGTTTTTGGAAACGACTGGCGTAACAGGTTTCCGTTTGGATGCAGTTAAACACATTGACTCTTTCTTTATGCGCAACTTCATTCGCGATATCAAAGAAAAATATGGCCAAGATTTCTATGTCTTTGGAGAATTCTGGAATCCAGACAAGGAAGCAAATCTGGACTACCTTGAAAAGATTGAAGAGCGTTTTGATCTTGTCGATGTTCGCCTTCACCAAAATCTCTTTGAAGCAAGCAAGGCTGGAGAAGACTATGATTTAACAACCATCTTTGAGGATAGTCTAGTACAACTCAATCCAGACCGAGCTGTAACCTTTGTCGATAACCATGATACTCAACGTGGCCAAGCTCTTGAATCCACTGTTGAAGAATGGTTTAAACCAGCAGCCTATGCCCTCATTCTTTTGCGTGAGCAGGGGCTCCCATGTGTCTTTTATGGAGACTACTATGGTATTTCTGGTCAATATGCTCAAGAAGACTTCAAGGATGTCCTCGACCGTTTGCTAGCTATCCGAAAAGAGTTGGCTTATGGAGAGCAAACGGACTACTTTGATGACCCTAATTGTATCGGTTGGGTCCGTTCAGGAGCTGAGAATCAATCGCCACTTGCCATCGTGATTTCTAATGCCCAAGCAAACTCTAAAACTATGTTCGTCGGTCAAGAATGGGCTGACCAAACCTTTGTTGATTTGCTTGGTAACCATCCTGACCAAGTAACCATCAATGCTGAAGGTTATGGAGATTTCCCAGTTACAGAACGCTCTCTTAGTGTCTGGGGACTGGCTAACTAATCAATTAATACTCTTCGAAAATCTCTTCAAACCACGTCAGCTTCCATC
>NZ_JVKV01000004.1 GCF_001072375.1 Streptococcus pseudopneumoniae
GCAAGTCAGTCAGCAAGCACATCAGCGTCTGAGTCTGCAAGTACTTCTGCTTCAGCATCTGCTAGTACAAGTGCCTCTGAATCAGCAAGTACAAGCGCTTCTGAGTCTGCTTCAACAAGTGTTTCTGCTTCATCTACTGCAGTAGGCTCTCAAACAGCTACAGTGACAACTATAACTGAGTCTAGCAAAGATACGAATTTGACAACTGAAAAAGCCGGTGAATCACCAGAAACACCATTGACAACTTTAGAGGGCAAGGTAACACTCAATACGCTAATCTCTAAAGTAGAGAAAGTTGCAGATTCAACTACCAACTTCTCAGCTTCTGCAACGGATCTTGTAGCCACAACTGCTGCTACAGAAGCA
>NZ_JVKV01000027.1 GCF_001072375.1 Streptococcus pseudopneumoniae
AATCCAAAGACAATTGAGAGGCTAGGACTTTTGTCCCAGCCTCTCTCTTATTCTTTAGAATTAATCTGCCTTCTAAAGCGAAACTTAGCTTCCTCTTTCCCAGAAGATGGCTAGCAAAATCATGGCACCGAGAACTGATGGGATAATGGCTGTACCGTTTAGGCTTGGTCCCCAAAAACCAAAGAGTAATTGTCCTAAAAAGGCACCAATCCAGCCCAGGAACATTTTTCCGAAGCATCCCATACGTTCTCCACGATTGGTGATAGCTCCTGCTAGTAGTCCGATTAAAAGACCAACAAACATACTTCCAAGCATAGATTCTCCTTAAATTGCCCAATCTCCATTGCGGAAGAGAGGTACGCGTGTCCCATCCTCACGGATACCATCGATATCCATTTGGTTCGAACCAATCATAAAGTCAACGTGAACATCTGAACGGTTAAGTCCTGCAGCTTCAAGCTCTTCTTCGATCATCTCAGCTCCACCAACAACGCTCGTTGCATAGGCTGCACCAATAGCCAAGTGGTTCGAAGCATTTTCATCGAAAAGGGTGTTAAAGAAGGTAATACCTGACTGAGAAATTGGACTTGGATCTGGTACCAAGGCACATTCACCCAAGGCACGCGCACCAGCATTCTTAAAGACGAGGTCCTTCATAACCTGGTCACCCTTCTCAGCTGTAATATCTACAATTTCTCCATTTTCAAAGGTCACCTTGATACCTTCGATGATATTTCCATTGTAGCTGAGTGGTTTTGTAGACGTTACATAACCATCAGCACGACGGAAGTCAGGAGCTGTGAAGACTTCTTCTGTTGGCATGTTTGGCAAGAATCCTTCACCTTGGGCATTGATCGCTCCTGCTGATTCCCAAACGTGGTTCTTCGGCAAGCCAAGTGTCAAATCAGTTCCAGGCGCTGTGTAGTGAAGGGCTGAGAATTGTTCTTTGTTGAGCATCTCTGCCTTGCTCTTGAGGATAGCAGCATGTTTTTCCCAAGCCTTAACTGGATCTTCTTCGTAGATACGGCAAGTTTTGAAGATTTGGTCCCAAAGGAGGTCCACTGCTTCTTCGTCGCTTGCTGCATTTGGAAAGACCTTCTTAGCCCACTCTAGTCCAGCAGCGGCTGCTACAGTCCAGCTAACCTTATTAGATTGAGTTGCGATACGCATTGGCTTCATGGCAATTCCCATAGCTTTGGCAGAAGCTGAAAGTTTTTCTGCATCCACTCCGTTCAAGGCACCTGGGTCAGAAGAACGAACACCGAGACGACTTGCTTTGTTTTCAAGAAGGTAGTTCATCTCAGCAATCTTGTATTCTGGCACATTGTCCAAACGCTCCATCGGCGCGTGAAGGAATTTCTCACGGTTTACAAAGTCATCTGCCCATTGAACGATAACTTCGTGAGCTCCAAGTGCATAGGCTTCTTTAACAATTAAGTGAGCCAACTCACGTTGCTCCACATCAATCGAGAGAGCCAAGGTATGACCAGGTTGCACGTTCACACCGTTCGCAACTAACAACTTAGCATATTTTTCTAGATTTTCTTTAAAATTTGGTAAAACCATTCTGTTTTCTCTTTTCTATTTTTATTTTTCTTTCAAAGCAGAAAATAATCCTGCCAAAGCAATAGCACCTGACAAGAGTGCTGTCGATAGAAGAATTGTCTGATCAGCAAGTTCAAATTGGTACTCAAACATCTTCTCAGCCGGTTTATCTTCCGCAAAAATTCTTAGTTTCATGAAATGTCCTTTCTTATTCTTCGTCCTCTCCTAGGTAGAGGCGTCGTGCCTCTGGACTATTTGTGAGGATATCTATATAGGTTTCATAGTCATCAGGTAGAGGCTTTCCTAAAGAGATATCTTGTTCTGGATTTATATTTTTCCCATAAAGAAAGCAAAGATAGAGACGTTCGTTGAGTGTTGGAAATACTTCAATAGACATATGTTCAGCCTGACCTACCCGATCCCAATCTTGTTCTTTGATATCTGGTATGATATAAGCTTGGAAAAGTCCCATAAGTGGATTATCTTCTGGTTGTCCACTGTCCTTATTCGCCAGAACCAAAGAACAACGTCTACCAAAACCAGCAAGTTGGCGCTCACTTCCCTTTACCGAAACAGTAATAGGATGCCCTCCAATATGGCTATAAATCCATTCTTTAGGCAGTTCATAATCTAACAGGGGGTTCACTTCTTTAACAATCGTTACAGGACTATAGCGTAGAAACTGGCGAGTAACAGCCTTACAAAAGAGGATATCTTCCTCTTTCAAGGTCACTCCCTTCCAATTATTTTCCTCGTTAAAATGGTTGAAAAATACCAGATAGGGATCACGCACCATTTGTGCTAATACGTAAACGCCATTTCGCAAGCGTATGGAAATAACTTTCCCTGGTTTCCAAGGTGTTGCTCTGTTTTTCTTTAGCATCATTAACTAACCTCAAACCTACATAAGACATTTCAAACTCTTAAAACAAATCATCAAACAGACTCAACTGGTTGTCCTCTGGCATATTGCCGAGAATTCCCATTTCATCCATCTTTTCAACTAAAGTTGAGGAAAGTCCACCACGCTTGCGAAGTTCTGTTTTAGAGAGGAACTCACCTTCTTGACGAGCACGAACCAATTGCTTAGCAACGTTCTCTCCCAGTCCATCCATAGCAACAAACGGTGGGATGAGAGTATCTCCATCGATGATAAATTCAGTCGCATCACTGCGATAGAGATCCAATTTCCCAAATTTGAAGCCACGTTCCCACATCTCATTAACGATTTCAAGCGTTGTATAGAGGTCAATTTCTACGTTAGAAGCTTCATTGTTCTTGCGCTTTTCAGCAATTTCTTGCATCTTGCGTTTGATAGCATCCAAGCCTGCACCCATGGTCTTGATATCAAAGGCCTTGGCACGAATGGAGAAGTAAGCACAGTAGTAATAAATCGGATGGTGAACCTTGAAGTAGGCTACACGCAAGGCCATCATAACGTAGGCAGCCGCGTGGGCTTTAGGGAACATGTACTTAATTTTTCCACAAGATTCGATATACCACTCAGGTACATTGTTAGCCTTCATTGCTTCGATATAACCATTGCGCTCTTCTTCTGAGATTTTGAGCCACAATCCCTTACGTACACGCTCCATGATAGTAAAGGCCATCTTTGGATCTAGACCAGCGTGCATGAGGTAAACCATGATGTCATCCCGACATCCGATAACGGTTGACAGGTCTGCAATTCCAGCCTTAATCAAGTCTTGGGCATTTCCCAACCATACATCGGTACCGTGAGACAGACCAGAAAGCTGAAGTAACTCCGCAAAGGTCGTCGGATGGGTTTCATCCACCATTCCACGAACAAAGTTGGTCCCAAACTCTGGAATACCAAGCATACCAGTTGAAGTCCCGATTTGCTCTGGCGTGACTCCTAGGATATCCGTACCTGAGAAGAGGGCCATGACACCTGGATCATCCATAGGGATATCGTTTGGATCAATACCTGACAAGTCCTGAAGTTTCCGAATCATGGTCGGATCATCATGACCAAGGACATCGAGCTTGAGGACATTCTCATCGATATCGTGGAAGTTAAAGTGAGTGGTCTGCCATTCAGCAGTTACATCATCTGCAGGATACTGTACTGGAGTAAAGTCATAGACATCCATATAGTTAGGAATAACAACGATTCCCCCTGGGTGCTGACCAGTCGTCCGTTTGACACCGGCAGCTCCTTGGGCTAGGCGCTCTACTTCAGCCTCACGGTAGAACTTGCCATAGTCACGCTCGTAACCCTTGACAAATCCATAGGCTGTTTTAGCAGCCACCGTACCAACCGTTCCTGCACGGAAGGCATATTCTTCCCCAAAGATATCACGAACATCCAAGTGGGCGCTCGGTTGATCTTCCCCCGAGAAGTTCAAATCGATATCAGGTACCTTATCCCCATCAAAACCAAGGAAGGTCTCAAAAGGAATATCCTGGCCATTCTTGCTGAGTTTGTGGCCACAGTTTGGACAGTCTTTATTGGGCATATCAAATCCTGAACCGTAAGAACCATCTGTGATAAACTCACTGTACTGACACTGACCACAGACATAGTGAGGAGAGAGAGGATTAACCTCGGTGATCCCAATCATAGTCGCAACAAAACTGGATCCAACAGACCCACGAGAACCAACCAAGTAGCCTCGTTCGTTGGAACGGTGCACTAGCATCTGCGAAGCTAGATAAATCACGGCGAAACCATTCCCCAGGATAGAAGTCAATTCCTTTTCAATCCGTAGATCAACGATATCTGGCAGTGGATTTCCATAGATTTCAAAAGCTTTTTTATAGGTTAATTCGGCAACTGTTTCTTCGGCTTGGTCAATGAAAGGTGTATATAAGTCGCCTTTAACGACCTCAACAGGCTCAAAGATTTCTGCCAAGGCGTTGGTATTTTCAATGACAATCTTGCGAGCCAAGTCTTCCCCTAGAAAGGCAAATTCATCCAACATTTCATTAGTTGTTCTAAAGTGTGCCTTTGGTAGCGGAGCTGGTTGAGCAGCTTCTCCATGACCGATCGTTCGGTTAATCATGGCTCCCTGACCTAAACTGCGGACGATGATTTCCCGATAAATTTCATCCTCAGGTTCGAGATAGTGGACATTTCCTGTCGCAAGAATGGGCTTACCGAGACGGTTTCCGACCTCAATCAAGCTCTTGATGATGGTTTGGAGTTCCTCCATGTCCTTGACCTGCTCTTTGGCAATCAGAGGTACGTAGATAGACGGAGGCATGACCTCGATAAAGTCATAGTATTTAGCTACTTCGACTGCCGCATCTACCCCTTGTGAAACGACTGCATCAAAGACTTCTCCTTCTGTACAAGCGGACCCCAAGATTAAACCTTCTCGATGGGCATCTAGCACCGTACGTGGAATCCGTGGAACTCCTTCAAAGTACTGGGTATTTGAAAGGGACACCAGCTTAAAGATATTTTTCAAGCCCACTTGATTTTTCACATAGATGGTCGCATGTTTGACACGAGCTTTTTTATAAGAATCCGGACTGATTAAATCAAGGTTTAATCGAGCCAAATCTGTCACACCATGTTTTTCTGCTACTTCCTTAATAAAGATAAAGAGCAGACGGCCAGTTGCTTCCGCATCATAGTTGGCCATATGGTGGTGTTCTAGAGCTACACCAAAACGTTTGGTCAAGGGGCCCAAACCATGTCGCTTGTACTCCGGATAGAGATTTCTAGCGAACTCTAGCGTATCGATGACAGGTTGAGTAATTTTTGGAAGACCGTGACGCTCATAGTTGGCATTCATAAAACCAACGTCAAAGCTTGCATTGTGGGCTACAAGAACGGTATCTTTACAGAATTCTTGGAATTCTTTCAGAACTTGAATCAAGGGTTTAGCGTTTTTTACATGGTCATCAGTAATGCCTGTCAACTCAGTTGTAAAAGCTGATAAGGGGTGCCCTGGATTGATAAATTCATCAAACTCAGCAATGATATTGCCCTTGTACATCTTGGAAGCCGCCACCTGAATCAAGTCATTATAGATAGCTGAAAGTCCTGTTGTTTCTACGTCAAAGACCACATAGGTTGCTTCAGACAAATCCATCTCAACTTCGTTATAGGCGATAGGTACACGGTCTTCAACGATATTGGCTTCCATCCCATAGATCAGCTGGATACCAGCTTTCTTAGCGGCCTTATAGCCATGAGGGAAGGATTGAACATTGCCATGATCTGTAATAGCAACCGCCTTGTGTCCCCATTTGGCAGCTGTCGCAATGAGTTCTTCAACTTCAGGCAGAGCATCCATGGTCGACATATTGGTGTGAGCATGGAACTCAACACGACGTTCACCCTCTGGCATCAAGTCTTTCCGTTCATAGTGAACAACTTCTTGAATATCTTGCACATTCATGGTCAGGTCTCGCGTGAAATTATTGACCTCAACATTCCCACGAACACGGAGCCAAGAATTCTTCTTGATCATGTCAAACTTCTGCGCTTCCTCTTCATTCTTGACCCATTTTTGCATAGAAAAACTAGAAGTATAGTCCGTCATCTTGAAGTTAATCAAGACACGACCCGTTCTAGTCACCTTATGCTCAACATCAAAGACAACTCCTTCAAAAACCAATCTATTTTCTTCGGTATTGACCTCGATCATAGGAGTAATTTCTGCCTTGTCAAGTTTAGGCTTAGCAGCTGCCTTCTTGGCTTGAAAATCAAAGACAGGTTTGTCCTCAACTGGAGGAGGCGGGGCCATCTGTTCTAACTGTTCCATAGCCCGAAGAGTTTCTTCATTGGCTGCTTGGATAATCATTTGATTTTCCGTCTGGAAGGCTTCTTGTTCTTCCCTTGTCAGCTCTTCATTTTTTTCTAAGATGCAAGAAAGTTTAGGAAAACCAAAAAATTCCAGCTGTTTGCTAAGATTTGGCAGATGATTTTTTCTAAAATGCTCTGTATCTGCTGCTTCTGAAGCTTCAATGATTAACTGGTCATTTTCAAAGCGAACTTGAAAATTCTGATATATAGAACGAAAACCTTGACTAGCGCAAGGACCATCCGAAAAAGCCTCTCGATAGTAGGCTTGTAAAAGTTCTCTAGAAAATTCCTGATTTCTCGTTTTTATCTCAAAACTAGCCTGATTTCCCGTTTTTGAGAATTCTTCTTTCAAGCCTCTTTTCAACTCTAGAAAAAGTTCAAAAGGCAAGATATTTTCAAAAACAAAATGAAACTCCCAAACTTTGCTTCGTTTATGAACAATGACTTGTTCTATTTCAGCCTGAGAGAAGGCCTCATGATTTCTCATTTCAGCGGGTATTCCCAACTGATTCATTAAAATTTCAAAAGTGGTTGACATCCATTTTCCTCACAATATACTTCTTCTATTTTACCATATTTGAGGCACTTTTACCTATTTCTACCAAACAGAAAAAGAAGCCACAAAGTGACTTCTTTTAAAGTGACGATGAATTATTCTTCACCTTTGTTTTTCTTAATGATTTCTTCTTGTACTGACTTAGGTACATCTTCGTAGTGGTCAAATACCATCATAAATGTACCACGTCCTTGTGATGCAGAACGAAGAACTGTTGCGTAACCGAACATTTCAGCAAGTGGAACGTAAGCACGAACGATTTGGCTGTTACCGTGTGCTTCCATACCATCTACACGTCCACGACGAGCAGTTACGTGACCCATAACATCACCAAGGTTTTCTTCTGGAACAGTGATTGTTACAAGCATCATTGGTTCAAGGATAGCTGGTTGTGCAGTCTTAGCAGCTTCTTTAAGTGCAAGAGATGCAGCGATCTTGAAGGCAGTTTCAGATGAGTCGACATCGTGGTATGAACCATCGTAAAGCTTAGCTTTAACGTCAACCATTGGGTAACCCGCAAGAACACCGTTAGCCATAGATTCTACCAAACCTTTTTCAACCGCTGGGATAAATTCACGAGGAACCACACCACCGACGATTGCGTTTTCGAATTCGAATCCTTTTCCTTCTTCGTTTGGAGTAAATTCAATCCATACATCACCGAACTGACCTTTACCACCAGACTGACGTTTGAAGAATCCACGTGCTTGAGTAGAAGCGCGGAATGTTTCACGGTAAGATACTTGAGGAGCACCTACGTTCGCTTCAACTTTGAACTCACGACGCATACGGTCAACAAGGACGTCAAGGTGAAGCTCACCCATACCAGAGATAACTGTTTCACCAGTTTCAACGTTAGTTTCAACGCGGAATGTTGGATCTTCTTCAGCCAATTTTTGAAGGGCGATACCCATCTTATCTTGGTCTGCTTTAGATTTAGGCTCAACCATCAATTGGATAACTGGTTCTGGAACGTTGATTGACTCAAGGATGATTTTAGCTTTTTCATCTGTCAATGAGTCACCAGTTGTAGTGTCTTTCAAACCAACGGCAGCAGCGATATCACCTGAGTAAACAGTGTCAATTTCTTGACGGCTGTTAGCGTGCATTTGAAGGATACGTCCGATACGTTCACGTTTACCTTTAGAAGTGTTCAATACGTAAGAACCTGATTGAAGAACACCTGAGTAAACACGGAAGAATGTCAAACGACCTACGAATGGGTCAGTCATGATCTTGAAGGCAAGAGCTGCAAATGGCTCTTCATCAGATGCTGGACGAGTTTCTTCTTCATCTGTATCTGGGTTGATACCTTTGATCGCTGGGATGTCAAGTGGGCTTGGAAGGTAGTCGATAACCGCATCAAGCATCAATTGAACACCTTTGTTCTTGAAGGCAGAACCACACAATACTGGGAAGAATTCAACGTTGATAGTCGCTTTACGGATACCAGCTTTCAATTCTTCGTTAGTGATTTCTTCACCTTCGAGGTATTTCATCATCAATTCTTCATCAGTTTCAGCAACTGCTTCGATCAATTTTTCACGGTACTCTTGAGCTTGGTCAAGGTATTCAGCTGGAATGTCTTCTTCAAGGATATCTGTACCAAGGTCATTAGTATAGATTTCAGCTTTCATCTTGATCAAATCGATGATACCACGGAAGTCATCTTCAGCACCGATTGGCAATTGAATTGGGTGTGCATTTGCTTGAAGACGATCGTGAAGTGTGCTTACTGAGTAAAGGAAGTCAGCACCGATTTTATCCATTTTGTTGGCAAATACGATACGTGGAACTCCGTACTCAGTTGCTTGACGCCAAACTGTTTCAGTTTGAGGCTCAACACCTGATTGTGAGTCAAGAACTGTAACCGCACCGTCCAATACACGAAGAGAACGTTGTACTTCGATTGTGAAGTCCACGTGTCCTGGTGTGTCGATGATGTTTACGCGGTGGTTGTTCCATTGAGCTGTTGTCGCAGCAGATGTGATAGTGATACCACGCTCTTGCTCTTGCTCCATCCAGTCCATTTGTGACGCACCTTCGTGAGTTTCACCGATTTTGTGGATTTTACCAGTGTAGTAAAGGATACGCTCAGTTGTAGTTGTTTTACCAGCATCGACGTGAGCCATGATACCGATATTACGAGTTTTTTCAAGTGAAAATTCGCGTGCCATGAGGTTTGTTTCTCCTATATTTTTTATTTCTATTCTATTATAACATGATTTAATAAAAACGGATAGGCAGGACCTACCCGTTCTCAATGTTTTCATGTTATTGTTGGTTTCAACTTGCGGAATGGTAAGTTGAGTTGTACTCGAGCTAAAGTTAATTAGCCGATTTGAGCCGGAACGGGATGCTGTGTGAAAAAGATAAACTTCCTTGTATTCGTCGAATACTGCGTCAGTTTCCTATTTTCACTTTGCATCCTTGCCGTTCCTAGCATCATGATTTTACCAACGGAAGTGTGCGAAGGCACGGTTAGCTTCAGCCATACGGTGAGTGTCTTCACGTTTCTTAACAGCTGCACCAGTGTTGTTAGCAGCATCCAAGATTTCTTTTGCAAGACGGTCTTGCATTGTGTGTTCACCACGAAGGCGAGCGATTGTTACCAACCAACGAAGTCCAAGTGTTGTACGACGTTCTGGACGAACTTCAACTGGGACTTGGTAGTTAGAACCACCAACACGACGTGCACGTACTTCAAGTACAGGCATGATGTTTTCCATAGCTGTTTCAAATACTTCAAGTGCATCGTTACCAGTAACTTCTTTGATTTGTTCAAAAGCACCGTAAACGATTGAAGCAGCTGTACCACGTTTACCGTCAAGCATAACGCGGTTGATAAGACGAGTAACTAATTGTGAATTGTAAAGCGGATCTGGCAATACGTCACGTTTTGGAGCTCTATTTTTACGACTCATTTCTCTTTATCCCCTTTCCTTATGCTTTTTTCGGACGTTTAGTACCGTATTTAGAACGGCCTTGTTTACGATCGTTAACACCTGCAGTATCAAGTGCACCACGGACGATATGGTAACGTACCCCTGGAAGGTCTTTTACACGACCACCGCGAAGAAGCACCACACTGTGCTCTTGCAAGTTGTGTCCGATACCTGGGATGTAGGCAGTAACTTCGATAAGGTTGCTCAAACGTACACGAGCAAATTTACGAAGGGCAGAGTTAGGTTTTTTAGGTGTCATAGTTCCAACACGAGTTGCAACACCACGTTTTTGTGGTGAAGAAACGTTTGTTTGAACTTTTTTATGACTGTTGTAACCAACGTTCAAAGCTGGTGATTTAGATTTTTCTACTTTTGATTTACGCGGTTTGCGAACCAATTGGTTAATTGTAGGCATCTACATTCTCCTGTGTTTTTTTTATTTTTGGTGATGATACACTTGGTGACAGCTATCATCTGTGTGTACTTTTGCAACATTTGTCAGCACGTCCCTGTACACTCTTGAGAGACCAAAAGTAAAAAGTACCGTCTATTATTGTACCACGTTTTTTCTATTTTTGTCAATATATTTCTACTTATTTTTTGACTTCTTTGCTCTTAAATTTAGTTGAAAACGCTCGCCTACCAGATAGACTCTTCAACCGACCACATAGACAAAGCTTCTTGTAATTGTCAACAAAATGGTGTTTAATAGATTTGTAAGTAAGAGATCTCTATTACAACTTTACAAAGGAGAAAATATGAAAGTTAGACTTGACATTGATCAACAATACGCCGAAGAACAAACCATCATAGAAGCACCATCTTTGTCCCCTAGAGTTCAAAAAGTTCAAGACTTTGTTCAATCACTGGATCAAAAAGAAACGCTTAAAGGAAAATTTCAAGATCAGCTTTATCTCATTGAAGTCGGTACTATTCAGCGCATTTATATTGAAAACCGTAAAGTGTTGGCTGAAACGGATATTAGAACCTATACGCTCGATATTCGTCTTTACCAAGCAAGTGAAATTCTACCTGCTTCCTTTATCCAAATTTCCCAATCGGAAATTGTCAACATCGATGCTATTAGTCATCTAAAACTAACCTCTAACGGCTTGATTGAAATCTATCTAAAAAATGACAGTTTCACCTACTCATCTCGCCGTTACCTCAAAGCTATTAAGGAGAAATTAGAACTATGAAAAAACAAATTTTCCACGATGCCACAACTGGTGTCCTCATCGGCCTCATCCTATCTATTATCTTTTCTTTTATCTATTCACCAAGCAACTATGCACCACTTAGCCCCAACTCTTTGATTGGCCAATTCATGATCCAACAACAGGTACATGGCGCTCTAGTTTTGCTCTACTGTTCTATCATCTGGGCAGCTATCGGAGTCCTCTTTAGTTTTGGTAGCCGTCTCTTTGCCAAAGACTGGAGCCTTCTTCGTGCTACTGTCACTCACTTCTTCCTCATGCTATTAGGTTTTGTTCCTCTAGCAATTCTGGCAGGTTGGTTTCCACTTCGCTGGACTTTCATCCTTCAGCTTATACCAGAGTTTGCCATCGTCTACCTCATCATCTGGGCGATTCTCTATAAAAGAGAATCAAAGAAGGTTGCCCACATCAACCAATTATTGGCTCAGAAGAAATAATGCAACAGAAACCCACTCATAGGACTGAGTGGGTTTTGATTTATAATTTTTGTTTCCATTCTAACAAGAGGTTCATGGCTTGCATCGGTGTCATATTGTACACATCTACTTTAGCCAATTCTGCTAGGATAGGATTTTCTTCCGCCGAGTCAAATAGGGAAATTTGTTCAGAGACTGCATGTGTTTGTTTCATTGGAGCAGGACTTTCCTGACCTTGACTCTCTAAGTGCGTTAAAATTTCATCTGCTCTTTTCAGCAAGTCTACCGGTAAACCTGCAATCTTAGCTACGTGAATACCGTATGATTTATCAGCTGATCCTGCTTCGATCTTGTGAAGGAAGGTAACCTGTCCATTTTGCTCAAGTGTAGCCACGTGAACGTTAACCAGATGTCCCAGACTAGTCTCCAAACTAGTCAATTCATGGTAATGAGTCGCAAAGAGAGTCTTGGCTCCGATATGTTCATGAATATACTCGATAATTGCCTGGGCCAAGGCCATGCCATCATAAGTTGCCGTTCCGCGTCCAAGCTCATCAAAGAGAATGAGAGAATTCTCAGTCGCATGCGCAATGGCATTATTGGCTTCCATCATCTCGACCATAAAGGTTGACTGGCCTGAAACCAAGTCATCTGCCGCCCCGATACGGGTAAAAATTGCATCAAAAATTGGTAAATGAGCACGTTCTGCCGGTACATAAGAACCCATCTGGGCCATGACTGCTGTCATAGCTAATTGGCGCATATAGGTTGACTTCCCGCTCATATTAGGCCCTGTAATCAGCTGGATGCTAGTATCTTCACCCATTTGGATACTATTGGGAATATAGGTTTGGGCTCCCATGACCTTCTCAACGACAGCATGACGACCTTTTTGAATGTCAATTTGCGAGTCCTGACCAAACTCTGGACGAATCAGGTGTTGATTTTCTGCTACCACTGCCAAGCCTTGTAAGACATCGACAGTAGCGATTCCTTGGGCTAGGGCTTGCAGGCGTTGGATATACTTGCCAACCTTCTCACGGATCCGCATAAAAATTTCGTACTCTAAGTTTGCTGATTTCTCACGTGCCTCTAGCATTTCTCCCTCGATACGCGCCAACTCCTCTGTCCCAAAACGCTCCGAGTTTTTCAGCGTAGCCTTACGGAAAAAGTGGGCTGGTACGTTACCAAGCTGCGAATTGGTCACATGGAAATAGTAGCCGTCTTTTTTATTGTAGTCAATCTTGAGCGTACTGATGCCAGAATTTTCTCTCTCCTTAGCCTCAATCTCGGCAATCCAGCTGGTTCCTTCTCTCAACACACGACGATACTTATCCAAGGTCTCATCAAAGCCCGTCCGAATAATACCTCCTTCGGTAATGACATGAGGTGCCTCTGGAGCAATGGCTGCGCTAATGAGATTTTCCAACTCAGGAATAGGATCTAATTGTTCAATCAGATAGGTAAGAGCTGGTTGCTCCATTCCTTCTAAAATTGCTCGAATTCGTGGAACACTTCCCAAGGTAGTCGCTAATTGCAAGAGGTCTTTAGGATTGCTTTTGCCAAAAGAAACACGACTAGCCAGGCGCTCAATATCGTAGACTCCCTTTAGGCTTTCTGTCAAATCACTACGTTCAAAGAAATAATCCAGAAAGACCTGTACAACCTCCTGACGTTCAAGGATACGATCCTTGTCAATCAAGGGACGGTGGATCCAAGAGCGCAAAAGACGCATTCCCATGGCAGTCTTAGTTTCATCTAGCAACCAGAAAAGACTCCCTTGTTTCTTGCCAGAACGAGCATTTTCTACTAGATCTAAACTAGCCTTGGTTGCATAATCCATCTGCAAGAAATCCTTAATTTCATAACGGATAACTGGTTTCAAATGGTTCAGTTCTCTCATCTGAGTCCGATGAATATACTGAAGTAGCTTACTGCTGGCAGCTTGTTCAATAGGCGCCAAGCGTGGATCCAGCAGATGTATGTCTTCAAATAATTCTTGCTCATAAGAAAGCACCAAATTCATTTGACGGCCGAGAATCTGTTCTTCCTCTTCAGTTAAGGCATAGCCGATGACAACTTCTCTTGCCTTAAGATTTCGGATTTCACCACAGACTAGGGTAAAATCCAATAAACCTGTCACATAGAAATCACCCGTCACTAAGTCCATGTATGCCAAACCAAATTGCTGACCATCACGGTCGATAGCCACCAAAAAGTTGTTTTGACTATCTGGTTTACTACTATCGACGACTGTACCAGGGGTAATCACCTGCACAACCTCGCGCTTAACAACCCCTACTGCCTGCTTAGGATCCTCCATCTGCTCAGCAATGGCAACCTTGTAGCCACGCTCCACTAGGACATCAATATACTGTTGTGCTGAGTGATAAGGAACTCCAGCCATGGGAATAGGATTGTCAGCATTCTTATTGCGACTGGTTAATGAAATTTCTAGTATCTGGGCAGCATTGACTGCATCTTCGTAAAATAACTCATAAAAATCACCCATACGAAAGAGCAAAAAAGCATCTGGATATTGTTTTTTGATATCCACATACTGTTGCATGCCAGGTGATAATTTTTCTGTCATCATCCATTCTCTCCTTGTTAAAAATAGAGAGTGGGACAGAAATCGGTAATTCGTTAGAATTCGATTTCG
>NZ_JVKV01000028.1 GCF_001072375.1 Streptococcus pseudopneumoniae
AAACGTTTGCCAGACTGCTTGGATGTTTGGTCTGCAAAACGTATCAAAGAACAAGGTGCAGATGCTGTTAAGTTCTTGCTTTACTATGATGTAGACAGCTCTGACGAACTCAACCAACAAAAACAAGCCTACATTGAACGTATTGGTTCTGAGTGTGTAGCTGAAGATATTCCATTCTTCCTTGAAATTCTTGCCTATGATGAAAAAATTGCTGACGCAGGTTCTGCTGAGTACGCTAAAGTAAAACCACACAAGGTTATCGGTGCTATGAAAGTCTTCTCCGATCCACGTTTCAACATCGATGTCTTGAAAGTAGAAGTTCCAGTTAACGTTAAATATGTTGAAGGTTTTGGTGATGGCGAAATCGTTCATACACGTGAAGAAGCAGCTGCTTTCTTCAAAGCGCAAGACGAAGCAACTAACCTTCCATACATCTACTTGAGTGCAGGTGTATCCGCTAAGCTCTTCCAAGAAACACTTGTCTTTGCCCATGAATCAGGCGCAAACTTCAATGGTGTTCTTTGTGGACGTGCAACATGGGCTGGCTCCGTTGAAGCTTACATCAAAGATGGAGAAGCAGCAGCTCGCGAATGGCTTCGTACAACTGGATTTGAAAACATCGATGAACTTAACAAGGTTCTTCAAACAACAGCTACTTCATGGACTGAACGTGTAGAAGCATAGATCAGAAATAGAAGAAACGACTTTTGTTAATAAAATATCTATGGTTTCTTGACAAAGGTGTTTGTAAATCATACAATAAAACCATAGAAAGTGAATGCGCTTTCTATGGTTTGTTTGCTTAATTGAATTAGAAAAAGGAGAGAAGGATGAAAGCATACACAGAACGTGTATTTGGGAAAATTGATGGCAAGGATGTCCTCGCTTACCGTTTTGAAACGGAGGCAGGATACCAACTGGAAATCATGACCTATGGAGCAACAATTTTACGCTATGTAACTCCAGATAAGATTGGCAATTTTGCCAATGTTATCCTAGGTTTTGACGATTTCGAAAGCTATGTGGGAAATAGCCCTAAACATGGAGCAAGTGTAGGTCCAGTTGCAGGTCGTATTGCAGGTGCGACATTTGAAATCAATGGGAAGACCTATGATCTTGAAGTCAACAATGCTAGCAACTGTAACCACAGTGGCTCAACTGGTTGGGATTCTAGCTTGTTTGAGCTAGTCGAAGTGAATGATAATGGTTTGACTCTTTACACAGAAAGAGCAGACGGGACAGGAGGTTTCCCTGGAAACCTTAAAATCTGGATTAGCTACAACTTGGAAGAAAGTGGTGCCTACGAAGTTAGTTACAAGGTGACGACAGACCAGGATACCTTGGTTAATCCAACCAACCATAGCTACTTTAACTTATCTGGTGATTTCACGCAGACAGTTGACCGCCATGTATTCCAATTGAATACAGAGGGGATTTATCCAATTGCTCCTGATGGTGTTCCAGCTAAAACCCCAGATGCTAACCGTGATGTGGTCAAACATATCTATAATGGTGCCTTGTTGAAGGATATCTTTGCAGAAGAAGATGAGCAAATCCAACTCGTATCTGGTTTGGACCATCCATTTGCGCTTCCTGCAGGACATGACAATGCTGGATTCCTCTATGACCAAGGTTCAGGTCGCTTCTTGCTCTTCAAGACAGAGGCTCCTTGCTTTGTGGTCTACACAGCAAACTTTGTGGACGAGAGTGTCATCATCGCTGGTCAGCCAATGATTCAGCACAATGGAATTGCTCTAGAAGCGCAAGCTTTACCAGATGCTATTCATAGCGATCTTAAAGATCAAGTCATCCTCAAAGCAGGCCAAACTTTCACTAGCAAAACTCGTTACGAGCTTGTCGTGAAATAACAAAAATTCTCTGAAGTCATTCGATTTCAGAGAATTTTTTCTTATTCTTCATCTGGTGTGAGAATCATCGGAATGATGATTGGTTCACGTTCAGTATTTTCGTAAAGGAATGGTCGAATGGCGTTTACGATAGCGCCATTGACAGACTGGACGCTGGCATCTTTGTTTTTCAAAGCGATACGAATGGCATTGAAAAGGATGCGTTGGCTTTGACGGATCAAGTCACCAGATTCGCGCATGTAGACAAATCCACGGCTGAGAATATCTGGTCCAGATAGGATCATCTGAGACTTGAAGTCAACGGTTGCGACAGCAAGTACAACACCATCTTCAGATAGATCGCGACGATCTTTAAGCACAGCTGCACCGATTTCGCCGATACGATTTCCATCGACGTAGATATCCTGAGCATTGAAATGGCCTGCGATACGGGCAGAGTTTGCAGTGAGGGCAAGCACATCACCATTACTCATGATAAAGATATTGTCCTTCTCTACGCCAGTATCCACCGCTAGCCCAGCGTGAACTTTCTGCATACGGTATTCACCGTGAACAGGCATGAAGTATTTTGGCTTAATCAAGCGGAGCATGAGTTTTTGCTCTTGCTGGCCACCGTGTCCAGATGTATGGATGTTATTAATCTTACCATGGATGACTTCAACACCAGCTTCTGAAATGATGTTAATCAATTTGTTAACGCTAGTGGTGTTTCCTGGAATTGGGCTAGATGAGAAGATAACAGTATCACCAGGTTGGAGTTGCACTTGACGGTGAGTTCCGTTAGCGATACGAGAGAGGGCCGCCATAGGCTCGCCCTGACTACCTGTACAGAGGATCAGAACCTCACCCGCAGGATAGTCTTTGATTTCATTTGGCTCGATAAAGGTTCCCTTAGGTGCCTTGATGTAGCCAAGTTCAATCCCGTTGACAATGGCCTTTTCCATAGAGCGCCCAAAGACAGCGATTTTACGACCAGTCTTAACAGCAGCTTCCGTTGCTTGTTGGAGACGGAAGATATTTGAGGCAAAGGATGCAAAGATGATACGTCCTTCGATACCTTGGATAATCTTCATGATCGACTGGCCGACAACCTTTTCAGAGTTTGTAAAGGTTGGCACTTCAGCATTGGTCGAGTCAGAGAGTAAGCAAAGCACTCCGTCTTCACCTAGAGCTGCCATACGGTGCAAGTCTGCAGGTTCACCAACTGGTGTAAAGTCAAACTTGAAGTCTCCCGTACAGACGATTTTCCCTTGAGGTGTGTGGATGACAATTCCCAATGGCTCTGGAATCGAGTGGGTTGTTCTAAAGAAAGTTGCTTTAAGGTTTTTAAAGGTCAACTCCGTGTTGTGGTTGATTTCGTGAAGTGCAGCATTACGCAAAAGTCCATGCTCTTCGAGTTTTCCACGGATTAAGGCAAGGGCCAGTGGACCAGCATAGATAGGGATGTTTGCTTGCTTGAGCAAGAAAGGAATCCCTCCGATATGGTCCTCGTGTCCGTGTGTAATCAAGAGAGCCTTGACGCGGTCGATATTTTCTACAATATAAGAGTAATCAGGGATAACGTAGTCGATACCAAGCAGGTCATCCTCAGGGAATTTAATTCCTGCATCAACGATGATAATTTCGTCTTGATATTCGATTCCGTATGTATTTTTACCGATTTCTCCTAGACCACCAATAGCAAAAACGCCAACTTCTTCTGGTTTAAGAGTATAGGCCATATTAGAACTCCGTAATTTCGAATGCGCCAGTTTCTTTTTCGTAGTCTAGCAATTTGTCAGACAAGAGTTCGATATACTCGATGTTGTACTCTGGACGATTTTCTTCGACAAGTTGGCGAGCAGCGATACGTCCTTCAAGTTCTGAACTAGCATCGATGTTTAAGTATAGTGAGCGTGTTGTTTCACGACGTGGGCTACGGTCTTTTGTTTCTTGATAAAAAACTTTGTAAATCATATGTTTCCTTTCTGCTTTCAGGTCAGCTATATTCAAAAATGCTCAGTTTGAAGCTGGTTTGATTCCAGTTCATTTTTTGTCTTTATTGACCTTGATTCGTTACAATTATCTCAATTATAACATAAAAAGGGGAATTAGTAAAAGCAGGAAACATGGAAGTAAGGAGCTTGAAATGGGTTTCATTTTGCCTTGTATAAGTATTTGAAGACTTCAGATGCAAGTGCTATAATAAAGTTATAAGAGACGTTTCTATATCAAGGAGGTTGAAAGATGAATGACTTATTTACTTTTGCTATCGGTATTCGTTTGGTAGCTTTTATGATTTTTGTTGCCTGTGTTTACGGAGGAAATGTTTTGTATACTCGGCTAGAGCATCGAAAAACCAAATTCCTTTGGAAGATTGGCTTTGTGACTCTGTATTCGTTTTTCCTTCTCCTTGTGACTTATGTGGTCTGGTTTGTATTTTACTTTGGTTTGAATACTTAACTTCAGTTGTTTATTTATATCTGCTGATTGAACGAATATCTGGTATAAAAAGATAGCGAATCTAGTTACAAAAAAATCCACCCCAACTATTAAGATAGGGTGGATTTTTTAACTCTTTCTCAAATTCGGTGTCCAATTTTCCCTCAAACAGAGGTTATATTTTCAGGTCCTATCCTTATTTTTACAGTTATGATTGTTTTGTTCAAAAATAGAGTTGAAGCATAAAAATAAAACAATACAAACAGATAAATCAATTGGCAATGGTATAGTAGTAATGCTTAAATCGTTGAGAATACTGATCAAACTGTAAGAGATGAAGAAAATAAAATTCATCCTTCTAAAAATGTGTCTTTTATCTAGCATGACTTATCCAAACTTTTTACGGAGATCTTTTCCAATGGTGTAAGCTGCCATAAATAAAGCTATACCAACACCTACACCAAAACCCCCCTTGATTTCTTGCAATTCTTTATTAGAAATTTCATGATATTTGTCTAAATCTTTAATCATACTAACCTCCTAAAAAATAACCAGCTGCTAAGCCAGAGCCTACAAGTGCTGTTCCACCAGCAACAGCTTTCCAAGAAACTGCTACACCAAAGATAACCAAGGGAGCGAGACCACCATCAATATCTGATAATTCATTTTCAGATAGCGATACAAATTGATTGTCAATATTTTCGAAATTTGTCATTGAACTTTCCTCCTTTTTTCTTGTTCACTTTTATATTCGGAAACGAAAAGGAAAAGTTGCGATTTTTTTGAGGATTTCTTTTCACTGTGATTTTTGATACAAAACAAAGAAAATTCCCATGTGCCTTCTTTTGTAGTATAATAGTAAGCAGACAAAAAGATAGGAATGTGTTATGAAAGTATTAGCTTTTGATACGTCCAGCAAGGCTCTTTCTCTAGCTATTTTAGAGGACAAGCAGCTTCTTGCCGAGACGACTATTAACATCAAGAAAAATCACAGTATTACCCTTATGCCTGCCATCGATTTTTTGATGGCAAGTTTGGATTTGACACCCAAGGATTTGGATCGAATCGTAGTGGCAGAGGGTCCAGGTAGCTACACAGGTCTGCGAATTGCAGTAGCAACTGCCAAGACCTTAGCTCATACTCTGAACATCGAGTTAGTGGGTATGTCTAGCCTTTTAGCTCTGGTACCGACTCAACAGAAAGATTTGGTTGTCCCTTTAATGGATGCGCGTCGCAACAATGTTTATGCAGGATTTTATGAAAATGCCCAGCCTGTCTTTCCAGAGGCTCATCTATCCTTTGCAGAAGTCTTGGAGCAAGTCAAAGATGCTGAGCAGGTAACCTTTGTCGGTGAAGTAGGAGCCTTTGTGGATCAAATCCAAGAACAATTGCCACAAGCCAACTATCTAGAAACCTTACCAAACGCAGCCAATCTTGCTCTTTGGGCTTGGGACAAGGAAGCAGACTCCTTGCACGACTTTGTGCCGAATTACCTCAAGCGTGTCGAAGCTGAGGAAAATTGGCTCAAGAATCACACCGAGTCTGGTGAGTCTTACATTAAACGCCTATGATAGAGATTAAACGAATCCAACAGCGACCTGACTTGGCCCAAGCCATCTATGCTGTTATGGCAGATGTTTATCCAGTTAGTCCTTGGACTCTGGAACAAATCCAAGCAGACCTGTCTCAAGATCAGACCTGGTATGCTTTAGCCTACGATGGGATAGAAGTGATAGGTTTTCTAGCTGTTCAGGAAAATATCTTTGAAGCAGAAGTCTTGCAAATCGCTGTCAAAAAAGCCTATCAGGGTCAGGGGATTGCGTCAGCCTTGTTTGCAACATTACCGATAGGCAAGGAGATTTTTCTCGAAGTCAGAAAGTCAAACCAACGAGCGCAAGCATTTTACAAGAAAGAAAAGATGGCTGTCATCGCTGAGAGAAAGGCCTATTACCATGATCCAGTCGAGGACGCCATTATCATGAAGAGAGAAATAGATGAAGGATAGATATATTTTAGCATTTGAGACATCCTGTGATGAGACCAGTGTCGCCGTCCTGAAAAACGACGACGAGCTCTTGTCCAATGTCATTGCTAGTCAAATTGAGAGTCACAAACGTTTTGGTGGCGTAGTGCCAGAAGTAGCCAGTCGTCACCATGTCGAAGTTATCACAGCTTGCATTGAGGAAGCTCTAGCAGAGGCAGGTATTACCGAAGAGGATGTGACAGCTGTTGCTGTTACTTACGGACCAGGCTTGGTCGGAGCCTTGTTAGTTGGTTTGTCAGCTGCTAAGGCCTTTGCTTGGGCTCATGGACTTCCACTGATTCCCGTTAATCACATGGCTGGTCACCTTATGGCGGCTCAAAGTGTCGAGACTTTGGAGTTTCCCTTGCTAGCCCTTTTAGTCAGTGGTGGGCACACAGAGTTGGTCTATGTTTCTGAGGCTGGTGATTACAAGATCGTTGGTGAAACTCGAGATGATGCGGTTGGCGAGGCCTATGATAAGGTCGGTCGTGTCATGGGCTTGACCTATCCAGCAGGTCGGGAGATTGACGAGTTAGCCCACCAAGGTCAGGATATTTATGATTTCCCACGTGCCATGATTAAGGAAGATAATCTGGAGTTCTCATTCTCAGGTTTGAAGTCTGCCTTTATCAATCTTCACCACAATGCCGAGCAAAAGGGAGAAAGCCTGTCTACAGAGGACTTGTGTGCCTCCTTCCAAGCAGCAGTTATGGATATTCTCATGGCAAAAACCAAGAAAGCTCTGGAGAAATACCCTGTTAAAACCCTTGTCGTGGCTGGTGGTGTAGCTGCAAATAAAGGTCTTAGAGAACGCTTAACAGCTGAAATCACTGACGTCAAGGTCATCATTCCACCTCTGCGTCTTTGCGGAGACAATGCAGGCATGATTGCCTATGCCAGCGTCAGCGAGTGGAACAAAGAAAACTTTGCAGGCTTGGAGCTAAATGCCAAACCAAGTCTCGCTTTTGATACTATAGAATAAAGAGTTAGCCTAGAGTTAACTCTTTTATCTTGGACAAATGACCGATTTTTTTTGTATAGTAGAAATATGAAATTTACAAAAATAATCAGTAGTCTGCTTGTACTTGGAACTTTCCTCCTATTTCTAACAGCTTGTCAGACTTTTTCCAAGACGCAACTGGTCGTGTTTGAGTCACTTTCATTTTATATGCCTACGAAGTCTTTTGAAGAAGCGTTTGGAGAACCAAATGAAGTAGTAGAAGAAACAGCAACTGGCTATCGAGATACTTGGCATGCAGAAGACCCTTATCTCTATAAAACAGGGCGTCTTTTTTATAATTATGACAAGGTTAATTGGAAGAATTATAGCGGTCGAGCAACCTTCACCTTTTCAAAATCGCATCGTTTACAAGAAGCGACGATTTATTTTCCGATGCCTTCTAAAGCGCAACAGAAAGAAATATTTTATCACATGACTCAAGACATAAAAGCAGAAATCGAAGCTCTACCAAACTTTCAATCCTTGAAAGTTGATGCCTTGGCAGGTGATGATGTTGGTTATCGATTTAAGGTTAAGTTGAAAGGGCAGAGAGAAGAACTCTGGGTTGATGTTTACCCGATAGAAAATGAATATGTTGAAAAACCTGAAGTTGACAAATATCCTATTCGAGTGGATCAATTTCGCATGTATCCTGAATGAGTACTTTTTACTAGCTTAAAACTCTAAACTTTTTTCTATTTTACGAATATGTTATAATAATGTTTGCTGTGACTGTTTGGGAAACAGTTGCTGAAGGAATGATTAGTGAGGAAGTCTATGAAAGAAAAAGGATTTTGGGAAGGTGTGCAGGCTGCGGTGCCGACGGCTCTGGGCTATGTTAGCATCGGTCTTGCCTGTGGCATTATCGGTTCGCCCTATGTGACACCAGTAGAAATGGGTCTGATGAGTCTCTTTGTTTATGCTGGGAGCGCTCAGTTTGCCATGATAGCTTTGATTGCAGTTCAAGCTCCAGTAGCTGCTATTGCCATGACGGTCTTTTTGATTAATCTGCGTCTCTTCTTGCTAAGTTTGCATGCGTCGACTTATTTCCGTCATACCAGTCTTTGGCAAAACATCGGTATGTCTAGCCTCTTGACCGATGAGACCTATGGCGTTTTGATGGGCGAGTTGGTGCATACGGATAAGATCAATCCTATGTGGATGCACGGGAACAATCTTAACAGCTATGTAGCTTGGTTTGTCGGAACTGTTGTCGGAGCTGCTCTAGGTGGACTTCTACCAAATCCAGAAATTTTTGGCTTAGATTTTGCCCTAGTGGGGATGTTTATTGGGATTTTTACTTCCCAGTTTCAGATTATGCAAAAACGGATTCCTTTGCGCAATCTTTTCATAATTTTAGCAGTTGTAGCTGTATCTTTCTTTTTGCTCTTGACGGTGGTGTCTCAGTCATTAGCTGTCTTGTTTGCGACCTTGCTAGGTTGTACCATGGGGGTGGTCTTGGATGGTCAGTAAGTATATTTTATTAGCAATTGTCTTTTCTGGCTTGGTGACTTGGATTCCAAGAATGATTCCTTTCATCCTAGCCAAGTATAAGGGTTTGCCGTCTATCGTAGAGCGCTTTTTGAAATTTCTACCAGTTTCTATTATCTTTGCCTTGATTCTTTCAAGTGTGGTGACAGGAAAAGTTGGAAGCCTCCCGCAGATAAAGTGGTTAGACTTTTTAGCAGTTTTTCCAACGGCTTTGGTAGCCTTTCGTTACCGCAATCTGGTAGGGACTGTTCTCTTTGGAGTAGTCTTGATAGCAGTCCTACGTTTGGTCTTTTAATCAGCCATAAAGAAAACCTATCACAAATATAGAAATCATATAATAGCGTAATTCCTTTTTTTCTGTTAAGATAAGATTGTATTCTATTTTGGAGGAAATATCATGAAAAAAATCGTTAAGTATTCATCACTTGCTGCCCTAGGACTTGTTGCCGCGGGTGTATTGGTAGCTTGCTCAGGCGGTGAAAAGAAAGATGCTGCATCTGGTGAAGCAACATCTAGTAAAAAAGAAATTATCGTTGTAACCAATGCTACACCAAAACCATTCAACTATGAAGAAAATGGCGAATTGACTGGTTACGAGATTGAAGTGGTTCGCGCTATCTTTAAAGATTCTGACAAGTATACTGTCAAGTTTGAGAAGACAGAGTGGTCAGGTGTTTTTGCAGGACTTGATGCTGATCGTTACCAAATGGCTGTTAGCAACATCAGCTACACTAAAGAACGTGCTGAAAAATACCTTTATGCAGCTCCAACTGCTAAAAACCCTAACGTTCTTGTAGTGAAAAAAGATGACTCTAGCATCAAATCGTTTGATGATATCGGTGGAAAATCAACAGAAGTTGTTCAAGGAACAACTTCTGCTAAACAGCTAGAAGACTACAACAAACAACACTCAGATAACCCAACTATCCTTAACTACGTTAAAGGGGACTTCCAACAAATCATGGTACGTTTGAGTGATGGCCGATTTGACTACAAGATTTTTGATAAAATCGGTGTAGAGACAGTCATCAAGGACCAAGGTTTGGATAACTTGAAAGTTATCGAACTTCCAAGCGACCAACAACCTTACGTATACCCACTTCTTGCCAAAGGTCAAGATGAGTTGAAGGCATTTGTGGACAAACGCATCCAAGAATTATATAAAGATGGAACCCTTGAAAAGCTATCTCAACAGTTCTTTGGCGGTTCTTATCTGCCAGCAGAAGCTGACATCAAATAAGTTTGTAAATCATCCATTCTCTCGTAGGTGGATGATTTTGTAACTTTTAGGCATATAGTTTCAAACTATATGTCTGCCTATCTAATAACAATTTGCGAAATCAAATAAAGTGTGAGATACTATTACAGTATTATTTTTAAAGGAGAACGAATCATGAAAATTAAAAAATGGTTAGGCGTAGCAGCTATCGCTACAGTAGCAGGCCTTGCACTTGCAGCTTGCGGAAATTCAGACAAGAAAGCAGACAACACAACTACAGTTAAAATCGCAACTGTTAACCGTAGCGGTTCAGAAGAAGCACGCTGGGACAAAGTCCAAGAATTGGTTGAAAAAGACGGAATTAAATTGGAATTCACAGAGTTTACAGACTACTCACAACCAAATAAAGCAACTGCTGATGGTGAAGTAGACTTGAACGCTTTCCAACACTACAACTTCTTGAACAACTGGAACAAAGAAAACGGTAAAGACCTTGTAGCGATTGCAGATACTTATATCTCACCAATCCGCCTTTACTCAGGTAAAAACGGGGAAGAAAACAAGTACACTAAAGTGGAAGAAATCCCAAACAACGGTGAAATTGCTATTCCAAACGATGCTACTAACGAAAGCCGTGCCCTTTACCTTCTTCAATCAGCTGGTTTGATTAAATTGGATGTTTCAGGAACTGAACTTGCTACAATCGCAAACATCAAAGAAAATCCAAAGAACTTGAAAATCACTGAGTTGGACGCTAGCCAAACAGCTCGTTCATTGACTTCAGTTGATGCAGCAGTTGTAAACAACACTTTTGTTACAGAAGCAAAATTGGACTACAAGAAAGCACTCTTTAAAGAGCAAGCTGACGAAAACTCAAAACAATGGTACAACATCATCGTTGCGAAAAAAGATTGGGAATCATCACCTAAAGCTGATGCAATCAAGAAAATTATCGCAGCTTACCATACTGATGAAGTTAAAAAAGTCATCGAAGAAACTTCAGACGGCTTGGATCAACCAGTTTGGTAATAAACACAGGGAGGTGGGAGAGATTTTTTCCACCTCTTGCTTTTATATAGAGACTAAAGAAAAGGAACATCCACTTGTATTGATTCCAAAGGTACAAGTCCTAGTAGAAAGGTAGAGAGAAAATGGTTTTCCCTAGCCAAGAAGAACAAATTGAAAAGTTTGAAAAGGATCATGTAGCGCAACATTACTTTGAAGTTTTGCGGACCTTGATTTCTAAAAAATCAGTCTTTGCCCAACAAGTCGGCCTGAAAGAGGTGGCTCGTTATCTAGGCGAAATTTTCAAGCGTGTAGGTGCAGAGGTCGAGATTGATGAGAGTTATACGGCACCCTTTGTCATGGCGCATTTTAAAAGTTCACGCCCAAATGCCAAGACTATCATTTTCTACAACCACTATGACACAGTACCTGCGGATGGCGACCAAGTCTGGACAGAGGATCCATTTACGCTTTCTGTCCGTGATGGCATCATGTATGGACGCGGGGTTGATGATGACAAGGGGCATATCACTGCCCGCTTGAGTGCTCTTAGAAAATACATGCAGCATCATGATGATCTACCAGTCAATATCAGTTTCATCATGGAAGGAGCAGAAGAATCTGCCTCTATGGACTTGGACAAATATCTAGAAAAACATGCGGACAAGCTTCGTGGTGCAGATTTATTGGTCTGGGAACAAGGGACCAAAAATGCCTTGGAACAGCTAGAAATCTCTGGTGGGAACAAGGGTATTGTAACCTTTGATGCCAAGGTCAAGAGTGCCGATGTGGATATCCACTCTAGCTATGGCGGTATTGTAGAGTCGGCACCTTGGTATCTGATTCAAGCTTTGACCAGTTTGCGAGCTGCAGATGGACGTATTTTAGTTGAGGGCTTGTACGATGAGGTTCAAGAGCCTAATGAACGAGAGCTAGCCTTGGTAGAAACCTATGCCCAACGCAATCCAGAGGAAATCAGCCAGATTTATGGCTTGGAATTGCCACTTTTACAAGAGGAACGTACAGCCTTTCTAAAGCGTTTCTTCTTTGAACCAGCACTCAATATTGAAGGGATTCAGTCTGGTTATCAGGGGCAAGGAGTTAAAACGATTCTACCAGCAGAGGCTAGTGCCAAGCTAGAGGTTCGTTTGGTTCCTGGCTTGGACCCACATGATGTTTTGGAGAAAATCCGGAAACAACTAGACAAAAACGGCTTTGATAAGGTAGAATTATACTATACCTTGGGTGAGATGAGTTATCGAAGCGATATGAGTGCACCATCTATTCTCAATGTTATTGAGTTAGCCAAGAAATTCTTTCCACAGGGCGTATCTGTCTTGCCGACTACAGCTGGGACAGGACCTATGCATACGGTCTTTGATGCCTTAGAAGTACCTATGGTTGCCTTTGGTCTAGGAAATGCTAATAGCCGAGACCATGGTGGAGATGAAAATGTGCGAATCGCAGATTATTACACCCATATTGAATTAGTAGAGGAGCTGATTAGAAGCTATGAGTAGAGATATTATCAAGTTAGATCAGATCGATGTGACTTTTCACCAAAAGAAAAGAACCATCACAGCGGTCAAGGATGTGACTATTCACATCCAAGAAGGGGATATCTACGGAATCGTTGGATATTCTGGGGCAGGGAAATCAACCCTAGTTCGTGTGATTAACCTCTTGCAAAAACCATCTGCAGGTCGAATTACTGTAGATAATGATGTAATTTTTGATGGCAAGGTTACCTTAACTGCTGAGCAATTACGTCATAAACGTCAAGATATTGGGATGATTTTCCAACACTTTAACCTTATGAGTCAGAAAACAGCAGAGGAAAACGTAGCCTTTGCCCTCAAACACTCTGGGCTCAGCAAGGAAGAAAAGAAGGCTAAAGTAGCTAAATTGCTCGACTTGGTGGGCTTGGCTGACCGTGCCGAAAACTATCCTTCACAACTATCTGGAGGTCAAAAACAACGTGTGGCTATTGCGCGTGCCTTGGCCAATGATCCAAAAATCTTGATTTCAGACGAGTCAACTTCAGCTCTTGACCCAAAGACAACGAAACAAATCTTGTCACTCTTGCAAGAATTGAACCGTAAACTAGGTTTGACCATTGTCTTGATTACACACGAGATGCAGATTGTCAAAGACATTGCTAACCGTGTGGCAGTGATGCAGGATGGTCGCTTGATTGAGGAAGGTAGCGTTCTTGAAATCTTCTCTGATCCTAAGCAACCATTGACTCAGGACTTTATCTCAACTGCGACAGGTATTGATGAAGCTATGGTCAAGATTGAGAAACAGGAAATCGTAGAGCACTTATCTGAAAACAGCATTTTGGTACAACTCAAGTATGCAGGCGCTTCTACAGATGAGCCGCTTTTGAATGAATTGTACAAGCACTACCAAGTAACAGCCAATATTCTCTATGGAAACATTGAAATTTTGGATGGTACTCCTGTAGGTGAACTTGTGGTTGTCTTGTCAGGAGAAAAAGAAGCTTTGATAAGCGCTCAAGATGCCATTCGTCAGGCTGGTGTGCAACTAAAAGTATTGAGGGGAGGACAGTAAGATGGCAGAATTGATTAAAGCATACTTACCAAACGTCTACAAGATGGGTTGGTCTGGTCAGGCTGGCTGGGGAACAGCAATCTACTTGACCCTTTATATGACGGTTCTTTCCTTCCTCATCGGAGGTTTCCTAGGGCTGGTTGCAGGGCTTTTCCTTGTCTTGACAGCTCCAGGTGGTGTCTTGGAAAATAAAGTTGTTTTCTGGATTTTAGACAAGATTACCTCTATCTTCCGTGCGGTGCCATTTATCATTCTCTTGGCTGTCTTGTCACCCTTCTCTCATCTAATCGTAGGGACAAGTATCGGACCAAATGCGGCTATTGTACCCCTATCTTTTGCAGTCTTTGCCTTCTTTGCTCGTCAGGTACAGGTGGTATTGGCAGAGCTAGATGGCGGTGTCATCGAGGCAGCTCAAGCTAGCGGAGCTACTTTCTGGGACATCGTAGGTGTTTACCTATCAGAAGGTCTACCAGACTTGATCCGTGTGACAACTGTGACCTTGATTTCACTAGTTGGTGAAACAGCTATGGCGGGAGCGGTCGGAGCAGGTGGTATCGGTAACGTAGCTATCGCCTATGGATTTAACCGTTTCAATCATGATGTAACAGTCCTTGCGACACTCATCATTATCCTGATTATCTTTACAATTCAGTTCTTGGGAGACTTTTTGACCAAGAAATTAAGTCATAAATAAAAAAAGAGCCGGCTAGCTCTCAGATTGAAGAAAAAGTCAATTTTGGACAATTTTCTTCAATCTTTTTCTTTTATTAGAGAAAATAAAAAAACTCTTAAAAATAGCATGTTTCAGCATTTCTAAGAGTTTTCAAGATGTAGTAAAATTACCGAAAGGGTTTGTCTACCTTCTGAGAGCCGTGTGGTTCTTTTTATAAACTATATTTGTTATTCAAGTGGAATAAACTTTTGGAAGTATGGTATAATGAGAAAGCATATTTCGATATGACTAAGGTAGTAATCTATCTGTAGAGAATTATGAAATGATAAAGGAGTTCGGCTAGTATGAATTATTTTGAGGGGAATGAGTTTTTCCTTCTACTATTTGTAGTTTTACTGATTGGCTTTGTTTTAAACTACTTTGGCAAGCGTAGGGATTATTATATTTTAAGTCTGTCAATTTTATTTGCAGGAGCCATCTATGGTAAGAGTAAAGCTATGGTTGTTTATCTACTGGCATTTATCATTTACCAGTATTTTCTGGTTTTCATAGCACAAAGAATGGATTCAAAACGGTTGAAGCCACTGGTTATGTTATCCATTTTACCTTTAGTAGTCAATAAAGTCTTTGCCTTAACCCAGCTACATTTGTTGGCTTTTATTGGGATTTCTTATATGTCCTTTAAAACTATCCAAATCATGCTGGAAATATCGGATGGTTTAATCAAAGAAAAAATCAGTGTAAAAGATTATCTTCAGTTTCTACTCTTTTTCCCTACAGTTAGTTCGGGACCAATCGATCGTAGCAGAAGATTTCTAAAAGAGATCAATGAAGTCATGCCTAGAAAAGACTACCTAGAGTTAGCAGGTGATGGTATTTATCGCATTGTTCTAGGCCTTCTCTACAAGGTGGTTCTATCAACCTATGTTTACCAGATGCTACTTGCTCTAAGCAATACTGGTACAGTTGTCTACTCACTCAAATATATGTACTTGTATACATTCTATCTGTTCTTTGACTTTGCGGGTTATAGTTTGATGGCTGTTGGAAGCAGTAATATTTTGGGCATTCAGACACCGATGAATTTCAATAAACCTTTCTTGAGTGTTGATATCAAGGATTTCTGGACTAGATGGCACATCACCTTGTCAACTTGGTTGAGAGACTTTGTATTTTCAAGAGTTTTGATGCAGGTTATCAGAAAAAAATGGTTTAAGAATAGATTGCACAATGCAGTCTATGCCTATATGGTCAATATGCTGGTCATGGGATTTTGGCATGGAATTAGTGTTAGCTATATCGCTTATGGATTTTACCATGGAGTTCTGATGTCTGGATTTGAAATTTATCAAAAGAAAAGCAATTTTTATAAGCAACATAAAAATAAAACTTGGTACAAACTAATGAGTTGGTTTGTGACCATGAATTTAGTTATGGTTGGTTTCTTTATCTTTTCAGGTGAACCCTACAAAATCTTACTGACGATTTTAAAGAGATAAGAAATTGAAAAGAGGTTGGAAGAATCGAAGGGATAGGATAAAACGAGATGATTAAACTAAAAGCATTTTTGCTATCGCTAGTGCTTGTAATTGCGACGCTTGCCCTTTTAAATGTGACATACGTCAAGAAGATTGATGATTATTATAAAGTAAAGGATAACAGTATTCGCTATAGCACTTCGTATGAAAAGTATAAAAGTAGGGATATTTTAACAAGCAATATTACTCCCAATACATTTGTTTTATTGGGATCATCTGAGTTGGTTGCGACGATAAATGAAGATTACCATCCCAATAAAATTTTTAACTACAATGATTTTAATATCATGCAGATAGGAACCAGTTATTCTCAAAATATCATTCAAGCTACAACCTTGGGCTCGATTGAAGGAGCTATGACTAAGCGAAAAGTGGCTATAATAGAGTCGGTTCAGTGGTTTGAAAAAGACGGGACTCATCAAGATGCCTTTTTGAACAAGGCTTCTCAGGAACATATTTTCCATATGCTAGGTAATGATAAGATTAGTAAGGAAACGAAAGAAAAACTAATCAATCGCATTATCGAAATTACAAAGGGGAACAAGCAACAAAATGACATCTACAAAAAATACAAAAGTTATTTCATAGACGGGAAAGGAACCATTATTGATAAAAAACTATTAGAGTTCGATAATGCGATTTATTCCTTTAAACTCAAACAGACTTTTTATCAAAAACATGCCAAATCAGATTATCCTTCACTAGGGGATAAAACCCCAGACTATGATTGGGAAAAAATGACGAATCAGTTTGTAGAAGAGGTCAAAAAGAAAACAGACAATAATGATTATGCTGTTGATAACAACTATTACAATACTTATTTGAGAGATCGCTATGCTTCATTAAAAGATTCTAATAAAGATTTGAGCTACCTGGAGTCGCCAGAATATTCAGATATGGAACTCTTCTTGACAGTTGCTAAGGAATTGGGAATTGAAGTTGAAGTCATTATCTTTCCTGTAAATGGTAAATGGAATGATTACACAGGTGTTTCACGAGAGATGCGTGAAGAAACTTACAAAAAAATAGAAAAAATTGCCAAAAACCACGGTGCTACTGTGTTAAACTATGGAAATAAGGAATATGAAGATTACTTTTTATTTGACGTGATGCACGTTGGGGTGAAAGGATGGATGGAAGTTGAAAAAGAACTTTACAAATTTGCAAACGAAACTAACTAACACACATCGTTTACTATTGTGGACCTTGTTTTTCTACACGGTTATTTTAAGCATCGTGATTTATTCTCTTGTCACAGATTTTTCCAACATCCAAGAATTCATTTACAGTGAATTTTAAATATTTCATTAAAAAAAGCCCCTTGTCTCAAATAAATATTAGAGACAAGGGGCTTTTTTGTTACTGTTTATGTGTTAATTTCTTACTCAGCGCTTGTCCAATAAGGGAACCGAGTAGAGCACCGATAAGGACGCTTGCTACAAAGAGAAGAATGGTAGTGAGATTCGGTGCAACCATGATGCGATCAATATAGTCCTGAGATTTTCCACGAGCAACTAGGGTTGCTATGTAAGCTTGAGGGGTCAACCACATGAGTAGGATGGGACCAGTAGTACCAAAGGCAAAAACTAGGAAGGAAAGAAGGTTCTTGACCTTATCTTTGTAGTGGCCTAGGTGAGCTATGCCATCTGCTGCAAGACCGCAGATAATTCCTGGCAGAAAGGCTCCAGCACCATGCTTGCTCCCGAGGAAAAATAGAGAAATTACAAGTCCAATCGTAGTAATCGCTCCAAAACGAGGTACTTTTGCTAAAAGGATCATATAGACGCTACCACCCACAAGAGCAGAAAAGGCAGGGGCGTAAAACATATTTCCAGTGTGGTCGACAAGGTTCCCTAGTAGAACCCCCACTCCGATACAGAGAAAGTAGAGAAGAGCGGCTACAAGGGTTGTCAAGATATTCTTTTTCATAAGTTCTCCTTCGTATATCTGATGTTATTCATTGTATCATGCCTGTGGCAGATTGTAAATGCTAGCTTGGAACTAGTATTTATTAGGAAATGTGGTAAAATAGGAAAAAATAAAAGACGAGTGGTAAGAGGATGAAGAATTTAGGAAAAGTTTTTAAAGAGTTAAGGGAGTCCAGAAAAATCTCCTTGAGAAAAGCAACAGGTGGACGTTTTTCAGCATCCTTATTGTCGCGTTTTGAAAATGGTCAGAGTGAAATATCTGCTCCAAAGTTAATCACAGCTTTGGAGAATATTCATGCGAGTATGGAAGAATTGTTATTTTTGGCGAGAGGCTTTCACCACGATTCTAATTCTGAATTCAGAAATCAACTGTTTAAAGCCGTAAACCCAAAAGATTTAACATCCTTGAGTACTCTCTATCAGAGAGAATACCAACAAATCCCTTTTTCAAAGGATAAACAAGAACATATTCTCAATGCTATTTTGATAAAATTCTATATGAAAGCTATTGATGAGACGATTACATTGACCTCTGAGGAAGAAAGAGTCCTACATGATTATCTATTTTCTGTTGAAATTTGGGGACTCTATGAACTTTCGTTCTTTTCTTCCTGCTCACCTCTTTTATCAGTCCAGCTTGTGACAAAGTATACTCGGGAAATGTTGCGGAAGTCAGATTTCTTGCAAGGAATTGGGAAAAATCGAAATATGATGCACACCCTGATCCTCAATGCTTTTATGGCCTGTATTGAAGTTGATGATTTTACCAATGCCCTTTATTTCAAAAAACAAATTGAAAAGAACTTCTTTGAAGAAAATGAAACCTATTTTCGAATAGTCTACCTATGGGCAGAAGGTTTGCTTGATAGTAAGCAAGGAAGAGCGGAGGAAGGGCAGAGAAAAATGGAGGACGCCGTCCGTATTTTTGAGATGATTGGTTGTCGCAGATCTGCTGACTATTATAGAAGCACCATGGAGTGTTAAATATCTGCAACTAGATAAAATAATTTGAAACGATAGGACTGTGAAGATACTGATTAGCATTAGACAAATTCTATCGTTTTCGTTATCAGTTTAGTCTGTTGCATATATTCAAAAACATCTTCTTGTAAGATTCTTGATGCTATACTAGAGCTACCATAAAAGTAGAATGTGAGAAAGGAAGGAATCTATATGAAACTATTACTAAGAAATCAAGCTTACAGAGTTTTGAGCTTATCACGATTTTTCAATGCTTTTGGCGCTTCTATTTTTAATTTAGTATTTGTGGTATATGCATCGACTTTGCCAGAGGCTTCTGTTGCCGTTGCTATGGCGAATATTGTGATGATGCTTCCAACTCTTTTTACAGTTTTTGTGGGAATTCGGGCAGATTACACGAGGGACAAGGTCAAATGGATGACCTATGTCGGTTTATTTCAGGCGGTTTTATTTTTTCTAGCAGCCCTAGTTGTTCAGCAAGCTAGTTTCTTTGCCTTTTCGACCCTTTGCCTCATCAATGTCATTAGTGATGTAGCCAGTGATTTTGCGGGTGGCTTGCGAATGCCTCTCGTTAAAGAAAAGGTAGCGGAGCAAGATTTGATGGAGGCTTACTCATTTTCCCAGTTTATTACCTATATTTCTGCTATTGGCGGCCAAGCTTTTGGAGTTTGGCTATTAGGGGTGTCAACACAGAACTTTTCGCTCGTAGCGGGAATCAATGCCATATTTTTCCTAGTGTCAGCTCTCATTCTCTTTTTAGGAAGGGCTGAATTAAGCTTATCAACTCCACTTGTTGATAGTAAATCACAGAAAAATGAGAAACTTTCTATCAAAGATCAATTTTTAACGATTTACCGAAACTTACGTCTCGTTTTTCTTAAAAGTGGACAGAAAAACTTTGGTTTTATGCTCTTTGCTATCTTGCTTATCAATGCTTTGGGTGGTGCCTTAGGTGGTATCTATAACATCTTCCTTTTAAATCATTCCTTACTGAATTTTTCCTACAAGGATGCCTTGTTTATCTTACAATTGATTACCTTATTAGCAGTTATCATCAGTAGCCTTACTGGAAATGATTATTTTGGGAAGCAATCTTTGCCTAAATTGATGATGTGGGTTACATTAGGAGCCAGTCTAGTTGGTCTATCTAATTTGTTAAACCAAGTCTTGCTCGGGATGCTTTTCGTCTTTTTTACCATGTATGTTTCTGGGAAAATTTCTCCAAAGATTAGTGCTCTGCTCATGAAAAATCTTGCTCCAGAGGTTCTCTCTCGTACCAGTAATTTTTTAGGTTTGTTGTTTACTCTATCTATACCAGTGGGGACAGCCTGTTTTTCACTGGTGGCAGTATGGGATATACAGTTAACATGGGCTCTGTTTGTTGGACTTTCCTTGCTTGCGATTCTCCTAGCTAGTCTTAATCTCAAAAATGAAATTTAGGTGTTAGTCTTCTTTTCACACTGTCCCAATCCCTTCATTTATGGTAAAATAGGACTATTAAGTTATAAAGAGGATTCCCTATGAAATTACAAAAACCAAAAGGAACGCAGGATATTTTACCTGCTGAGTCGGCCAAATGGCAGTACGTTGAAGGCTTTGCGCGTGAAATCTTCAAACGCTACAACTACGCAGAAGTACGTACCCCAATTTTTGAGCACTACGAAGTCATCAGTCGTTCTGTCGGAGATACAACGGATATCGTAACCAAGGAAATGTACGATTTTTACGACAAGGGAGACCGCCATATTACCCTCCGTCCAGAAGGAACTGCTCCAGTCGTTCGTTCTTATGTGGAAAACAAACTCTTTGCACCAGAAGTTCAAAAACCAAGTAAGTTCTACTACATGGGGCCAATGTTCCGCTATGAGCGCCCACAAGCAGGTCGTTTACGCCAATTCCACCAGATTGGTGTGGAGTGCTTTGGCTCTAGCAATCCAGCTACCGATGTGGAAACTATCGCTATGGCAGCCCACTTCTTGAAAGCAATCGGGATTCAAGGTGTCAAACTACACCTCAACACCCTTGGAAATCCTGAGAGTCGTGCAGCCTACCGTCAAGCCTTGATTGACTACTTAACACCGCTCAAGGAGACCCTGTCCAAGGATAGCCAGCGTCGTTTGGAGGAAAACCCTCTCCGTGTCTTGGACTCTAAGGAAAAAGAAGACAAGGTGGCAGTAGAGAATGCACCGTCTATCTTGGATTACCTGGATGCAGAAAGCCAAGCCCACTTTGCTGCTGTCCGTCAGATGCTGGAAAATCTTGGAGTAGATTACATCATCGATACCAATATGGTTCGTGGTTTGGACTACTACAACCACACGATTTTTGAGTTCATCACTGAAATCGAGGGTAATGAATTAACAGTCTGTGCAGGTGGTCGCTACGATGGCTTGGTTGCCTATTTTGGTGGTCCTGAGACTGCTGGATTTGGTTTTGGACTTGGTGTAGAGCGTCTGCTTCTCATCCTTGAAAAGCAAGGTGTGTCTCTCCCTATCGAAAACGCCCTAGATGTCTACATTGCTGTTCTTGGTGAAGGAGCAAATCTTAAAGCCTTGGAGTTGGTACAGGCTCTTCGCCAACAAGGTTTCAAAGCAGAGCGTGATTACCTTAACCGCAAGCTTAAAGCTCAGTTTAAGTCAGCCGATGTCTTTGCGGCTAAGACTATCATCACTCTAGGAGAGAGTGAAGTCGAAAGCGGACAAGTGACAGTTAAGAATAACCAAACTCGAGAAGAAGTTCAAGTTTCGCTTGGTGCTATCAGTCAAAACTTCTCAGAAATCTTTGAAAAACTAGGATTTTAATAGCATATAAACTGGTCAGGATACTATTCCTGACCGTTTTCTTTTGCAAAATGACAAAAATCTTAAACTTTTTGACAAATATACTTGTCAAAAATAAAAAGATGTGTTACAATGAAATCAAGTTAAGAAAAGTATAGCAGAAAGGAACGATTATGTGGGCATTAGGATTTGTACCTCTTGTGTTTATGTTTTATCTCTATCATACCCAAAGGGTCAAGAAACTAGAGAATAAAATCAAAAGAATTGAGCAAAAACAGAAAGGAAATAAAGAAATGTCAAGATTATTAAAAGAATTGATTGGGAAAAAACCAACAATCTTTGGACAAGTTTTTGGGACAGACAATTGGGAAGTTGTAGATGTTGATGAGGAGTGGGTCAAGCTACGCCGTGTAAATAAAAAAGGAAAAGAAAAATTCAAACTACAACGCATTGAGGATATCCAAACCGTTGAATTTGACGGAAAGTAGGTGTGTGACATGCAACTAAAAAATCGTCTAAAAGAGCTTCGGGCTCGCGATGGCCTTAATCAAACTGAACTGGCCAAGCTAGCAGGGGTTTCCAGACAGACCATCAGCTTGCTTGAGCGAGATGAGTACACGCCATCCATCGTCATTGCCCTGAAGATTGCTCAGATATTCCATGAGCCAGTCGAGTCAGTCTTTCGCTTAGAGGAGGATGAGTGATGAACAAGTTTAAAGTGATTTATTACATGAGTGTTCTTGCCCTCATTGTGAATGCTTTCGCTATGATTGGAACATTACTGGGGTGGTTTTATTTTGATGAAAGTAAGTATTTGTTTTGGCTGAATTTAGCCCTCTTGTCCATCTTCAATCGGTTGAAGAAAAAGGAGAACAATGATGAACAAGTATAAAGCAATTTATTATCTATGTATAGTTGTATTTATCGTTAATCTTTTGGCCATGATTGGAACCCTATTTGGTTGGTTTACTATCGTTGAAAGTAAATACCTCTTCTGGATAAACTTAGTTCTACTATTGGTTTTTAGATGGGTAGAGAGAAAGATAAAGTTTAAAGAGATCGTAAAAGGAGAAAAATTATGAAAGAATTTTTAGCAGGTTTTCAAGTAGATACTGAGAACAAAGAACTTGCAGGTGTCTGTGCAGGTCTAGGAAATTATTTTAATGTCCAGATCAACGTCGTTCGTTTGGTGACAGTCTTGTTGTTTCTTTCTTCGACGGAGTTAGGGATTATAACAGTGGCCCTCTATGCTTATTTAGCAGGTTGGCTAGGTAAAGAGCCATTAGGAGATGGAGCGAAAAAAGCAAGAAACCAAGCTATTCTCTTATTTGTTGTTTGTTTGCTTTTGGTATCACTTGGAACAGAGGGCTTGACAGCAATTTATGAATCAGGTAAAGTCTTTGGTCAGTGGTTAGTTGGATTAGTTTAGAGGGGGATGAATATGAAAAAGAAACGAATTTTATACTTCTTAGCGATTGGTGTTTTAGGATATTTTACAGGTATGCTTGCAGGTCGTGCTTGGGCATTGGGCACAAGTTTTAATCTGAATACTCTAGTTCCTTGGATTTCAGCTTCCTGTTTATTGATAGCTTTGATTAGCATTTTTTTAACTATCTATTTCTTAAAAAAGAGTCGGAAATTCCATGCTTTATATCAAATGGAAATAGATGACGATGTGAATGAAACTTATTATGTACAAATGTATCGAAATCTCGAGTTTGGTACGATTGCTTTTAACATTGTGTCAGTTATGACTATATTAGCTTTATTCATCTCTATGAATGAAGTGGTGATACTCCGTACAAGTTTTATCGTTCTAGGACTTTCTGTTCCAGCTCTTATTTTAGCTGCAGTACTTCAAAAATATCTTTTCAAGACGATTTCGATTCTTCGTCAGTTTGATTTGGCATTTTTCTCTATTCCAAAGGATGTGCTAGATTATGTAAATTCTTACGATGAAGGAGAACGACAAGCTAATTTGGAACAGAGTTTTCGAATTTTATTTCAATTAAACCAATATGTTTTACCAGGTTTGTATATTTTGATTGATATCGTTTCTGTACTTACGGGAGAAATTCAGTTATTAGGTCTTTTAGCTGTAGCTATAATCCATATTTATATCAATATAATGCAGATACCTATGGTGAAACGTTATTTTAAATAGAAAAGATCACTGAAACTATTTAAGGTTATTGGCTAGTTTAGATAGAGGTCAGAAAATGAAAAATAATCGTAAATGGTTGAGAGTAGTAGTGTGTATGTTAAGTGCTTTTGTAGGAGCCTTTGCTTACACTCTTAGAGGTATAGCTGAACAGATTCAAATGTCACAAGTCTTACACACTGTTTATGGATTCGCTCTCGTTATTGGAGGAATTTCCTTCATCTTAGCCATGTATTATCTTGGCAAAAGTCGTGCAGTTTATACTCTTTATCAAAGGGTGGCAGAGGAAGAAGATAGTGATCAGACCTATGTAAGAGCCTATCGTTACTTAGATTATGGTTCGGTTTCTTCAAATGTTTTGATGATAGCAATGATGATCAGTGGGATCATACTGATTTCTCCGATATTTAAGAATACCTTGCTAATTCTTCCTGCTCTTATTCTATTATGCTTATACATTATTGTTGCCAATTACTTGTTGCGAACTATTTTTATCGTTCGACACTATAAACTGTCTGTTTATTACACTCCAAAAGATATTTTAGCATATCTTAACAGTTATGATGAGGGAGAAAAGCAGGCAGAGATGGAAAGTGCCTTTTTAACTATGTTTAGGCTGGATCAAATTATACTGCCCGCACTCTATATTTTATTGATAGTATTATCAGTTATTTTACGAGAAATACAATTGGTCGCCTTAGTTCTTTTGATTATCATCCATCTTTATATAACTATCGCACAATTAAGAAAAACAAAACGTTATTTTAAATAGGAGTCTTTTATGAAAATACTTAAAAACATTGGCTGGTTTGTTCTAGCTTTCTTATCATTTTTGTTTATCTACGGTTTTATTCAGGCTTTACCTCTGATTGCTCTTGGTTCAGGTGCACCTATAGTCGGTGTTCTTCCGCTTTATATTTTATTGGCAGGAGCTTTTACCTTCTTAACATACAAGTGGTATAAGACAGGAACTGTTACGATAGAAAAAACGGGCCTTAACAAATACATCTGGTTGCCTGCCTTGGTATGGGTCCTTATCATTGTTGTACAAACTTTCTTACCAAATGATCCATCTGTCAGTCAACAGACGGCAGAACAATTGACTCATAATCAACCTCTCTTCTCTTTCTTCATGATTGTTGTCTTTGCACCCCTGACAGAAGAGTTGACCTTTAGAGGTCTGTTAGCTCGTTATGTCTTCCCTCAGCAGGATAACGTCAAGCAGACAGTACTCTTTCTTCTTGTAAGTAGTATCATTTTTGCACTTGTTCATTTCCCTGGCACTCCACAACAATTCCTAGTTTATGCTTCACTTGGTTGTAGTTTGGGATTGGCCTATGTGAATAAAGGAGGGCTTTCCTACAGTATAGGATTACATGCCTTGAACAATTTAATTTCATTTGTGATGATAATGATGCTATAATAGACTCAGGAGGAAGTCATGAAACGAGTGATATTATTAGCAGTGATTCAGGCAGTTGTTCTCTTCTTCATTATTGGAGGGCTTGCCTATGCTTTTAAAGGGGATTTCTTTTATAACTATCTAGCAGTTATCTTTGCACCAATTGCAGGTATTATGCGATTTGCGACAGCCTATGCAACGGAGATTGTTCTCCCTAAAAAGGCTGCAGAGATTGCTGAAAAGCGAAAAAAATAAAGAAATACCAAGTAAAATAAGATCCAGCGAATGACTTTGCTGGATTTTTTCATTTATAGCAGGATTCTTCTCAACTTTTCTGATGATTTTCATGAAGAGCCTGCGCTTTTATGGTAAAATAGTAACAGAATAAAAGAGGAGATAAAACATGAAACGTAGTATGTATGCTGGTCGTGTTCGTGAGGAACACATCGGACAAGAAATTACCTTGAAAGGTTGGGTTGCCCGTCGTCGTGACCTTGGTGGTTTGATCTTTATCGATCTTCGTGACCGTGAAGGGATCATGCAGTTGGTTATCAACCCAGAAAAAGTATCTGCAGAAGTTATGGCAACGGCTGAAAGCCTTCGTAGTGAGTTTGTCATTGAGGTTACTGGGCATGTTGTAGCACGTGAGCAAGCCAATGATAAGTTGGCGACTGGAGCGGTTGAGCTGAATGTAACAGCTCTTACTGTGCTTAATACAGCCAAAACAACACCATTTGAGATTAAGGATGGGATTGAGGCAAATGACGATACACGTCTACGTTACCGTTACCTTGACCTTCGTCGTCCAGAAATGTTGGAAAATCTTAAACTTCGTGCCAAGGTAACACATTCTATACGCAACTACTTGGATGAGTTGGAATTTATCGATGTGGAAACGCCATTCCTTTCTAAGTCAACGCCAGAAGGGGCGCGTGACTATTTGGTGCCATCTCGTGTTAATAAGGGCCATTTCTATGCCCTTCCTCAAAGTCCGCAGATTACAAAACAGTTGTTGATGAATGCTGGATTCGACCGTTATTACCAAATCGTCAAATGTTTCCGTGACGAAGACTTGCGTGGTGACCGTCAGCCTGAGTTTACTCAGGTCGACTTGGAAACTTCATTCCTAACAGAGCAAGAAATCCAAGATATCACAGAAGGCTTGATTGCGCGCGTGATGAAGGAAACAAAAGGGATTGAAGTAACACTGCCATTCCCTCGAATGAAGTATGATGATGCTATGGCTCTTTATGGTTCTGACAAGCCTGATACTCGTTTTGAAATGTTGCTTCAAGACTTGACAGATCTTGTCAAGGGTGTAGATTTCAAAGTCTTCTCAGAAGCTCCTGCGGTTAAAGCCATTGTAGTTAAAGGTGCAGCAGACAACTACTCTCGTAAAGATATTGACAAGATGACAGAGGTGGCCAAGCAGTATGGTGCTAAAGGTCTTGCTTGGGTCAAGGTAGTTGATGGAGAATTAAATGGACCAGTTGCGAAATTCTTGACTGGTATCCAAGCAGACTTGACAACAGCGCTTGGTCTTGAAGATAAAGACTTGGTTCTCTTTGTGGCTGATACGCTTGAAGTAGCCAATGCAACACTTGGTGCCCTTCGTGGACGTATTGCCAAAGAGCTTGGCTTGATTGATAACGAAAAATTTAACTTCCTCTGGGTAGTTGACTGGCCAATGTTTGAATGGTCTGAAGAAGAAGGTCGTTATATGAGCGCCCACCATCCATTTACTCTTCCTCAAGCAGATACTGCGCATGAGCTTGAAGGAGATTTGGCTAAGGTTCGTGCTATTGCCTACGATATCGTCTTGAACGGTTATGAGCTTGGCGGTGGTAGCCTTCGTATCAACCAAAAAGAACTCCAAGAACGCATGTTCAAGGCCCTAGGATTTTCAGTTGAAGAAGCTAATGACCAGTTTGGATTCCTTTTGGAAGCCATGGACTATGGATTCCCACCACACGGGGGCTTGGCTATCGGACTTGACCGCTTTGTAATGCTCTTAGCAGGTGAAGAAAACATCCGTGAAGTGATTGCTTTTCCTAAGAACAACAAAGCAACTGACCCAATGACCCAAGCACCATCAACAGTAGCTCTTAAACAATTAGAAGAATTAGAGATTCAATTGAAACCCTCTGGCTATAAAATTTGAAATATTGAGTAGAACAAGATGAAACAAACGAAACTAACTAAAAAGTGGAATCATTATCTTCGCCGCTTTGCTTATCGAGTAAAGATTTTGCGTGTTTTACAAAGTATTTCTCGAGAAAAATACGATGAAAAAATCTCAGCTTCTCTGGTATATGGTTTTCTATCAGCAGTAGCTGTCAATTTCTTTTTCCAACCAGGGCACGTTTATTCAAGTGGTGCGACAGGTTTGGCTCAGATTATATCTGCCCTTAGTAACCACTGGTTTGGGTTTCATTTCCCAATCTCAGTAGCATTTTATGCCATCAATATTCCTCTCATGATTTTGGCTTGGTATCAAATTGGACATAAGTTCACAATTTTTACATTTATCACGGTATCCATGAGCTCGCTCTTTATCCAGTTTGTGCCGGTGGTGGTCTTGACAGAAGATCCAATCATCAATGCCCTTTTTGGGGGTGTTGTCATGGGGCTTGGAATCGGCTTTGCTTTACGTCATAACATCTCCAGTGGCGGAACAGATATTGTCAGCCTAACCATTCGTAAGAAGACAGGTCGTAACGTCGGAAGTATCTCTTTCTTGGTGAACGGTACAATTATGCTGATTGCTGGAGTGACCTTTGGTTGGAAATATGCCCTTTATTCCATGATTACTATCTTTGTCTCAAGTCGTGTGACAGATGCAGTTTTCACCAAACAAAAACGCATGCAGGCCATGATTGTTACTAGCAATCCAGATGCAGTCATTGAGAAAATCCATAATAAGTTGCACCGTGGAGCGACTATGATCCATGATGCTGAAGGAACTTATAACCACGAACGTAAGGCTGTTTTGATTACGGTTATCACTCGTGCAGAGTTCAATGATTTTAAACTGATCATGAAGCAAGTTGATCCAACAGCCTTTGTTTCTGTTTCAGAAAATGTTCATATCCTAGGCCGATTTGTCGAAGTCGAAAACTAATCAATTATAAAAATAGATTACAAAAAACCAGCTCTAAGCAAAAAATGTTAGAGCTGGTTTTTCTTATTTTTCAATGATTTCATGTGCAATGACTTGACGATAGCAGATTTGACGATTTTCTTTGACATCATTGATGATTTGAAGAATAGTCTCAAACGAAGTGCGGCCGAGAGCTAGACTATTAATATTGACATAGGCTGCTAGGTTTAATTTTGGATTTACAGAGTCAAAGCTAAGAACAGGGACATTCAGCTGATGTTCGTTGAGGTAGTTACAAACACCTTCCGCTAAGAGGCTATCTGTTGTGATAACAGCATCGGTTTTTGGATCGTATTCAAAAAGTTGTTTGCTAAATTTATATCCCTTTTCTTCAAGAAATTCATCAGCGAAAAAGGTACGATGACTATCAAGAGATAGTTTGTGTTCTTGGAGGGCTTGCTCGTAACCTGTTAGACGATCCTGCGTAACGTAGAGTTTCTTGGTACCACCGATGAAAGCAATGCGGCTGCATCCTTTTTTGATGAAGTATTCTGTCGCATCAAAACCAGCTTGAATATTATCATTGTCAACAAGTGAAATGAAGGGTGATAGTGATTTCCCAAGGATGAGGAAGGGAAATTGTTCTTCAGTAACGAGTTTAACCAAGGGGTCATTTTCTTGGGCATACAAGAAGATAAGACCGTCTACACGCTTTCCATAAACCATCTGTGAAATTGCATTTAAGCGCTCTTTTTCGTCTTTTCCAGTTGCAATCTGGATAGCATAGTGATTTTCTGAAGCAACTTGTGCAATCCCTCTAAGGACAGAAGGGAAGAAAGGATTTTGATAGAAAACGTCTGAATCATCTGGAAGAACCAAGCCGATAACCTGCGTATAACTACTAACCAGGCTTCGGGCATTGAGGTTAGGATGGTAGTTGAGTTCCTTCATAGCCTTTCGAACTCGTTTTTTGGTTTCATCGCTAATGGTTGATTTGTTTTGAATAACACGGGTTACGGTTGAGGGTGAGACCCCTGCAGCCTTGGCCACGTCTTTAATCGTAACAGGCATAATAATCTCCTACTTATGGTAGTCTGGATCACGGAAATGCGTTTTGTAAAAGATAGTGACCAGGTATAGAACAAATAAAATATTTTGAACAGTAATCAAAGTTGCCATATTTTGGCCTAGGAGACCGAGAATCATGGCAAGTAAGGTTGGTAATCCTAAACAGTTCAAAATGAAATGATAGCACTCTTTGTAGCTTTTAAATGAAAAGAGACGCGATTTTTTCGTGAAGTAGAGCAAGAGGCTAGCACCTAAAGCAACAATAAAAAAATTAAGTCCAAAGAGGAAGCTAGAACCAAGCACAAGAAAGAGACTAATATAGACGCGATTCTGTTGATACCAGTCTTTAGAAATGGCTCGTGTTAAGCTTTCCTTGCTTTGGAAGCTCTCAGTCGTTATCGCGTGATAGCGAATGCTGGTCAATTCTTTTCCTTGCTTGCTGATGATGAGTTTCTCAGGTTCAAAGTTCAGAAGTAATTCCTCAGGGAAGTTTGAACTAGAAGGGTCTCCGATTTGGATAGAAGCTTGATGAGGAGATGAACCTGTATAGCTCAACTTACCATCTACAATCTTTGCATTGGCAGCCAAATCCTGAACCACACTATCCGTCAAAGGAGTGTAGACATCATCGATGAAAGTTTCTAAAGGATAAGTTTCCTGAGAACTGTTCTGGATGGCAATAGGGACCATAGACAAGCTAATCAGGAAAATACTGGTAAAAATCAGTTGAAACCAGTTGAGACCAAAACGTTGAGATAGGGGCTTACGGAATCCCCAAATACTATTAAAATAAGAAAATGGATATGGCAACATAATTCTCTTTCTATAGGTATTTTTCTATATGAGTATTATATAGAGAAATGTTTTTTATTTCAAGCAGGGGAGACGAATCCTTGTAAAAATTAGACTTTAAAAAAATTGTCAACTAACAATGAGGGAGTTTTCAATAAGCTCTTGTTTCTCACTAGACTACCTAAGTTCAAGTTTAATACTCAATGAAAATCAAAGAGCAAACTAGGAAGCTAGCCGAAGGCTGTACTCGAGTACGGCAAGGCGAAGCTGACGTAGTTTGAATTTGATTTTTGAAGAGTATAAAAATGAAAAAGGGTGGCGGGGATATATTATCCCTTGTCGCCACCACTTGTAAGTCCTGAAACAAAGTTCTTTTGTAGGAAGAAGAAGAGAATACAGATTGGAAGGGCGATGAGGATAGCACCTGCTGAGAAGTAGGCGATCTTCATGTTTTTCACATTGCTAACGAAGGTTTGGAGACCTACGGCAACGGTAAAGTATTCTTTCTCACGAAGCAAGAAACTAGAGAGGATGTAGTCACCGAAAGGTCCCATGAAGGCCCAGAGAGCTTGTACGGCAACCATTGGGCGAACCAGTGGAAGAACAATTTGCCAGAAGCGGCGGAAGTGTCCTGCACCGTCTAGTTTTGCAGATTCGTCTAGAGACATTGGCACTGTATCGAAGTAGCCTTTCATGAGCCAAGCATTCATTGGGATACCTCCACCAACGTAGAGGAAGATGAGGAACCAGCTGTGGTTAAGGGCGTTCAACATAAGTGCCATAACGAAGAAGGCAGTCAAAGCGGCCATTGTTGGCACCATTTGGATAATCAAAAAGAAGACCAAACTTTGTTTACGAGCCAAGAAGTTGTAACGGCTATAAGCATAACCAGCAAGTACGATAATACTTGTTTGCACAACCATGGTAATCAAGGCAATAATCAAAGTATTGAGGTACCAAGTACCGTATAAGGTTTCAGTGAAGAGTCCTTTAAAGTTATCAAAATTAAAATCGATGTTGCTGTCTAGTTTAAAGGCTGCCACGTTACCTGCCTTGAAGGCTGACATAATCGTGATTAAAAGAGGATAGATAATGACGATTGAAAGTCCGATCAAGTAGAGGTAAGTGAGGGTTTGAGTCAGTCTACGTTTTAGTTTGATTGAGTTATTCATCTTAGACGTCCTCCATATCAAATGCGTGTAGTTTCTTGAAGGCAATCATAGAAATAGAGATGACAATGATTGAAATAATCAAGGTAACAGCTGCCGCCATTGAGTATTGAGGTGATGTACCTGTTGTCAAGCGGTAGATCCATGAGATCAAGATATCAGTTGAACCAGCTCCCCCTCCGACAGTACCAGGTCCTCCACCATTGAAGAGGTACATGATAGAGAAGTTGTTAAAGTTGAAGGTGTATTGGCTAATCAAAGTAGGTGCTGCAACAGCCAAGATCATTGGGAAAGTGATGTTGCGGAATTTTTGCCAAGCATTGGCACCGTCAATATAAGCTGCTTCGTAAAGGTCGTTAGGAATAGATTGCAAGATACCCAAAGTCAAAACGTAGATATATGGGAATCCAAGCCAGCCTTGCATCATAATCAAGGCAACCTTAGTCCAAGTTGGGTCTGTTTTCCAAGGAATAAGCGCCCCATCAAGGAAAGGAAGAACCTTAGCAAAGAGAGGGATAACTTGGGTATTGATTGCTCCAACACTATCGTTAAACATGTTTGAGAATGTCAAGATAGTGATGAAGGCTGGGACAGCCCAAGGAAGAAGGAAAATAACACCAAAGATACGTTTTCCTTTGATAAATGGTTGGTTAGCAATGATAGCTGTGAAGATACCAATCACGATCTGTAAAGTTGAGGCAGATAAAGCCCAAATGATAGTCCAAGAAAGAACAGAACCAAAGGCAGAACGGAAGGTGCTCAAGCTCCAAATGTTTGTAAAGTTGGTCAAACCAACCCAGTCTAACAATTTGTTTGGTGGCAAATGTTGGAAGTCATAGTTTGTGAAGGCAATCATCAAGGTTACGACAACGGGGAAGATGATTGCAAAGGTCATGGCAATATAAGACGGAATAATCAAGAGATAAGGGAAGCCATTTTCATAGATTCCTTTGATCATATCTTTTAGCGTAAGTGGTACTGGAATTCCATTATTAATACGTTTTGCGATAGTATGTGCATCTTTAATATTTGAGAAATAAAAGAGTACATAAACGACTACAAAGATTAAATGGAAGGCACCACGAATCAGCATGAAGAGGGAATTATCACGACCTGGCTTGTCACCAAGAGTAATGAGGTTGCTCAATTCAGGGGCTGCAAGTGCTAGGAAATAAAGGACAAATACGATGGTTACACCAAGGAAGATAAAACCTTTTGCCTTTTGTTTGTTGTAAATCTGTCCTAACCCAGGAATGAGAGACAGCAGTGCTGCTTTACTAGGTTGTTGCTTTTCCATAATAACTCCTTTCATAGGATACTGGTTTCTAATTAAAACCTAAACTATATATGTTTTCTATTGATAAATTCAAAGGGGGATTTGAATTCCACCCCCCTTGAACAAATTTTTTATTCACCAAATTTTTGTTTGATTGTTTCTTTGATCAATGTTACAGCATCGTTTGCAGCTGTCTTAGCATCTTTCTTACCACTTACAGCTTCAAATAGCATTGTTTTAGCTGGGTCCCAAACAGCTGACATTTGAGGGATGTTTGGCATTGGTTGAGCGTTTTGGAACTGTTTGATAACAGCTGTTGTCAACTCATCGTTTTTACCTTCAGCATATGAACGAGCCTCAGTGTTAGCTGGGATTTCGTTAGTTTTATCGTAGAAGGTTTTTTGTTCTTCAGTTGAAACAAGGAAGTCTACAAATTTTTGAGCAGCTTCAAGGTTCTTAGTACTTGATGGGATGATCCAAGCTTTACCACCACCGAATGTTTCATAGTTTTTACCGTTTGGAAGAGTTGGGATAGTCGCAACACTGTAGTTTACTTTAGCATCTTTGAAGGCCTGAGCTTTCCAAGGACCATCGATGATAGCAGCTGTTTTACCTTCTTGGAATTGAGTTTGGATTAGGTTTGGAGCTCCTTCTGTATCTTGCATACCTTTAGGCCATTTTTCGTACCAAGTTTTAGCGTAGTTGATAGCAGTGATAGCTCCTTCGTTTGCAAGTCCGATATCTTTAGGATCTTTACCGTTTTGGCCGAATACGTAACCGCCGTTACCAGCAAGAAGTCCGTATGCATAGTAGAAGTTTGTCCAGTCAGCAAGGAAGGCAGTTGTTTTACCATCTTCACCAGCGAAGGCATATTTGCTATCTTTAGCAAGTTCTTCTAATTCAGCAAAAGTTTTTGGAGCTTCTTTAATCAAGTCTTTATTATAGTACAAAACAAGTGACTCGATAACAGCAGGAGCACCGTAAACTTTACCGTCAGCAGCTGTTACAAGAGATTTAGTTTTATCATCTGTTTTAGCACCGTCGCTCAATTTCACTTCTGAAAGTTGTCCGTCTTTACCAAGGCTACCTACTCGGTCGTATGGTGCCATCATAACGTCAGCAGCTTTACCAGATTGGTTATCTAGAGAAAGGTTATCGAGACCACCCATTTGGTCTCCTGTTTTGATAGTAACTTTTACTCCAGCTTCTTTTTCGTAAGCTTGTGCAGCTGATTCAGCAAATGCTTTATATTGGTCTTCAACGTATAAAGTAAGTTCTTTACCTTCAGATGAACCAGAATCAGCCGCTTTATCAGCAGTTTTGCTTCCGCAAGCTACCAAAAGCAAGCTAGCAAGAGTAGCAGTACCAAGTACAGCTGCGCTCTTCATGAATTTAGTTGACATAGTGTATTCCTCCTAAAGAATAACAAATTTTAATTTCGAGGAAACGCAAACGTTTTCCCTTATGACCTTAGTATAGCACAAACAGAAAACGGTTGCAAGCATTTTTTTGAAAAAAATTAAAAAGCTTGTGACTGGATAATTCCTAAAATTGTTTGTATAATAGAAGAAAAAGATGTAATCATGAAAATTTTGATTCAAAAATAATTGAAGGGAAACGATTGCATGATTAGGATGATGATTAAAAGGGTATTGAAAATAAGAATATAGTAATTTGAAAGTTTGTCAAAAAAGATTAAACAATAAAAAGTTTTTTAAAAACGCTTGCATTTATTTTAGAAATGGGTTATACTTTAAATAGCGCAAACGTTTGCGCACAAATTTGAACAATTAATTAAAAAACACTTGAGGTGCTATTATGAAGAAACGTCAAAGTGGTGTGTTGATGCACATCTCATCACTTCCAGGAGCTTACGGAATCGGATCATTTGGTCAAAGCGCCTATGATTTCGTTGACTTCTTGGTTCGTACAAAGCAACGTTACTGGCAAATCCTTCCTTTAGGAACAACGAGCTACGGAGATTCTCCTTACCAATCCTTCTCAGCCTTTGCTGGAAACACTCATTTTATCGATTTTGATATCTTGGTTGAGCAAGGTTTACTAGATGCTAGTGATCTTGAAGGGATTGACTTTGGTAGCAACCCAACTGAAGTTGACTACGCTAAAATCTACTATGCACGTCGTCCGCTTCTAGAGAAAGCTGTCAAACGTTTCCTTGAAGCCGGAGATGTCAAAGACTTCGAAAAATTTGCTCAAGACAACCAATCATGGCTTGAACTATTTGCAGAGTATATGGCTATCAAGGAGCATTTTGATAATCTTGCTTGGACAGAGTGGCCAGATGCAGATATTCGTGCGCGTAAAGCTTCAACTCTTGAAAGCTACCGTGAGAAATTAGCTGACAAGCTTGTTTACCACCGCGTAACCCAATACCTTTTCTTCCAACAATGGTTGAAATTGAAAGCATACGCTAACGAAAACCACATCGAGATTGTGGGTGATATGCCAATCTATGTAGCGGAAGATTCAAGCGATATGTGGGCAAATCCACATCTCTTTAAAACAGATGAAAACGGGAAAGCAACTTGCATCGCAGGATGCCCACCAGATGAGTTTTCTGCGACTGGTCAGCTTTGGGGGAACCCAATCTATGACTGGGAAGCAATGGATCGTGATGGTTACAAATGGTGGATTGAACGCTTGCGTGAAAGCTTTAAAATCTACGATATCGTGCGTATCGACCACTTCCGTGGATTTGAGTCTTATTGGGAAATCCCAGCTGGTTCTGAAACAGCGGCCCCTGGTAAATGGGTGAAAGGACCTGACTACAAACTCTTTGCAGCGGTTAAAGAAGAACTTGGTGACTTGAACATCATCGCTGAAGACCTTGGTTTCATGACTGATGAAGTCATCGAGCTTCGTGAGCGTACTGGATTCCCAGGAATGAAGGTCCTTCAATTTGCCTTCAATCCAGAAGACGAAAGTATCGACAGCCCACACTTGGCACCAGCTAACTCTGTTATGTACACAGGAACACATGATAACAACACTGTTCTTGGTTGGTACCGTGATGAGATTGATGATCCAACTCGTGAGTACATGGCACGCTACACAAACCGTAAAGAGTACGAAACAGTAGTGCATGCTATGCTTCGTACAGCCTTCGCATCAGTAAGTTTCATGACGATTGCAACTATGCAAGATTTGCTAGAGTTGGATGGTTCAGCTCGTATGAACTTCCCATCTACTCTTGGTGGAAACTGGTCATGGCGTATGACAGCGGATCAATTGACTCCTGCTGTCGAAGAAACTTTGCTTGACTTGACTACAATTTATCGCCGAATCAATGAAAATTTGGTAGAATTAAAGAAATAAGACATTATCAGGAGACATAAAAATGTTACCATTAAAAGAATTTGTACAAAATCGTTACAATAAATCTATCGCAGAATGTAGCAATGAGGAGCTTTACCTTGCTCTTCTTAACTACAGCAAACTTGCAAGCAGCCAAAAACCAGTGAACACTGGTAAGAAAAAAGTTTACTACATCTCAGCTGAGTTCTTGATTGGTAAACTCTTGTCAAACAACTTGATTAACCTTGGTCTTTATGACGAAGTTAAAAAAGAACTTGCTGACGCAGGTAAAGAGTTGATCGAAATCGAAGAAGTAGAATTGGAACCATCACTTGGTAACGGTGGTTTGGGACGCTTGGCAGCCTGCTTTATCGACTCCATCGCTACACTTGGTTTGAATGGTGACGGTGTTGGTTTGAACTACCACTTTGGTCTTTTCCAACAAGTGCTTAAAAACAACCAACAAGAAACTATTCCTAACGCTTGGTTGACTGACCAAAACTGGTTGGTTCGCTCAAGCCGTAGCTACCAAGTGCCATTTGCACACTTTACATTGACATCTACTCTTTACGATATCGATGTACCTGGTTACAAAACTGCTACTAAAAACCGTTTGCGTTTGTTTGACTTGGATTCAGTTGATTCATCTATCATTGAAGATGGCATTAACTTTGATAAGACAGACATCGCTCACAACTTGACTCTTTTCCTTTACCCAGACGATAGCGACAAACAAGGTGAATTGCTCCGTATCTTCCAACAATACTTCATGGTTTCAAACGGTGCACAATTGATCATCGATGAAGCAATCGAAAAAGGAAGCAACTTGCATGACCTTGCTGACTACGCAGTTGTACAAATCAACGATACTCACCCATCAATGGTGATTCCTGAATTGATCCGTCTTTTGACTGAACGTGGTATCGAACTTGATGAAGCAATCTCTATCGTTCGTAGCATGACTGCTTACACAAACCACACAATCCTTGCGGAAGCCCTTGAAAAATGGCCTCTTGAATTCTTGGAAGAAGTGGTTCCTCACTTGGTACCAATCATCAAAGAATTGGACCGTCGTGTTAAAGCAGAATACAAAGATCCAGCTGTTCAAATCATTGATGAAAACGATCGTGTACACATGGCCCACATGGATATCCACTATGGATACAGCGTAAACGGAGTTGCCGCTCTTCACACAGAAATTTTGAAGAACTCTGAGTTGAAAGCTTTCTACGATCTTTACCCAGAAAAATTCAACAACAAAACAAACGGTATCACATTCCGTCGTTGGCTTATGCATGCTAACCCAAGCTTGTCTCACTACTTGGATGAGATTCTTGGCCGCGAATGGCACCATGAAGCTTCTAAATTGGAAGACCTTCTTTCATACGAAGACAAGGCTGCTGTCAAAGAAAAATTGGAAAGCATCAAAGCTCACAACAAACGTAAATTGGCTCGTCACTTGAAAGAGCACCAAGGTGTGGAAATCAATACAAACTCTATCTTTGACATCCAAATCAAACGTCTTCACGAGTACAAACGTCAACAAATGAACGCTTTGTATGTTATCCATAAATACCTTGACATCAAGGCTGGTAACATCCCTGCTCGTCCAATCACAGTATTCTTTGGTGGTAAAGCAGCTCCTGCCTACACAATTGCTCAAGACATCATTCACTTGATCCTTTGCTTGTCAGAAGTAATCGCTAATGACCCAGCAGTTGCACCACACTTACAAGTGGTTATGGTTGAAAACTACAACGTTACTGCAGCAAGCTTCTTGATTCCAGCGTGTGATATCTCTGAACAAATCTCACTTGCTTCTAAGGAGGCTTCAGGTACTGGTAACATGAAATTCATGTTGAACGGAGCTTTGACTCTTGGTACTATGGACGGGGCTAACGTGGAAATCGCTGAGTTGGTTGGCGATGAAAACATCTACATCTTCGGTGAAGATTCAGAAACTGTTATCGACCTTTACGCAAAATCAGCTTACAAATCAAGCGAATTCTACGCTCGTAAAGCGATCAAACCATTGGTTGACTTTATCGTGAGCGACGCTGTTCTTGCAGTTGGGAAGAAAGAACGCTTGGAACGTCTTTATAACGAATTAATCAACAAAGACTGGTTCATGACTCTTCTTGACTTGGAAGACTACATCAAGGTTAAAGAGCAAATGTTGGCTGACTACGAAGACCGTGACGCATGGTTGGATAAAGTTATCGTTAACATTGCTAAAGCAGGATTCTTCTCATCTGACCGTACAATCGCTCAGTATAATGAAGATATCTGGCACTTGAACTAATACTCTTCGAAAATCAAATTCAAACCGCGTCAACGTCGCCT
>NZ_JVKV01000029.1 GCF_001072375.1 Streptococcus pseudopneumoniae
TTTTTGATGTGAATTAGCCAAGACTAGACCAATGATCCCCAAAATGAGACCTACGATTGGAGATAGTAAACCAAGGACGATAGATAGGATACCTAAAACAAGTGATGTTTTTTTCTTTTCTTTCATCTTCAAAAAATTCCTTAAACTCATACAAATGAATAATACTATAAAAATTAGTTTTATCAATTGGATAAAACAAAAAAGCTTTAAAACTAAAGCTTTTTTTGTTAGAATCCTGATTAGTGCATCATCAAAACGACTCCTGCAATCCAGTTAAGGACTGAAATGACAATCCCTACGATATTAAGAATTCGTTCTGTTTTATAATCAAGTTCAGATTCTTTTTGATGTGAATTAGCCAAGACTAGACCAATGATC
>NZ_JVKV01000030.1 GCF_001072375.1 Streptococcus pseudopneumoniae
TGGACGTATCGTCATGGCTCACCGCAGTAATGATAAATTCTGCCAACAGCTCTCAGAGCTCTTACGTGAAAAATTCCCACAAGCTGAAATCAAGATTATCCCAACCTCTGGACTCTGCAGTTTTTATGCAGAAGAAGGTGGACTCCTCATGGGATATGAAATTGACTAATTTATATAAGACAGAGGTCGGGATTCAATGTCCCGACCTCAATTTTTATCAGCAATTATCTTTTCTACTGTAGCTGAGTAGACTTTTGTACTGACAATTTCATCTTGTCAATACATAAGTTTGAAGAAGCCACGGGTTTGATAAAGATTCACGGGACTAGGTACTATCATGCAAAACTTGATCTACCGATTTCTGTCCCTCCGTCTTTTTTATGGTACAATACTTTTATGAAATATTTTGACACTATTGTAATCGGGGGAGGCCCGGCTGGTATGATGGCTACGATTTCAAGTAGCTTTTATGGGCAGAAAACCCTTCTCATCGAAAAAAATCGAAAACTCGGAAAAAAATTAGCTGGTACTGGTGGTGGGCGCTGCAACGTGACCAACAATGGAACTCTAGATGACCTATTAGCTGGCATCCCTGGAAATGGCCGCTTTCTATACAGTGTCTTCTCCCAGTTTGATAACCATGATATCATCAACTTTTTTACTGAAAATGGTGTAAAACTCAAGGTCGAAGACCATGGCCGCGTCTTTCCAGCCAGTGACAAATCGCGGACCATTATCGAAGCACTGGAAAAGAAAATCATGGAGCTAGGTGGGCAAATTGCTACTCAAACAGAAATTGTTTCAGTTAAAAAGATAGACGACCAGTTTGTCCTTAAGTCTACAGATCAAACCTTCACTTGTGATAAACTCATTGTCACAACAGGTGGAAAATCCTATCCTTCTACTGGCTCTACTGGTTTTGGTCATGAGATTGCTCGCCATTTCAAACACACCATTACCGAGCTTGAGGCTGCTGAAAGTCCATTGTTGACTGATTTCCCGCATAAGGCCTTGCAGGGGATTTCCCTAGACGATGTGACCCTAAGCTATGGCAAGCATGTCATCACTCATGACCTACTCTTTACCCACTTTGGTTTGTCAGGTCCTGCTGTGCTACGCATGTCTAGCTTTGTCAAGGGTGGGGAAATTCTCTCTCTAGATGTCTTGCCACAACTTTCAGAAGGTGACTTAGTTGACTTTTTAGAAGAGAACCGTGAAAAATCCTTGAAAAATGCCTTAAAAGCTATACTCCCTGAACGCTTGGCAGAATTTTTTGTCCAAGGATATCCTGAAAAAGTCAAACAACTAACTGAAAGAGAACGCGATCAACTTCTCCAGTCTATCAAGGCACTCAAAATCCCTGTGACAGGAAAAATGTCCTTGGCTAAATCCTTTGTTACCAAAGGAGGTGTTAGTCTCAAGGAAATCAATCCTAAAACGCTGGAAAGCAAACTGGTTCCTGGCCTTCACTTTGCAGGAGAGGTCCTAGATATCAACGCCCACACGGGTGGCTTTAACATCACTTCTGCCCTCTGTACTGGCTGGGTGGCAGGCTCAAACTTAATCTATAAATAATTTAGTATCTAAGGATGTTAGATAAGAAAGGAACTACTTTGGAACATATTATCTTACTAAGGGGAGTTACTCCTAATGGAAAAAATGCTATCCCTAAAATGTCTTATCTAGTAGATATCTTGATAGAGGCTGATTTTCAACACGTTCGAACCTATATTCAAAGTGGGAATATCATTCTTGAAAGTGACTTATCTCTGGAAGAAATACGAGAACAGGTTCACACTCTAATAAAGGAAAAAATTGGTGCTGACTTAAAAATGGTAATCAAGAACAAAAATGATTTTGCAAAAATTGTCCAAGAAAACCCATTTGGAAAACACTATCTTTTTGACCGAATACATGTGATCCTTTTTCAAAATGATATCCAAAGTCTACCATTAGAAAAATTGGATAGTGACTATGGTGAAGAAGAAATTTGTATCGGCAACCATTGTCTTTACCTCTATCTCCCTAGAACTGCAAAACGAAAAAAACTTAATACCAACTATCTTGAAAAGCTGTTCGGCGTTGATCTGACCATGCGAAAGTTAAACGTGGTGGAAAAATTACTAACGAAATAGGAAAAATAATATGAGCAGAAGAGAATCAGTTGAATTTGTCAACATGTGCTTGATTAAAAATGGGGACAAGGTCCTAGTTCAAGACCGAGTTAGTCCTAACTGGCCTGGCATTACTTTTCCTGGTGGGAAGTGCTATAAATTTTTAAAAAATCATAGCTTCTTTCATTGATAACAATACATAAAATTGGCAAACATAGCTTAAAAACTATTACAGAATAAATTTCGAATTAATCTTATAGAATACTACTATTTTTTTAAAAAAAATGTTACTATAATAGCGAGAAAAAATCTCGGAGGTTGAATTATGCTAATAGAATTTAAAGCAAAGAATTTTACATCTTTCAAAAATGAAGTGACATTCAGTATGGTCTCTTCAGAAAAATTACAGGAATTATTAAATAACCGAATTGAAATTGAGGCAGATTTCCATTTATTAAAATCTGCTAGTATTTTTGGAGCAAATGCTAGTGGAAAGACTAATTTATTGCACGCTTTAGGATTTATTACTTCGTTTCTTCGACGTTCGATGTTAGACTCTCAAGAAGGTAAACGAAATTTTAAAAATTTGACTTTTTCTTTAGATAACGCAAGCAAAGATAATCCTACAGAATTTGAAATTTCCTTTCTTATGAAAAAACAAATTGTAACATATAGTTTTTCTCTTTTTCAAGGAGATGTAACTTCAGAAAGTCTAATTATAGATGATAACCTAATTTTTATAAGAAATTCAGATAAGATTCTAGACTACTCCTCTGATATCTTTAAGACTGAAGAAGAGTTAAATTTAAAGTTTGGCCTAACAAACTCTAATTCGTTATTTTTAACTGTTCTTTCTGTAACAAATACGAAAATAGCAGAAGATATTATTGAATATCTTACAGAAAATATTATTTTTTTATCTGGCGATGGAAAAAATGCTAAATTTACTAAAAATATAATTAAAGAAAATGATAGCTATAAATCAAAAGTTCTAGATTTACTGAAAGTTGCTGATTTCAATATTACTGATTTGGATATCAAGCAACACAAGTTTAAAATAGAACCTTTTGGTGACTCTAATGTAGAAATACCAAAAGAGATTGTTGAAGAAGCACGAGACGAAGCGACTCGCCTTTTATCAAAGCATAATATCTATGATTCAGAAGGAATGATTGTCGATAATAAGCTATTTGATGTAGAAGGGTTTGAATCTAGTGGAACTCGAGTATTCTTAAGTTTAGCTGGACCAATTATTAACGTATTAGAAAAAGGAGGTATTTTAGTAATTGATGAAGCAGATGCATTGTTACATCCTCTGGTTACTAAATATTTAATTGAACTCTTTAACAATATTGAGAATACTAACTCACAATTAATTATTACGAGCCATAATTCAAATATTCTTGATCAGGAATTATTAAGAAGGGACCAAATCTGGTTTGTAGAAAAAGATGAACTTGAAATTAGTCATTTGACTGCTCTGTCAGAATATAAATTTAATGGTTCCGTTGTTCGTAGTGATGAAAGATATGCGAAAAACTATTTAAAAGGTAAGTATGGAGCTATTCCTTACGTTAGAAATGATATGGTTCATAAAATTTTCAAAACTATTTTGGGAGATTGATTTGTTATGGTAAAGCCGAAATTTTCAAGAGATAACAAAACTGGTAAAAAAGAACAATTGCCTATAATTTTGATTGTATGCGAGGGAGAAAGAACTGAACCAAATTATTTTGATCAATTTGAAGTAACAAATATAACAATAGAATCAAGAGGAATTGGAGATAATACTATAAGGCTGGTAGAATATGCCATTGAGGAATCAAAAAGAAATAATTATGATCAAGTCTGGTGTGTATTTGATAAAGATAGTTTTCCAAAACATAATTTTAATAGTGCAGTGCAATTGGCTCAAAACAATAACTTCGGAATTGCTTATAGCAATGAATCTTTTGAGCTTTGGTATATTCTACATTTTGAATTTTTAAATTCTCAGATTGTTCGTGATCAATACATCAAAAAATTAAATGATATCTTTAAATCTAAAAAACAAGAAGGTTTTCCGGATTCTTATAAAAAGAACGATCCTAACATTTACAGAATTTTAAAACCCTATCAACATACAGCTCTAAAAAATGCCAAAAATTTATCCAAAGATTATGAAAGTGAATTAATGCCTTCATCCGCAACACAATGTCCTGTAACTTATGTATATAAATTAGTTGAAGAATTAAATAAATGGATTCCATCACATCGACTTGATTAACAAAATATAAAATTTGAATTAAATTTAAAAAATTCTACTATAGTGGATTGAAATAAGATATGAACAAAGAGTTTAGGAAAGTCAAATTAATTTCTAAAAATGTTTTAGAATCCATAGCGTACTATTCTGAGTTCAATCCACTATAATACTGGCATTACTTTTCCTGGTGGCCATGTTGAACGTGGCGAATCCTTTGTCGATGCTGTCATTCGTGAAGTGAAAGAAGAAACTGGTCTAACCATTTCTAAACACCAACTCTGTGGTATCAAAGACTGGTATGATGATGCAGATTATCGCTATGTTGTCCTCTTTTACAAAACAGAACACTTTACTGGTGAGCTCCAATCTTCAGACGAAGGAAAAGTCTGGTGGGAGGATTTTGAAAATCTATCTCATCTAAAATTAGCTACTGAGGATATGTCTGACATGCTTCGTGTTTTTCTTGAAGAAGATCTCAGTGAATTCTTTTACTACAAGGATGGGGAGGACTGGTCTTACCAACTCAAATAACAGTAAATCGGCAGAGATCACTCCGCCGACTTTTATTTTGTCTGAGCTCGAACATAGTGAGCAATGACATCTGATGTGTACTGGGCTGTTCCCTGTCCAAACTTATCAATGTTTTCCTTGAACTCTGGATTATAGACATAGCCTTTTCCGATATGACCAAAGACCTCGATAGAGCAGTCAAATCCATAAGTACGGATGGCTTGCAAAAGCTTGGCTGCTTCCTCTTGGTTTTCTGATGCTGTTGTCGGTAGACCAGCTTGTAGATTTTGTGCCATGACTTGAAAGACTTGATTAAAGGCTGTTGCAGCCTCATCCTCTCGTCCTTTTTGACGCTCAAGTGCTTGATCCATGACTTCTTGGCCATACTTGTCTACTGCTTCTTGGTGGTATTTTTGATTGTCCTGGTAGCTAAATCCAGTGAATTTTTCCTCAATAGTCATTTTTCTTTCTCCTTTTTGTTCTTGAATGGTTTTTTGTAAGGTTGAAATCAAGGTATCCAGATGTTGCCTCTCCTGGGTTAAATAGTCCAACTGTCTAGTTAAATGTGGTAACAAGTCCGTCTTTTCTTCCTTCAATAGCTCTGCTATTTTTTCTAAAGAAAAGCCTAGATACTTGTAATAAAGAATGACCTGAAGTCGTTCCAAATCATCCTGACTATAGGTCCGATAGCCATTTTCTGACTTTAATGGAACCAAAAGTCCAATCTTGTCATAATGGTAGAGGGTCTTGACGGAGACACCTGAAAGTTGCGCAGCTTCTTTGATATGGTACATGATTTCCTCCTCACATAAATAGTATATACCCTCCCCTTTGAGGAGAGTCAAGTATTTTATCATATTTTTTATAAAAACATGAAAATCGCTTTCTTGACAGACTTGAAAAATCATGATAGGATAATCAAGTCTATCAATCAAAGAATAAGCTCATAAAGAGCCATTGAGAGAAGGCTATTTGACAACTCAAGTAGCCTTTTCTTATTTAGAAAACTAGATTGGAGTTTAACAATGTCTGAAAAATCGCAATGGGGCTCAAAACTGGGCTTTATCCTTGCATCTGCTGGTTCTGCTATTGGTCTTGGAGCTGTTTGGAAGTTTCCTTATATGACCGTTGCCAATGGTGGGGGAGGTTTCTTGCTGGTCTTTCTCGTCTCGACACTATTGATTGGATTTCCACTTCTCTTGGCTGAATTTGCCCTCGGTCGAAGTGCGGGCGTGTCAGCAATCAAAACCTTTGGAAAATTGGGCGATAACAAGAACTACAATTTTATCGGTTGGATCGGTGCCTTTGCCCTTTTCATCCTCTTATCCTTTTACAGTGTTATTGGGGGATGGGTTTTAGTTTATCTAGGTATCGCTATTGCTAAAGTCTTCCAAGTTGGGATTAGCAATGATTATGCCCAGCTCTTTACAGACATCATTTCAAATCCTTGGATTGCCCTTGGGTCTCAAGCTCTTTTTATCTTCCTAAACATCTTTATTGTATCTAAGGGAGTTCAAAAAGGGATTGAAAGAGCATCTAAGGTCATGATGCCCCTGCTATTTATTATCTTTGTCATTATTATCGGGCGCTCTCTCAGCTTGCCAAATGCCATGGAAGGTGTGGTTTACTTCCTCAAACCTGACTTTTCAAAACTGACAAGTGCTGGTTTCCTTTATGCTCTAGGACAGTCGTTCTTCGCTTTATCTCTCGGTGTTACTGCCATGTTGACCTATGCTTCTTACCTAGATAAGAAAACCAATCTGGTCCAATCAGGTATGTCTATCGTTGCCATGAACATTTCTGTATCGATCATGGCAGGACTGGCTATTTTCCCAGCTATGTCAGCCTTCAATATTCAGTCTGAAGGTGGTCCTAGTCTCCTCTTTATCGTTCTACCCCAACTCTTTGACAAGATGCCTTTTGGAAGTATTTTCTATATTCTCTTTCTCTTGCTCTTCCTCTTTGCGACGGTCACTTCTTCTGTCGTTATGCTGGAAATTAATGTTGGAAATATCACTGACCAAGATAACGAAAAACGTAATAAATGGAGTCTTATTTTAGGTATCTTGACCTTTATCTTTGGTATCCCTTCGGCCCTATCCTATGGTGTGATGGCTGATGTGCATATCTTTGGAAAGACCTTCTTTGATGCTATGGATTTCTTGGTTTCCAACCTCCTCATGCCATTCGGCGCCCTCTGCTTGTCTCTTTTTACAGGCTATATCTTTAAAAAAGCTCTTGCTATGGAGGAACTCCATCTTGATGAAACACCTTGGAAACAAGGACTTTTCCAAGTCTGGCTCTTCCTTCTTCGCTTCATCATCCCAATTATCATCATTGTAGTCTTTATCGCCCAATTTATGTAAATACAAAAAAGGACTTGAGTAATGAACTGCACCCCAAAAGTTAGACAGAAAAAATCTAACTTTTG
>NZ_JVKV01000031.1 GCF_001072375.1 Streptococcus pseudopneumoniae
CCTTGCCTTCTATAAATAATCCTGTAGGGCTAATTTAAGGCGAGGCTGATTTGCTTACTTTCTTTTATATCCAACCTCTCAACACTTTTCTTCTAAAGTTCTTGATTGAAGTCTCTTCTGAGAGTTAATCAACTATTGAGTAAAAATTATCAATCTTTGGCTGAGATATCATAATCATAAATAGCATATAGTTCTTGACATATAATCTTGCATATGAAAAAATAATTGTTGGAGGTTGATCATATGACTGAAAAAATCAAAAACTGGGTTAATATTTGCGTTTTGAAAAATCAAGAAATTTTATTACTTAATAGACAGCACGATAATTTTCCTGGCTGGATTCCACCGGGCGGAAAAGTTGAATTCCCTGAAAGTTTTTTTGAAGCTGCATTACGGGAACTTAAGGAAGAAACTGGACTTACTGCATTAAATCTTGAATTAAAAGGAATTTCAGGTTTTACTAATTCAATTGGTAATGAGAGATTTGTCTTCTATGACTTTTTATGTACTCAGTTTACTGGTGAACTAAGCACATCTGCTGAAGGTGAGCCAAAATGGTGGAATCTAAAAGATATTGATAAAATACCAATGCAAGATGAAATAAGAAAAAGGCTACCGCTTTATTTAAGAAAAGGAAGCTTTGAAAGTATTAACTATTGGGATGATAATAAGAAATGCATTAGTGAAAACAAAACAATTTTATTTGACTAATATTCTCTACAGTATAATCAAATGCAAAAATCTCAGTACATTAGTAATTTTTGTATAATTCAATACTCAACACAATCTGTCTTTAATAACATATAATTTAATGTTATACAAAACAAGGGTATCTAATAAAAATCATCTACTCTAACAACTTTTTCCTTGTATCTATAGATAGATAGATAGATAGATAAAAAGCCTTGGAAACAGCTTATTCCAAGGCTTTCTTTGTATTTTACTGTATCAATTTCCTTATTCCAATTTCAGTTGTGACAAGTTTATTTCCATTCTCCAGTTAAAAATCTATCTTCTATTGGGCCAATTGCTATTAAAAATATAAGCCCTTTTCCACACTTTCCTGAATTAACTCTTCCGTCAGTTTCCATAATTCTTCTGATTCACTTTTTACGAACTTTTTCTTATCTAATACCATGTCTGCACTGATATTATCAGGATTATAATTGAATTCTGACACTTCCAAGTGATTTATCAGCGGTACCAAGGCGTCGATAACTCTTGCATATCTTGCTTCAGAACTCTGCCCTTTTTCAAATTCCAACCACAAATTTTTCATATTCAAATATTTCTCTTCTGGAAGGAGGCTCATTGTTTTTTCTATAGATGCTCGTTCTCTATCATGAGAATGAAGCTTTTTTTCATCATCAAACACCCAAGTATCACCGGCATAAATCTCACCTAAATCATGAATCAATAACATAGAAGTGACTTTTTCCATATCCAATTTTTCAGGATAATAATCTTGAAGAACCATCGCAGCTATGGCACCCTGCCAGGAATGCTCGGCACTATTTTCAAATCTGCCATCAAGAGTTCTATTAAATCTTGTCACTGACTTTAATTTCTCTATTTCTTTAATAAAATCAACTGAATGTTTCAAATTACTCATTGCTATTCCTACCTTATTCTAAATTACAAATATATTAGCAAAAATTAATCTTTACATCATTAATTTCCCGTATTTGCAAAAAAATAACGCCTAATCCACATGAGATTAGACGCTGATAAAATGACTATTTTAAACTTATTTACGGGTTTAGAATCAAACTTTTAGCCATTCATCAATTCAAGGTTCTCTTATCCATATTTGGCAAAGAGAGTCGGAATTTAATGATGCAGAGTCGAATCACAAAACCAACAATAGAAACAATGATAAAGACAGTGATTCTTGGAAAGTGAAGGACAAAGGCCAACCAATAATAAATAACTCCAATTACGAAAGATAGAAGGGCATAAATATCTTCTTTTAGAACACTTGGTACTTCATTGATCAGGAGGTCTCGGATAATTCCACCACCTGCACCCGTTAAACAGGCCAAAATCCCAGCCGACATCAAGTTCAATTTACTATCAGCTAAAGCTGTGGCTCCGATTAGAGAGAAGATAATTAACCCAATCGAATCAAAGATGAGGTAAGCTTCTCTCAACCACTTATAGAACTTTTTTTCATGACTAGCATTGGCCTGTTTTGAAGTTACAAAGACATACATGATAACCGCTACAAGGATAGAGACATAAATCGGGCTGGGATCAGCAAGAGAGGAAGGAAAACGACTGATAATAGAATCTCTCAAAATCCCTCCGCCTACTGCCGTTACAATTGCCAATAAACTAATTCCAAAAATATCTAATCGTTTACCAAATCCTTTAATGGCTCCTGAAGCCGCGAAGGCTATAGTCCCAATATAATTACAGATTATTAGGAATAGATCGAAATCCATATAAGCTCCTCAAATTATTTTTGTAACCCTCCGACTTCTTGAAGGTCATTCTAAATACTTTAGCTTGAAATGTTGTATCGAAAACAAACTAAGCATCCATATTCTCTAAATCTTTTAGTTTAACAGAAACAATCTTAGAAACACCAGATTCTTGCATGGTCACCCCATAAATAGAGTCTGCGGCCGCCATTGTACCCTTACGATGGGTAACGACGATAAACTGGCTATCCTTGTCAAATCGGTTAAGATAATCCCCAAAGCGTTTAACGTTTGCTTCATCAAGTGCAGCTTCTACTTCATCCAAGATAACAAATGGAATGGTCTTGACCCGAATGATTGAGAAGAGCAAAGCCAGAGCTGACAAGGCCTTCTCTCCACCACTCATGAGATTGAGAGATTGGATTTTCTTGCCCGGTGGTTGCACAGAGATTTCGACACCTGCTGTCAATAAATCACCTTCTGTCAGAATTAGGTCTGCTTGGCCACCACCAAACATCTGCTTGAAGGTCACTTTAAAGGACTCACGAATAGCTTCAAAGGTTGATTTAAATCGTTCCTTCACTTCATCATTCATCTCTGTAATGGTTTCAAGAAGTAAGTTTTTAGCAGAAAGAATATCATCACGCTGACTATTTAAGAACTCCAAACGTTCGTGTACTTCGTCAAACTGTTCAATAGCATCCAAGTTAACCGGACCAAGTGAACGGATGGATTTTTCCAAATCCTTGACCTCTTGTTCAGCGACAGTCAAATCTTCTAACGGATTGGCTTGTTCTAGGGCTTCCGTATAGCTAATCTGATATTCTTCAGTCAGTTGACCTTGAAGATAGCGAAGGCGGTCCGTAATCTTCTCTTTAGTTGCTTCTGCACGTGTTTGCTTACGAATCCATTCTTCATTTTGCTGACGAGCTTGATCCAAATGACTGGCAATATCATCCAATTGACCTTCAATATCATCTAGTTCAAACTGCTTACGAATGAGCCCTTGTTGAAGTTCTTCCTTCTGACTCTTGGCTTCTGCTTCCTGCTTGGCCAAAAGTTCTGTATCAACTTTTTCAAGATTGTCTACCTTTTCTTGGAGAAGACGTTCGATTTCATCTTGCTCGATATTGAGGTTCTCAAGTTCTTTGTTAATCCGTTCAATATCCGCAACTTCGTAACGTTTTCGCCCTATCATTTCTGTTTTGAGCAGACGTTCTTGAGAAAGTTTATCCTGCAAGTTCTGATAACGTTCTTGAATCGCATTTTTATTGGACTTGATTTCTTCAATCTCAGACTCCAGCTTTTCCTTTTCAGTTGAAATAACTGCAAGACGTTCTTGGCATTTTTCTTTTTCAGCTTGCCAATCTCCACCTCTGAGATTGTTTAATTCTTTTTCCTGAAGTTCTAGAAGTGTTTCGAGTTCTTCGACTTGCTGGCAAGTTTGTTGATAAGCAAGATATAAGCCCTGCTCCTCTATACGAGCTTGCTCTCCTTGAGACTTAATGGTCTCCAAAGTTTGAGCGAGAGCAGTCAAGTTTTCTTGAAGTGATTTCAGTTTTTCTTCTTCCTGACTAAGGAGCTTTTCTTCTTGAGCAATTTCTTTTTGTAACTGCTCCAATTCAGGCTTGATGAAAATGCTGTTATTTTGACGATTGGCACCACCAGCATAAGAACCACCTGTTCGCAATTCTGTACCATCGAGGGTTACCATCCGAACTTGATAACGCACCTTACGAGCTGCATCACGCGCATGCTCAACTGTATCAAAGATAGCTGTGGTAGCTAGCAGATTTTCAAAGATGGCTTCATGCTTAGCATCAAAGGTAACCAGTTCATCTGCCATACCAAGAAAACCTGGACTTGAGGCAATCACATCTTGATTCTGCCCAGAAATGCTACGTGCCTTAATCGTTGTCAAAGGTAGAAAGGTAGCGCGACCAGCTCGATTTCTCTTAAGAAAATCGATGGCCTTTGTTGCTGCCTGTTCATCTTCAACAATAATGTGTTGGCTACTTGCACCAAGGGCAATTTCAAGTGCTGTCTGATAACGAACATCAAAGGTTAAATGTTCACTGACTGCTCCAATAATACCGCCCAAGCGATTTTTTTCTTGGAGAACACTCTTGACACCAGCATAGAAATTACTATGGTTTTTAAGAATGTTTTCCAGACTTTTCGCCTTGGCCTGCTTGTTTTTCAGACTATCCAAGCAGTCAAATAGTTGATTTTGCTGGCTTTGATAAGCCTGCTTTTGTGCTTCTTCTTCTTTGGCACTGGTTTGATAGTCAGCGAGTAAGTTCTGTACTTCTTCTTTAGCAGACTTTAGGGCAAGCTCTTGGTCAGCAGCGTTAGACTTGGCAGAAGCCAATTGTTCCTTCAAGGATGCGAATTGTTCTTCTTGCTTTTGAGTCTGTTGGCGACTATTTTCAAGGTCATTTTCAATCCGTGTCAGCTGGTTAGACACATCAGCTTCTTCTTGTAAAAAGGCAACGAAACGTTCACGCAATTGCTCAATCATCTGATCTGGATCATCAGAAAAAGCTAACAACTCAGCTTCTAAACGATTGACTTCCTTAGTATTGACTGCTAGATTTTCTTCTAACTGACTGAGATTTGTTTCTTTTTCTTCCTTCTCTTGAATGAGAACATTTCTCTTTTCGTCCAAACTAGCCAAACGAGCCTGTGCCTCTTGTTGATTTAGAGCAACTTGCTCAGTTTCAAGTTTAGACAAGGCCAATTTCCGTTCCAAATCACTGATTAAACTTGTCAAATCCATCAAGCTTGACTGGTCTTTGGCCATCTCAGCCTGCAAATCATGACGTTTCTTTTTGAGAGTTTGGTTCTCTTCTTCTAAGTCTTGACGTTTTTGGTAATAACTGGTCAGAAGTTCTTGGACTTGGTTTAATTCTTCTTCTGTTACATCCAATTCAGCCTTATTGGCTTGAATTTGTGCAACTAAAACATCCAAGTAGATAGCTTTACGCTGACCGTCCAAGTCCATAAATTTTCGAGCTGTTGCTGCTTGCTTTTCTAATGGTTTGATTTGATTATCTAACTCATAAATGATATCTTCCAAACGATCCAAGTTGTCCTGAGTTTGTTGGAGCTTGCTTTCAGTTTCTTTTCGACGGGTTTTATACTTCAAAACTCCGGCAGCTTCTTCAAAAATAGCGCGACGTTCCTCAGGCTTAGAGTTAAAGATTTCTTCGACCTTCCCTTGGGAAATAATAGAGAAGGAATCACGTCCAAGTCCAGTATCTAAGAAAAGATCATGAATATCACGAAGACGGACTTTTTTCCCATCAATCTTGTATTCACTATCTCCAGTACGATAGATATGACGCTCCACCTTGATTTCCTGGCCTGCATCCTTGATAAAGCCATCTTGGTTATCCAAAGTAACAATAACAGAAGCGTAGTTTAGAGGCTTCCGACTTTCTGTTCCTGCAAAGATGACATCAGGCATCTTCCCGCCACGAAGACTCTTGACACTAGATTCACCAAGTGCCCAACGGAGGCTTTCAGTGATATTTGATTTCCCAGAGCCATTTGGTCCTACAACCGCCGTCACCCCTTGGTCAAAAAGAACCTTGGTCTTGTCAGCAAAGGACTTAAACCCTTGGATCTCAATTTCCTTTAAATACATGAATCCAGCCCTTTCTCAACTGCATTTTTAGCGGCTTCCTGCTCGGCCAATTTTTTAGAGCGTCCTTTACCTGAACCTAGACTTTGTCCCTCAACAAGGACTTCAACCTCAAACATCTTATCATGGGCTGGCCCAATCTCTGAAATCACCTGATAACGAATATCAACATCTCCATTAACTTGGAGCAATTCTTGAAGGTGAGTCTTATAATCCTTGATCATCTCAAAATCGCCAGCTTCAACCTTAGGAATCATGACTTGGTAGATAAAGGTTTTTACAGTCTTTATATCCTTGTCTAAAAGCAGAGCACCCAAAAAGGCTTCAAAAGCGTCGCCCAAGATCGTGTCTCGGTTACGACCACCAGATTTTTCCTCCCCCTTACCAAGCTTGATAAACTGGTCAAACTGACAATCACGGGCAAAACCAGCCAAACTCTCCTCACGGACAATCATAGCACGGAGTTTTGACAAGTCCCCTTCTGGTTTTTTAGGGTATTTTTTAAACAGATATTCTGAAATTAATAATTGCAGAACAGCGTCTCCTAAAAATTCCAAGCGTTCGTTGTGTGAAATTTTTAAGAGGCGGTGCTCATTGGCATAACTGGTATGGGTAAAAGCTGTTTCAAGTAAGCTTTTATCTGTAAAAACAAGCTCAAAACGGTCTTGTAACACTGATTCTAATTCTTTCATGACTACCTCTTTCTAAATCATTATAATCCTATCCATTATATCAAAAAAAGGCTTCATAGTCAGAAAAGAACAGTGAAAAGCTCATTTTCTAACTTCTAGCTAAAATCAGCCCCCAGCTAGCGAATTGGGCTTTTTTTTGGTATAATAAATCTTATGGAAATTGAAAAAACCAATCGAATGAATGCTCTGTTTGAATTTTATGCAGCTCTTTTAACTGATAAGCAGATGAACTATATCGAACTCTACTATGCAGACGACTATAGTTTAGCTGAAATCGCTGAAGAATTCGGTGTTAGTCGTCAGGCTGTTTATGACAATATCAAGCGAACTGAAAAGATCCTGGAAGACTATGAGATGAAGCTCCATATGTACTCTGACTACATTGTTCGCAGTCAAATTTTTGATCAGATTTTGGAGCGTTATCCAGAGGATGCTTTTCTGCAAGAGCAAATTGAGATTTTGACCAGTATTGATAATAGGGAGTAATCATGGAAAATCTTGTTGTCTATAAAGGAATACCTTGCAAACTATTAGCTGCAGAGGAACCATTTCCTACAAGACTACAAATTCTCTCACCTGATTCTATTCCTCAAGCCCTTAAAGAAGGATTTAGCTGTTGGGGATATCCAAATGAAATCATGAAAGAAGTCACAACCGAAGAACTAGAGAGTTTGCAACATTTCGGACGATTTCCACTGAATTGAAGAAATAGGAGAAAAAAATGGCATTTGAAAATTTAACAGAACGTTTGCAGAACGTCTTTAAAAACCTACGTAAAAAAGGAAAAATTACAGAGAGCGATATCCAAGAAGCAACCAAGGAAATTCGTCTAGCTCTTTTAGAAGCCGACGTTGCTCTACCAGTTGTCAAGGATTTTATCAAGAAGGTTCGTGAACGTGCCGTCGGACATGAAGTGATTGATACCCTCAATCCAGCCCAACAAATCATCAAGATTGTCAATGAAGAATTGACAGAAGTTCTTGGTTCAGACACAGCTGAGATTATCAAGTCACCAAAAATCCCAACCATTATCATGATGGTCGGTTTGCAAGGGGCTGGTAAAACAACTTTTGCAGGTAAACTTGCTAACAAACTTAAAAAGGAAGAGGATGCTCGTCCTTTGATGATTGCGGCCGATATCTATCGTCCTGCTGCTATTGACCAATTGAAAACACTTGGACAACAAATTGATGTACCTGTCTTTGCTCTTGGTACAGAAGTTCCTGCAGTTGAGATTGTTCGCCAAGGTTTGGAGCAAGCCAAAGCCAACCATAACGACTATGTTTTGATCGATACAGCTGGTCGTTTACAAATTGACGAACTTCTCATGAATGAGCTTCGTGACGTTAAAGCCTTGGCTCAACCAAATGAAATTCTCTTGGTCATCGATGCCATGATTGGTCAGGAAGCTGCCAACGTTGCACGTGAATTCAACGCACAATTAGAAGTTACTGGGGTTATCCTTACAAAGATTGACGGGGACACTCGTGGTGGTGCTGCCCTTTCTGTTCGTCATATCACAGGAAAACCAATCAAGTTCACTGGTACCGGTGAAAAGATTACCGATATTGAAACCTTCCACCCTGACCGCATGGCAAGCCGTATTCTCGGTATGGGAGATATGCTGACTCTGATTGAAAAAGCTTCCCAAGAGTACGATGAGCAAAAAGCCCTTGAAATGGCTGAAAAGATGCGCGAAAACACCTTCGATTTCAACGATTTCATTGATCAGTTGGATCAGGTACAAAATATGGGACCAATGGAAGATTTGCTCAAGATGATTCCTGGTATGGCCAATAACCCTGCCGTCCAAAATATGAAGGTGGATGAAAAACAGATTGCTCGCAAACGTGCCATCGTCTCATCTATGACTCCTGAAGAACGTGAAAATCCAGATTTGCTCACTCCAAGCCGTCGTCGTCGTATCGCAGCTGGTTCTGGTAATACCTTTATCGAAGTCAACAAGTTCATCAAGGACTTTAACCAAGCCAAGCAACTCATGCAAGGTGTCATGTCTGGTGATATGAACAAGATGATGAAACAAATGGGCATCAACCCTAATAATCTTCCTAAGAATATGCCTGGTGGCATGGATATGTCAGCCCTTGAAGGAATGATGGGACAAGGTGGCATGCCTGATATGTCTGCTCTCGGAGGAGCTGGTATGCCTGATATGAGCCAGATGCTCGGTGGAGGCCTCAAAGGTAAAATCGGTGAATTTGCTATGAAGCAATCCATGAAACGCATGGCCAACAAAATGAAAAAAGCCAAGAAAAAACGCAAATAAAAAAGGACTCAGTTGAGTCCTTTTTTGGTTTAGTTATTTCGAAGTTTTTCCAAAGTCTCTTTAAAGATAATTGGAATATCAGAAGTAAATTCCATGGTTTCACCAGTTCTTGGATGGGTAAATCCAAGTGTCTTAGCGTGAAGAAACTGCCCATGACCTTTCAAAGTTTTACGAGGACCATAGACCTCATCGCCAGCGACAGGATGACCGATATAAGCCATGTGTACACGAATTTGATGAGTCCGCCCTGTTTCCAGTTGTAATTCCAGCAATGTATAATCACCAAAGCGTTCCAAGACTTGGAAACGTGTCACTGCTGGTTTTCCTTTAGCGGTAACAGCTTGTTTCTTACGGTCTTTTTCACTTCGTCCTATCGGCGCTTCAATGACTCCACGATCATTTGGGAGATTACCGTGAACAATAGCCCAATACTTACGAAGAGATTTCTTGTCCTTCAATTCTTGAGCAAGTGCCATATGCGCTTCATCATTTTTAGCAATCATCAAGAGACCAGATGTATCTTTATCAATACGATGGACAATCCCAGGGCGCAGCACACCATTAATGCCTGATAGGTCCTTGATATGGTACATGAGGGCATTAACCAAGGTACCACTGGTATGACCAGCACTTGGATGAACAACCATCCCCTGAGGTTTGTTAACTACTGCTACATCCTCATCTTGATAAATGATTTCTAGAGGAATATCTTCAGCTACATACTCCAAAACTTCTGGTTCTGGCACCTGATAAGTAACGACATCGCCCTCTTGAACCGTATACTTGGCTTTTTTGACCTGGCCATTAACCAAGACTTGACCTGATTTGATTTGTTCATTGGCGAGACTTCGCGACAGTGCTGTTAAATCTGACAAAGCCTTATCTAAGCGTAGTCCACCTGTTTCAATTTTAATTTCCATTCATTTCCTCTTTTAGCATTGCAAGCAATAAAACAAGCACTCCTACTGTCAGATAACTATCTGCCACATTGAATATAGCAAAATTAACAAAGTCTAAGTGGAACATATCCACAACAAAGCCTTGACTAACGCGATCGATAAAGTTTCCCAGACCACCTGCAATAATCAAAACCAATCCAAAGACAGTCCAGAAGGAATCCTCTATATGCTTATGTAGATACCAGATAGCCCCTGCCATAACTACAAGAGTTATTACTGCAAAAAACCACTGCTGATCTTGGAGCATTGAAAAGGCTGCCCCTCTATTTTGCAGATAGGTCAAACTGACCAGATTTGGGATCCATGACTTGATTTCACCAAGAGCAATATTCTGAATGACGTAAGCCTTTACCACTTGGTCTAAGACAATCAAGGCTGCTATAATCCCTACAATAATTCCTCTTTTTTTCATGCTTTCCTCTTCTGATCAAAATACTCTTGCATGACCTCTACAAATAAAGTCCCTGCCTGGCTCAAGTCTACTTCCTCACGCTTGACATAAACCATGCGATTATTGAGATTATCATTTAGCGGAATAACGGTGATCCCGTTCACACTATTGTTATCTAAGAATCCAGATCCAGTCGCATAAGCATTTGTTCTTTCAAGAATCCCATTTAAGGTAGCGCGGTCAGTTACATTAAACATTTGAGAGCTAGCGCTTGTATCTACAAAATTCTCTGAGTAATAAAGATACTCATCCTTTTCTTGCGTGAATCGAACTGTTGGTAAATCTGCCAAATCCTCCATAACCAACTCTTTTTTCTTGGCTAAAGGATGTCCTTCACGCAGATAGATATGGGTTTGGAAAGGAATCAACTCAATCACTTCAAGGCCTAACTTTTCAACCCGTTGCATGATTCCTTTTTGATTTTGATTGTTGAGGTAGATAATTCCAATCTCACTATGTCCTTGGGCTACTTCATCCAAAATCTGAACAGTTGTAGATTCAAAAATACGAAAATTCTTATAGTCAGGATATTGTTGCGAAAAAGCTGTAATGGTTGGTGGCAAGAAATCATAGTGCTGGCTGGCTATTGAAAACTCATCTTTTTCCTCTTCGGGATTGGCATACTGATTTTGGAAAACATCAAATCCTTTAACCAACTCTTGTGCCTTTTCATAAAATTCCATCCCGCGACGTGTAAGAAAAGTTCCTGAACTGGTTCTACGAAAAATCTTGAAGCCAAGCTCTTTTTCCAAGTCTCTTACAGAAATAGATAGACTGGGTTGGCTAACGTACATTTTCTCAGCCGCTTCACGAAAAGTACCACTATTAGCAATAGCTACAACGTAGCGTAATTGTTGAATATTCATGATTTCTCCTTCGATTTCTATCTTATCATTATACCATAAATCAAGCCTATCCAACAAAGGAAAATCATAAGACAATCACTTCTAAGAAAAGCAACTAAAAAACACCTTTCCAGTTAGATGAAATTCTAACCAAAAGGTGTTATGTTCAATATTATTTAGCTGCTGCGTAGAGTTCGTCTACTTTATTCCAGTTAATAACTGAGAAGAAAGCTTTGATGTAGTCAGGACGAACGTTACGGTATTTCACATAGTATGCATGTTCCCAAACGTCCAAGCCCAAGATTGGTTTTTTACCTTCTGAGATTGGTGTGTCTTGGTTTGCTGTTGAAGTTACTTCAAGCTTACCATCTTTGTTAACAACCAACCAAGCCCATCCAGAACCAAAACGAGTTGTTGCTGCTGCAGTGAAGGCTGCTTGGAATTCTTCGAATGAACCAAAAGTTTCATCGATTGCTGCTGCAAGTTCTGCTGAAGGAGCTGTTTTTTCAGGAGTCATCAATTCCCAGAAAAGAGCGTGGTTCAAGTGTCCACCACCATTGTTGATAAGTGCTTGACGGATATCAGCTGGGATAGATTCTACGTCAGCAAGCAAAGCTTCAAGGTCTTCACCGATTTCAGGGTGTTTTTCAAGAGCTGCATTTGCATTGTTAACGTAAGTTTGGTGGTGTTTGTCATGGTGCAAGTGCATTGTTTCAGCATCGATGTATGGTTCTAATGCATCGTAAGCGTATGGAAGATCTGGTAAGATAATAGCCATCTGTAATACCTCTTTTTCTTTCTATATAATGATGATAACGCAATCATCCTATTTTTTCAAGTTATTTGCTCAATTTGACTGGCTAGCAATCTGCAACAAAGCCTTCTCAAACAGGTAGCCTTTCTCATAAACTCCTGTCTTAATTTGGTAATCAGCTTGGATGAGATAACGAATAGAATTCTGGAGAAAATCAAGGGATAGTCTTCGAGAATCACGAAGGGCAAACTTGATTTGATAGGGATTCGGATTGCGACCAAGATAGTGACCCAAACTGCTGACCATCTGGGACTCTGTCTGACAAGATTCTTGCAAAATTTTCACTTGTGTATAGAGTCTAAACTGCCCCAGCATAATGGCAATCAGTTTGATCTCGTCTTCACCCTGCAAGGTCAAATCTTTTACCAAATCTCGCGCCTGATCAATCTTCTTCCCTAAAATCAATTGGGTCAAATCAAAGATATTATCCTGCAAGGTTTTAGGGATAGCTTGAACAATATCCTCTTCTGTGATGTTACTATCAGCCTTGTATGACTGCAAAAAGAGTAGATTTTTCTGAATTTCACTGAATTGAAAACCTGATTTGATAAGTAACTGTTCGAAGGATTTTCCATCAAAGCTCAGTCCTTGTTCTTGAGACCACTTTTGAAAATAGGATCGCATCTCTTGCTCTTTTGGTTCAAGGGCTTCAAAAATCTTGGCATCTCTCTTTAGAATTTTAACTAGACGTCGCTTGCTATCTAGTTTACCTTCAGCAAAAACAACTAATTTACTCGTCGGAGATGGGTTTTCCAAATATTCTTCAAAAGCCTTAAGCTCGTCATCAGATAGATAGCGTTTTTTAGCTGTTGTTATATCAAGAAAATGATCTAAAATAACAATTTTTTCATCCGCAAAGAAAGGAAGACTGACCAGCTCTAGTTCCAAGCTTTTGTAGTCTACTTCTTTCATATCAAAATAAGCAAAGTTCAAATCAGCAGAATCGTAGCCGATTTGCTTTAGCACCTGAGTTTTCATGACTTCATACTGTCCTTGATCAGCGCCTGTAAACAAGGTCAAACTAGGTAAGTTTGATAAAGATAGCTTTTGGCTTTCTTCTATTGCTAGCATCATTTCTCCTTTCTTTTTAGTTTCGATTTTATTTAATCAATATAATTCAATTTACCACGGAAATCTTCAAGGCTTTCATAACCTTTTTCCGTCATAATTTCTTTGAGTTCGTTTGTAATGCGATCAAAAGCACCTACACCTTCTTTGTGCAGGGTAGTTCCTACCTGCACCATGCTGGCACCACATAGGATATGTTCAAAGGCATCTCGTCCTGTTAATACTCCACCAGTTCCGATGATTTGAATTTCTGGATTCAAGCGTTGATAAAAAGCATGGACATTAGCAAGGGCTGTTGGTTTGATGTATTCTCCACCAATCCCACCAAAGCCATTCTTAGGACGAATCACGACTGACTCATCTTCTATATAAAGACCATTTCCAATAGAGTTGACACAATTGACAAACTTGAGCGGATATTTGTTAAAGATCGCTGCAGCCTGGTCAAAATGCACAATATCAAAATAAGGTGGAAGCTTAATTCCTAATGGTTTTGTAAAATATTCAAAGACTTCTGACAAGATACGGTCTGTAGTTTCAAAGTCATAGGCAATCTGAGGTTTACCAGGAACATTTGGACATGAGAGATTGAGTTCAGTTAGACCTCGAAAATCACTCTCTTGAACCTTTTTCAAAATGGTATGAGTTTCCTCTGGAGACATGCCAACTAGAGATAGGAAGAAAGTACGGTTTGGCTCTTTTTCCTGCAAGTCCAAAAGATAGTCCAGATAGTAGTCTAAACCATTATTTGGTAGCCCCATAGAGTTGATAGAACCGAGTGGAACATCTTGATAACGTGGTTCCGGATTTCCCTGACGAAATTCCAAGGTTGCTGTTTTAGTGACAAAGGTTCCTGCTGCTGAGTTTTTGACACCTTCCAACTCCTCAACTGTCATACAAGCAACTCCTGCTGCATTCATCAAGCAATTGTCAAACTCAAAACCAGCAATCTGTGTTTTAGTTGATACCATGATTCTGTTCCTCCAGATTCCTTTTTATGTCTATTATTATACCATACTTTGACTTTTGCTTTTCAATAAAACCATTTCCATAGAAAAGGTTCGTTTTTTAGCATGTTTTGAATCAGTCATTTTAAATTGAAAGAATTTTTAGAAAATTTATGTTTTTTTCTTTACACTGAAAAAATTTTCTGCTATAATGTCTCATGTAATAAAATATGACAACAAAAAGGAGAACGATATGACATCTGCTAAAGAATATATCCAAAGCGTGTTTGAAACTGTAAAAGCTCGTAACGGGCATGAGGCTGAATTTCTCCAGGCGGTTGAAGAATTCTTCAGCACTTTGGAGCCTGTCTTTGAAAAACACCCTGAGTATATTGAAGAAAACATCTTGGCACGAATCACAGAACCTGAGCGCGTGATTTCTTTCCGTGTTCCTTGGGTTGACCGTGATGGAAAAGTTCAAGTTAACCGTGGTTACCGTGTTCAATTTAACTCAGCTGTTGGACCATATAAAGGCGGACTTCGTTTCCACCCAACTGTAAACCAAGGGATCTTGAAATTCCTCGGATTCGAACAAATCTTTAAAAACGTTTTGACTGGACTTCCAATCGGTGGAGGTAAAGGTGGATCAGACTTTGATCCTAAAGGTAAAACTGATGCTGAAGTGATGCGCTTCTGCCAAAGCTTCATGACTGAGTTGCAAAAATACATCGGACCATCTCTTGACGTACCTGCTGGTGATATCGGTGTTGGTGGACGTGAGATTGGTTACCTTTACGGACAATACAAACGCCTCAACCAATTTGATGCTGGTGTCTTGACTGGTAAACCTCTTGGATTTGGTGGTAGCTTGATTCGTCCAGAAGCAACTGGTTACGGTTTGGTTTACTACACTGAAGAAATGCTTAAAGCAAACGGCAATAGCTTTGCTGGTAAGAAAGTTGTGATTTCAGGTTCTGGTAACGTAGCTCAATACGCTCTTCAAAAAGCAACTGAACTTGGTGCAACTGTTATCTCTGTATCTGACTCAAATGGTTATGTCATCGATGAAAATGGTATCGACTTTGACCTTCTTACAGACGTTAAAGAAAAACGCCGTGCTCGTTTGACTGAGTACGCTGCAGAAAAACCAACTGCTACTTACTACGAAGGTTCTGTATGGACTTACACTGGTAACTATGACATCGCTCTTCCATGTGCGACTCAAAATGAGATCAATGGTGAAGCTGCGAAACGCTTGGTTGCTCAAGGAGTTATCTGTGTATCTGAAGGAGCTAACATGCCTAGTGACCTTGAAGCTATCAAAGTCTACAAGGAAAATGGAATCCTTTACGGACCTGCTAAAGCTGCCAATGCTGGTGGGGTAGCTGTATCAGCTCTTGAAATGAGCCAAAACAGCCTTCGCCTTTCATGGACACGTGAAGAAGTTGATGGTCGTCTCAAAGATATCATGACTAACATCTTCAACACAGCTAAAACAACTGCAGAAACTTACGGTCTTGGAACTGACTACCTTGCAGGTGCAAACATTGCAGCCTTTGAAAATGTAGCAAACGCTATGATTGCACAAGGGATTGTGTAAGATAAATCAACACAAAAATCCTCAATCACTTCGATTGGGGATTTTTATTTTGGTTTTAAAAAGAGCTCTCTTAATTTTTTAGTGAACTTAAAATTAAGAGTTATTTTACGATAACTAAGGAAAAAGAAAGACATTCGACAATTTCATTTGTTACTTTATCAATGTTTATATCTTCTTTGTCATTTATAATCATAGGAACAATATAAGAAAGACTTAAAGCTAAAATATAGCGAACGATCCTTTCATTTGACCAATCTCGGATAACACCATTTTCTTTAAATTGATTCAAAACAGGACTAATCGGATTAATGATAGAGTGTACAATGATATTCCCTAACTCTTCAGAAATAGTTTTATCAATAAGTGAACGACTCAAAAGAATTTTAACTTGCATTTTATTGTTATGAATAAAAATTAACCTATCCCGAACGATGCTTCTTAGAAAAAGTGAAAAAGATTTTTGCTCTATTGTAAATCTCTTATCTGAAAAATCAGCAATTACCTCTGGAATAACTTGTTCTAGAAATCTAGATAAAATAGCATCTAGGATACCTTCCTTGGTTTTAAAATAACTAAAAACGGTTCCTTCTGAGACGCCAGCATGTTCAGCAATAAGATTAGATGTTGTGTTTTCAAATCCAATATCTGAAAATAATTTTAAACTTGACATTAATACTTGACGTTGTTTTAAACTTAATTCACTGCTTTTTAATGTCTCAGCAAATTTATATTCTATACTTTCCATTGCTACCCCCTCTATCTACTCTCTTATTTTAATAATTCTTTTACCACGAGTATGTCCCAATTTCAGACTACGATATGCCTCTCTAACAGACTCCAGAGAAAAACTATACTCTTTCTCAATATTTAGCTGAACTTTTCCATCTGAAACCATCTCCTCTAGAATTCTTAAATCATCATATGTAGAATGTCTTGGCCCAGTGAACTGAGCCCCTTTTATCATAACAAATGGTGAAGGTACTAAAGTTCCAATATCAGTTCCGTTCAATCCAAGATGGAAAGCTAATTTAACGTAATCACCACCATAGCAATCCAAGAATTTTGTAATAGGTTTTGGAGCTACTGATAAAAGAGACTTTTGGACATCCTCTTCATAAGTTACTGGTATAGCTCCTAAAGACTCTAAATATTTTGCATTATTCTTGCTCGCAATACCAATAACAGTTGCGCCCTTAGCAACCGCATACTGTACTGCAATGCTACCAATGCCACCTGAAGCTGCTGAAATAACTACAACATCTTTTGAATTTAAATGAATTCTTCTAAAAGCACCTCCGACAGTTAAAGAGGCTACACCCATAGTAGCAGCATGATTCATGTCAATCTTATCTGGTTTCAATGCGATTTCCGATTCATAAACACAAATTTCTGTTGCTAACGCACCCCTCTTAGTACCAAGTCCAGGATCACTTATTATTGTTCCAAAAACCTTGTCACCTACTGAAAAACGGCTCACTCCTTCACCAATTTCCGTTATAACACCAGCAAAATCCCTAGCTAATCCTCTTGGAAATAAAGATGATTTTGATTCAAACCAACGACTTGGTTGTTTTAATTTTGTTAAGAAAGTCAAAAAACGAAGTGGCTTTGCCCCCTCGAAAGTTTTATAATCAATAGGATTTAAACCAACAGCAAATACTGCTACCCTAACTTGATTCATTTTTAATGGTTCAGATGTAATATTTACTAAATCTAGAACTTTTTCATCACCAAAACGATTATACTGTATTGCTTTAATAACCATTATCTAATTCTCCTATTCCCTAACAAAATTGAGTGAGCACTCAATCATTTTTATATATTATACGCTTATTCTTCAAAGAAATCAACTGCTCTATGATTTTTAAACAAAAAGACCTATCCGATTGGATAGATCTTTACTTTCTTACAATTTACCTGCTACTGCATCCAACAATTCTTGGATTTTCGCTTGGTTGCTTCCTCCTGCCATGGCCATGTCTGGTTTACCACCACCACGTCCATCGACGATTGGAGCTAATTCTTTAATCACATTACCTGCATGTACCTCTTTTGTCTTGCTAGCTACAAGGACATTGACCTTGTCACCGATAGCTGCGACAAGAACAAGGACATCAGAGTAATCTTTTTGTTTCCAGTTATCCGCAAATGTACGAAGGGCACCTGCATCTGATACTGAAACTTGGCTGGCAATGTAACGGTGACCGTTTGCTTCTTGAACATTCTTGAAGACATCACCTGCTGCCGCTGCTGCTGCTGCTGCTTTTTCCTTCAATTCTGCATTTTCTTTTTGCAATTGACGGAGTTGTTCTTGAAGACCTTCCACCTTGTGAGGTACTTCCTTGAGTTGAGGAGCTTTCAAGGTTGCTGCGACTGCTTTCAGAGCGTCTTCTTGTTCACGATAAGCTTCAAAGGCTTCCTTACCAGTCACTGCCAAGATACGACGAGTTCCTGATCCGATCCCTTCTTCTTTGACAATCTTGAAGAGACCGATTTCAGAAGTATTGCCAACGTGAGTACCACCACAAAGCTCTACTGAATAGTCACCGATAGTGACTACGCGAACTTCCTTACCGTATTTCTCACCAAAGAGGGCCATAGCTCCCATTTCTTTAGCTGTGTCAATATCAGTCTCAACTGTTTCCACTGCAATGGCTTCCCAAATCTTCTCATTGACTTGTTGCTCAATAGCACGCAATTCTTCAGGAGTGACAGCTTGGAAGTGAGTGAAGTCAAAGCGAAGGAATTCTACTTCATTAAGTGAACCTGCTTGAGTGGCATGATGGCCAAGAATATTGTGAAGAGCCGCATGGAGCAAGTGAGTGGCTGTGTGGTTCTTCATAACACGATGACGACGATTGCTATCGATAGCCAAAGTGTATTCTTGGTTCAATGCAAGAGGAGCAAGAACTTCAACGGTGTGCAATGCTTGTCCGTTTGGTGCTTTTTGAACGTCTGTTACTGTAGCTACGACATTTCCTGCAGCATCCAAGATTTGACCATGGTCCGCAACTTGTCCACCCATTTCAGCGTAGAAAGGTGTCTCTGCAAAGATAAGTGACGCAGTTCCTTCTGATACAGCTTCTACTTCGGCATTGTCAGCTACGATAGCAACCAACTTAGAAGACAATTGGCTAGCATTATAGTTGAAGACACTTTCTACAGTGATGTTTTGAAGGGTTTCATTTTGCATACCCATAGATCCGCCTTTGACAGCAGAGGCACGCGCACGTTCTTGTTGTTCCTTCATGGCTGCTTCGAAACCTTCACGGTCTACAGTCATCCCTGCTTCTTCAGCGATTTCTTCTGTCAACTCTACTGGGAATCCGTATGTATCATAGAGTTTAAAGACATCTTGACCAGCAATGACAGATTGTCCTTTTTCTTTCAAGTCTGCTACGATACCTTGGGCAAAGTGTTGACCTGAGTGAAGAGTACGAGCAAATGACTCTTCTTCGCTCTTAACGATTTTCTCAATAAAGTCACGTTTTTCAAGCACTTCTGGGTAGTAGCTTTCCATGATTTTTCCAACAGTTGGAACGAGTTTGTAAAGGAAAGGCTCATTGATACCCAATTTTTGACCATGCATAGAGGCACGACGAAGAAGACGACGAAGGACATAACCACGACCTTCATTTCCAGGAAGGGCACCATCACCGATAGCAAATGAAAGAGAACGGATGTGGTCAGCGATAACTTTAAAGCTCATGTTGTCGCCATCTTGGTCATAAACCTTACCAGACAATTTCTCCACTTCGCGAATGATCGGCATGAAGAGGTCTGTTTCAAAGTTTGTCTTAGCACCTTGGATAACAGCTACCAAACGCTCCAAACCAGCGCCCGTATCAATGTTTTTGTGTGGCAATTCCTTGTACTCGCTACGAGGAACAGCAGGGTCTGCGTTAAATTGTGACAATACGATGTTCCAGATTTCGATATAACGATCATTTTCGATATCTTCTGCAAGAAGACGAAGACCGATATTTTCTGGGTCAAAGGCTTCTCCACGGTCGAAGAAGATTTCTGTATCAGGTCCAGAAGGTCCAGCACCGATTTCCCAGAAGTTATCTTCGATTGGGATCAAATGACTTGGATCTACTCCCACTTCAATCCAGCGGTTGTATGAATCTTTGTCATCTGGATAATAAGTCATGTAAAGTTTGTCTTTAGGGAAGTCAAACCACTCAGGACTTGTTAAAAGCTCATATGCCCATGTAATTGCTTCGTCACGGAAGTAATCCCCGATTGAGAAGTTCCCCAACATTTCAAACATAGTATGGTGACGAGCAGTCTTACCTACGTTTTCGATATCATTGGTACGGATAGCCTTTTGAGCATTGGTAATACGTGGATTTTCAGGAATGATGGTTCCATCAAAGTATTTTTTAAGAGTGGCAACACCTGAGTTGATCCACAAAAGTGTTGGGTCGTTTACTGGAACCAAGCTAACAGATGGTTCTACTGAGTGGCCTTTTGTAGCCCAGAAATCAAGCCACATTTGGCGGACTTGTGCACTAGATAATTGTTTCATATGTATCTCCTTTTTACTAATTTGATTGGCTTTCTAGCATTTCCACATAGTCGATCGCAACGCAGAGGGAAATGACTAGGTCTGCATAAGATTCATCATAGACGGTTACGGTATAGGTAGAGATTAAATGGAAAAGTTCCTTGGTAATCTCAGCAATCACTTGGTCACGATCATCCAGCAATTTAAAATTCAAATCCCAGACATTTCCTTCGATACGAAGACCGAGATTGTCAAACTCATACTTATCTCTGAAGAAAGTCAACTTCTTTCGGATATAAAAATGATCTCCATTAGTCAGTTGAATCTCAAAACGAGGTAGGAAAGTTAAGACTTCCTTACTAATCTCACTGACCTGTTCACCAGCAACATCATAGATGGTAAAAGTTTTAGGAATCTTAAAAAATGAACCTTCAACCTGATAGGCGACATTGCCCAACTCATCCTTGATATCAAAGCGTTCACCACTTAGGCGAAATTTTTGTTTGACAAGAAATGTTCTCATAAACACCTCCAAAAATAAAAGACAAATCCATATCACGAAGGGCGAAAAACCGCGGTGCCACCTTCATTCAATGAACTTGTCATTCTTTGATTCTTATGCAATTGTTGAATTGAGTAGCATGATTTTCTATCTTAGATGGCTCGCAGCACCGCCAATTCTCTGAACTAAGATGGAGAGAAAATCAATTCTCAACTCTAGTATTATACCGTTTTTTTGAGTTTGAGTCAAGGTTAATAACCATGAAGTAAAACTTATTTTTTTAACAGTTTACCAAATATTATATAGGCGATAGACCACAAGAAACTTCCAACCAATAAGAATTGACCTAAAACAATGAGATAATCCAAAATTGAGACCAACTTATACCATCCACTAAATAGAAGACAGGGAAGAACAGTAAAAAGCATGATGATAAAATGTATAATAGATTGTTTAAATAGCGACCATTTTTCAATTTCATAAATTACCGATGCTGATGCTATCGAGGTAGCAATGACGCCAACCAAAAATGTACTTTTAACTTGAAAAACATCGATCCCTTGAAGTGTCATAAAAATTGCTAAACTGGTCATAATGACAAAAGGAATCATTCCTCTAAAAATAGCTTTTTTTATCATAGCTACTACCTCAATCATAAGCATAAAATCCTTTAACTCTATCGAAATTATAGCATGATTAAGTATATTTTTCTACTAATTCATGATCTATTTTAATAAATAACCTAGCCATAACATGCTGAATTTTCTATGGCTAGGTTTTATTTTTATTTAATTGTTATTTCCGATAGTTGGAAATCTCCTACTTCCGATACATCTTAAATTGTAGGAAGAGGTCGCTGTAAATTCCTGTCCATTTATGGTCAAACTTCTCATAAACTTCTAGGTGTTTCATAGTATCTGCATCAGGATAGAAGGACTTATCCTCTTTTGTCTCCTCAGGGAGCATTTCCTTAGCAGCATTGTTTGGTGTTGAATAGCCGACATACTCCGCATTTTTCAGAGCATTTTCAGGCTTCAACATAAAGTTGATAAAGGCATAGGCTGCGTCTTGGTTTTTAACTGTTTTGGGAATGACCATATTGTCAAACCAGAGATTGCTGGCCTCTGTCGGTACGACATAGCGAAGATTTTCATTTTTCTCTAGCATCTGACTGGCTTCACCAGAGAAGGTCACACCGATGGCAGCGTTATTCTGAATCATGTAACCCTTCATCTCATCCGCCACAATAGCCTTGATATTAGGTGTTAGCTTATAGAGCTTATCTACCGTTTCCTCCAACTGCTGTGGATCTTTAGAGTTGAGGCTATAGCCTAGCGAGTTAAGACCTAAACCAAGTACTTCACGCGCCCCATCAAAGAGCATGATAGAGTTTTTATACTCTGGCTTCCAAAGGTCGTCCCAATGTTCAGGCGCTTCTTCCACCATAGTTTCATTGTAGACGATTCCCAAGGTCCCCCAGAAGTATGGGATAGAGTACTGGTTGTTTGGGTCAAAGGACTGGTTTAGAAATTCTGGACCAATATTCTCAATGCCCTCAATCTTACTATAATCCAGTGGAACTAGAAGGTCTTCGTCCTTCATTTTGTTAATCATGTACTCACTTGGGATGGCAATATCATAAGTCGTTCCACCCTGCTTGATTTTCGTGTACATGGCTTCGTTGGAGTCAAAGGTCTCATACTGGACTTGGATTCCTGTTTCTTCTGTAAATTTTTCCAGAAGTTCAGGGGCGATATAGTCTCCCCAGTTGTAGATAACCAATTTTTGACTATCGCGACTATTGATTTTACTGTCAAGATGGTAAGAAATTCCCCACAAAACAAGGATAATGGCTAGAATTCCTGCTAAAAATGAATAGAGTCGTTTCATGCTTGCTCCTCCTTCTCACGTGAAATGAAGTAATATCCGACAACTAGGATAATACTAAAGAGAAAGACCAAGGCTGAGAGTGCATTGATTTCTAGCGAAATTCCCTTACGAGCCCGAGAGTAGATCTCAACTGACAAGGTTGAAAAGCCATTCCCCGTTACAAAGAAGGTCACGGCAAAGTCATCTAGGGAATAGGTGAAAGCCATGAAGTAACCTGCAATGATAGACGGTGTTAGGTAAGGAAGCATAATTTCCTTGAACATCTGAAACTGACTAGCTCCAAGGTCATAGGCTGCATGGATCATATCTCCATTCATTTCTTTTAATCGAGGCAAGACCATAAGCACTACGATTGGAATCGAGAAGGCTACGTGACTAGACAAAACAGTCAGAAAACCGAGTGAAAACTTGAGTTGGGTAAAGAGAATCAAGAAGCTGGCACCAATCATAACGTCTGGTGCAACCATCAAAATGTTATTAAGAGATAAGAAGGCTTCTTGATATTTTTTTCGTGATTGGTAGATGTAAATGGCACCAAAAGTCCCAATAACAGTCGCAATCAGGGCTGATAGGAAGGCTAGTAAAAAGGTCTGAACCAAGATTAGCATGAGTCTTCCATCACCAAACATGGTTTCAAAGTGAGACAAACTAAAGCCTGTGAAGCTATTCATATCATCCCCAGCATTAAAGGCGTAACCAATCAAGTAAAAGATTGGCAAATAAAGGACGATAAAGACAAAGGCTAGGTAAAGATTCGATAATTTTTTCATCGTTCTCTCCTTTCCTTAGTCACCCACATGGTGATAAACATGGTTAGGATAAGAACAACACCGATAGTTGAACCCATACCGTAATTATCGTTTGTTAGGAAGTTCTGCTCGATAGCAGTCCCCAAGGTAATGACTCGGTTCCCTCCAATCAAACGGGTCAACATAAAGAGACTTAAACTCGGGATAAAGACAGATTGGACACCACTTCGCACCCCATTCATAGACAGAGGGAAGATGACATGACGGAAGGTTTCCCACTTGGTCGCACCTAGGTCATAGCTGGCATTGATGAGATTATTATCCATATCATCCAAGACATTGAAGATGGGCAAAATCATAAATGGAAGCTCGATGTAGCTTGCGACAAAGATAAATGAGAAATCCGTAAAGAGCAACTGCTGCGAACCGATTCCGATAAATTCAAGGAATTGGTTGATAGAGCCATTTTGCCCAAAAATCCCAATAAAGGCATAGGCCTTGAGGAGAAGGTTGATCCAAGTTGGCAAAATGATGAGCATGAGCCAAAGTTGACGGTGCTTGAGACGAGTCAAAAAGAGAGCTGTTGGGTAGCTGATAAGAAGCGTCACCAGAGTTACAATCCCAGCATAGAGGACTGAGTTAAAACTCATTTTGAGATAGGTTAAATTTTGTGACGCAAAATAGGATTTATAGTTTTCTAAACTGAACTGGCCTTCGATGTTGAAAAAGGATTGCCCGAATATCAAGACCAAGGGTGCCAAAACAAAGAGTGCAATCCAAAGCATGTAGGGCACTACAAAGAGTTTAGAGGTTGTTTTCTTCATCTCTTTCCTCCTCAATAGCGTTAATCAAACCTGCTTCTTGCTCTTCGATTTCTACGTACTCTTCGATACGAGCATCGAACTCTTCTTCTGTTTCATTGAGACGCATGATGTGGATGTCTTCTGGTTCAAAGTCCAGACCGATTTCCTCGCCCACAATAGCCTTACGAGTTGAGTGAATCATCCATTCATTACCCAGTTCATCATAGGCGATAATCTCATAGTGAACCCCACGGAAGAGCTGAGTATCGACCTTAACTTGGAGCTTGCCTTCTTCTGGAAGTGTTATGCGCAAGTCTTCTGGACGAATCACGACTTCAACCGGTTCATTTGGTTTCATCCCACCGTCGACCGCTTCAAAGCGTTTGCCGTTAAACTCGACCAAGTAGTCCTCAATCATAGTTCCAGGCAAGATGTTTGATTCACCGATAAAGGTTGCAACAAAGTGGTTGATTGGCTCGTCGTAGATGTCAACTGGTGTTCCTGACTGAACAATTTCACCGTCATTCATAACGAAAATCCAGTCACTCATAGCCAAGGCTTCTTCTTGATCATGGGTAACAAAAACAAAGGTAATGCCCAATCGCTGCTGCAGTTCACGCAGTTCGTACTGCATGTCTGTTCGCAATTTCAAGTCCAAGGCTGACAAAGGTTCATCCAAGAGTACCACACGAGGCTGGTTGATAATCGCACGCGCAATAGCTACACGCTGGCGTTGTCCTCCAGAAAGCTTACGGATTGAACGTTTTTCAAAACCTTCCAACTGTACCATTTTGAGAACTTCTAATACACGTTGTTCGATTTCTTTTTTATCGACCTTACGCAAACGCAATGGAAAGGCAACATTTTCAAAGACATTCATATGCGGAAACAAGGCATAAGATTGGAAGACTGTATGAACATCGCGCTTATTAGTTGGGATATCATTGATTCGCACGCCATCCAGTAAAATATCTCCAGTGGTTGCATCCAGCAAACCAGCAATGATATTGAGAATGGTTGATTTTCCTGAACCAGATGCTCCTAGCAGTGTATAAAATTTCCCTTCTTCCAACTCAAAATTAATATCTTTGAGAACCTTGGTGTTGCTATCTTCAAAAACTTTAGAAACGTTTTTGAATTCGATAATTGGTTTTTTCAATTGGCATAAATTCCTTCTTTTTCATAGATTAACAGATCAGGGCTCTGTCAGGCCGCCACTACCTCTTGCAGGGAGTTAGACC
>NZ_JVKV01000032.1 GCF_001072375.1 Streptococcus pseudopneumoniae
AATCTCTTCAAACCACGTCAGCTTCCATCTGCAACCTCAAAACAGTGTTTTGAACAGCCTGCGGTTAACTTCCTAGTTTGTTCTTTGATTTTCATTGAGTATAAACAAAAAAACTCAGACTAGATTCGTCTGAGTTTTTCTTATGATCTTAAATGTTTCAATAGCGTTTGCGCTTTTTCTAAATTAAAGGTTTTTTCAGCAATCAAGTTTTCTACCAACTTAGGCACTTCTGCCTCAGTCGCACCTGCTAAAAGTGCTAACGACTTTGCCTGAAGTTTCATGTGTCCATGCTGAATACCTGTACTGACCAAAGCCTTAAGGGCTGCAAAATTCTGTGCAAGACCAATCGAAACGATAATTTGAGCCAATTCCTTAGCTGATGGATGACCTAGCAACTCATGGCTGAGAACTACACGAGGATTAAGACCAATTGATCCACCCTTGGTAGCAACTGGCATCGGCATAGTCAGCTCTCCTATTAGCTCTTCTGTTTCCAAATCCATCGTCCAACGACTGAGACCTCGATAAGCACCATCATGACTGGCATAGGCATGTGCTCCTGCTTCGATGGCACGCCAATCATTTCCTGTCGCAATCAAGAGAGCATCGATTCCATTAAAGATTCCCTTATTGTGAGTAGCTGCTCGATAAGGATCTGCTTGAGCAAACTGGCTGGCTAAAACCATTTTTTCAGCTAGTTCACGCGCTTCATCTTTTTGGCGACTCAAATAACGAAAGGCAATCCGACAAGTTGCAGTTACTAGAGAATCTGTTGCATAGTTGGATAGAATGCCCATTAAACTTCGCCCTTGACTTAGAGCCTCTAAGCTAGGTTTTAAAGCTTCAAGCATGGTATTGAGCATATTAGCTCCCATGGCTTCCTGAGTATCGACATGGAGATAAACCACTAAAAAGTCAGCCTCACCAGAAATTTTTTCAACTGTTAGCTCTCTCGCTCCACCACCACGTTTGACAATAGAGGGATAGGCTTGGTTTGCTTGTTCGAGTAGCTCTGCTTTCTGACTCAAAATAGCCTGACATGCTTTATCCCTATCTGGAACCTGATAAAGAGCTACCTGACCAATCATTTGGCGTTGATGAACCTGAGCAGTAAAACCACCCACACGTTTGATAATCTTACTAGCAAAACTAGCTGCAGCAACAACAGATGGTTCTTCTGTTACATAAGGAACTGTGTACTCTTGACCATTTACCAACACTTCTGGAACTACTGAGTATGGAAGTGAGAAGGTCCCCACTACATTTTCACTCAGTTGGTCCGCAACTGCTATACTAAGATTTTCATTCTGCTCAAGACTTTCTTGGGCTTCGATAGAAGTAAGCGCCTGAGACTTAACGAACTCTAGGCGCTCTTGAATTGATTTTTTAGCAAATCCATTCCAATTTTTTTTCATTATTTTTCAACCTTGCTGTAGCGACGTTGGTGGTCTACAATCTCAACAAGGGCAAAGTCTTGCCCTTCATAACCTGACATCGTTGCAGATCCAGACTCATCTAATTGGGCTTCCTCAAAGAACATTCGTTCATAATCAGCTACGCTCAATGCTTGACGTTGGTCTAGCAATTCTAGACGATTTTTTTGCAATTGATTTTCATAGCCTTCAACCAATTCTACACTAAAGAACTCAGATACAGCCCCACTACCATAGCTGTAGAGGGCAATCTTATCCCCAGCTTTTAGGCTATCAGAATTTTCAAGAAGAGACAAGAGACCTAAGAAGAGTGAACCTGTATAGATATTTCCAACTTTTTGGCTATAAATAATAGATTCATCAAAGTGCTTTTGAAGCAAGTCCTTCTTCTCTTGAGGCAAGGATTTGTCTAGGATTTTTTTCAATCCTTTGAGAGCTAGCTTCGGATATGGCAAGTGGAAACATACAGCTTCAAAATCGTCCAAGTTACAGTCATAACGCTTTTGGTACTCTTCCCAAGTCGTTTTTAAGCTATCAAGATATTGCTGTGTTGAGTAAACCCCATTTACAAATGGTGTTGTCGAGTAATTTGGACGCCAGAAGTCCATAATATCACGAGTCTGCGCAACGTTATCGTTGTTGAATACCATAACTCGTGGATTTTGGCTAATCAACATAGCAACACAGCCGGCTCCTTGAGTTGGTTCTCCAGGAGTTTCAACACCATACCTTGCAATATCACTGGCTAGTACCAAAACTTTTGATTTTGGAGAATTTTCTACGTGTAACTTAGCATAGTGAAGGGCCGCTGTTGCACCATAACAAGCTTCCTTGATTTCAAAACTACGAGCAAATGGTTGAATCCCAAGCAAACCGTGTACAAAGACAGCTGCAGCTTTACTCTGGTCAATCCCAGATTCAGTCGCAACGATAACCATATCAATCTCTTGCTTTTCTTCTTCAGTCAGGATAGAATTTCCTGCACTAGCAGCCAAGGTAACAACATCCTCTGTTAAAGGAGCAATACTCAATTCTTTTAAAAGGAGTCCTTTACTCAATTTTTCAGAATCAGTCCCTCGAGTTTCTGCTAAATCTTGTAATTTCAAAACGTATTGACTGGTTGCAAAACCAATCTTATCAATACCGATTTTCATATTTACCTCTATTTTTATCATTCATTATAAAAATTCGTTCATCTCTATTTTATCATAATTGAGATCAAATGAGCGAAAAAAGACTTGATTCCCCAAATCAAGTTCTTTTTTAAAAGTTTATCTCATTTTAGGATACTCTAACAAACTGAACTGAAGAGCCATAAAAAATCGAGTCTTAGCTAGCTCGATTCTTTTTGAGATAATGATACAATTTCAACAAAACTGTTCCACTGGCCATTCCAATGGAAATAACGAGAGCCAACATCATGACTAAAATGGCACTAGAAATGGCATGGCCGTAGTCACCTGTAACGAAGAAGGAAGTTGTTCGATAGGACAGGTAACCTGGAACTAGTGGAGCTAAGATGGCTAAAGCAAAAACAACGGCTGGTGTTTTGTAGATAATGCTCATAATCTGGCTGATACAAGAACCAATTACCGCAGCAATAAAGGTTGCTAAAATGACATTAGTTGGCTCCTTGAGTATTAGATAGAGGAGCCAGATTGACATTCCCAAAACACCCCCAGGGATGAGCATAGAACGCTGGACATTTAAGACGATTAAAAAGGTGATAATGGCAAGCAAACTTGCCAGAGCTTGCAATAAAAATGTTGATAGTGTCATATTAGTTCATGAGTACGAGGGCGACTGATGTTCCAGCCCCTAAGGCAAGGGTAATCAGCAAGGATTCAAACATCTTGCTCATACCAGAGTTAATGTGATTGGTCATAATATCTCGGACAGCATTGGTCAGAGCAATTCCAGGTACAAAAGGCATGACCGCACCTGCAATCACTAAATCCGCCGTCGACGGCAAACCAGAATAGCGTGCCCAAAATTGTGCAATCAAACCGAAGACAAGAGCACCTGCAAAAGCTGTCATAAAAGGAATACGAATAAACTTCTCTACATAAAGAGAGAAAGTAAAGGCAAACAAGGTCGCCACTCCTGCTCCGATGGCATCGTAGACATTCCCACCGAACATGATTGAAAAGAAAGGAGCACTGAGAGTCGCTGCAGCAGTTAGTTGAATATTGGTGTAGGGAGGTGCCTTGGCATTCAATTCCTTTAGTTGGATAAAGGCTGTATCCAGATCCAGCTGTCCTGATACAAGCTGCCGTGAAATCTGGTTGACATCACATACCTTCTCAATATTATAAGCAGAGGAGGTCACTCGCTTCATGCGAGAGATATTTGTATTTTCAATGGAGAAAAAAATGGCGGCAGGCATGGCTAAAACATTACAATCCATAATACCCTGTGAATGAGCAATCCGAATCATGGTATCTTCAACACGATAAATCTCAGATCCATTGCGAAGTAGAATCGTTCCTGCTAGCATAATGACATCGATCACTGCATTCAGTTGTTTGACTTCGTCCATGTTTTCCTCCTTCTAAAACTCCTTTTTATTTTATCATAAATTTGAAGGAAAAAAAATCTTTGTCACAAAAACTGTGACAAAGATTGATTAATTATCTGTGTTATGTTCGTCTGTTTGATTATGTGTTGACGAAGATGGAGTCGATTGACTTTGTGATGGCACTGTATTATCTACTCTGTTAGTGTTACGCTGGCTCGAAGACGGAACCGAAGAAAAAGAAGAAGAAGGTGGTGGGGTTTTTGGTTTATAAATAGAAATCTTTATACGTGTCGTACTTAGATCAACTTTCTCACCTAGTTTTGGACTTTGATCGACAACAGTTCCTTCAGCAGTGCCCTCAGGTGCTGTCGAAACCTCTACGACTTCGATATTAGCTTCCTTGACACCAACAATTTGAATTAAGTTATTCTTTGTAAATTCAAGACTTGAGCCAATATAACTTGGCATGGTCACGGTTGTCACCTTTTTAGCAACAGTCAAAACGATAGAAGTTGCCTTGGTAAGATCATAAGTCGTACCTTCTGCTAAGCTCTGTTTTAAAACCACACCTGGTTCTGATTCACTGGACTCTTCTTCTTCAATCTTAATCAGATTTTCAGGAACCTTTTTCCCTTTCAATTCTGCTATGACATCTGCAGATTTACGACCAACATAATTTCCAAGCTTAAAGGATTGTTGACCTGAAGATATGATTAGATTAACTTTAGACCCTTCTTTGCGAGCTGAGCCAGCATCTGGATCTGTTCGGATGACCCGACCTTCTTCTACGGTATCACTCGCTTCGGTCTTCTCCTCACCAATCTCAAAATTCGCTTTTTTCAGATTTTCTTTTGCTTCAGCGACAGTTTGACCTGCAACTTTTGGAATCTCAACAGTAGCTGGTGTTCTAGACAAAATCCACACCAGAGAAGCAGCAACCAGTACGAAACTTGCTAGTAGAACTAGATAACGTGCTTTAAAACGACGTTTTTTCACCGGTTTTTCCACAGATTTTTTAGCGCTCACTTCTGGGCTAGCTTTAGTTGCCTGATGGCTTTCTATCTGTGGTTGAACCTTAGGAATAGAGGTCAAGGTTGTCTGAGAAACTTTTGGCAATGTCTTTGTGTCCGCCTTAGTAGCATCATCAAAAACAAGTTTAGGTTCATTTCTGCGGTTATAAGATAGACTGCTAGATAAATCAACATACATCTCTGAAACCGACTGGTATCGATCTGTAAGCTTTTTAGCAGTTGCTTTGATGACCACATTCTCCAAAGCTTGGGGAACAGATGGGTTTTCAGCTATGACCGAAGGAAGAGGTTTTTGGAAATGCTGGAGGGCTATAGTCACTGCACTATCACCATCATAAGGGATATGCCCTGTCAGCATCTCATAGAAAATAATCCCCATGGCATAGATGTCACTCTGCACAGTTGCCTTAGAGCCACGAGCCTGCTCAGGTGACAAGTAGTGAACAGAACCCAGCATAGAGTTGGTCTGAGTCAGACTTGTCTCTGCAAAGGCTACAGCAATCCCAAAATCCGTCACCTTGGCCGTTCCATCAGGAGTTAAAAGAATATTTTGAGGCTTTAAGTCACGATGGACAATACCTTTAGTGTGCGCCAAGCGCATCGCTAAGAGAATCTGTCCCATGATACGGACAGCTTCTTCATTTGAGAGGGGATAGTGTTCTTTGATATAGCGCTTAAGATCAAGACCAGCTACATATTCCATAGCTAGGTACTGTTGACCGTCCTCTTCGCCGATATCCGTTATCCGAACGATATGGGGATGATCTAAGTCAGCCATTGCACGCGCTTCACGCTGAAAACGCGCAACAGCAATCGGGTCAGTCTGGTAGTTAGTCCTCAAGACCTTAACAGCTACCTCTTCCCCATCTAAAATCAAATCCTTGGCCAGGTAGACATCTGCCATACCTCCACGACCAATTTGTTTGATAATCCGATACCGCCCGGCAAAAATCTTGCCGATTTGGATCATTCTGCCGCCTCCTCCTTAATCGAAACAAGGGCAACTGTAATATTATCAAGCCCTCCGGCATTGTTGGCAAAGCGTACCAAAGTGGCTGCCTTATCATCAAGCGAAATATCGCTTGTCACAATATCATAGATCTCACTGCCTGAAATCATATTGGTTAGACCGTCGCTATTCATGACCAGATAGTCACCTGGTTCCAAGCTGACAATTCCATAATCAGGTTGAATTTCGTCTTTTTGTCCGATAGATTGGGTGATGATATTCTTTTGTGGATGTGCTTCAGCTTCTTCAGGTGTCAATTGACCTGCCTTGAGCAATTCATTGACCAAAGAATGATCACTGGTCAATTGATGGTATTCTTCACCACGAATCAGACCGATACGAGAATCTCCAATATGAGCATAAATAGCTTGATGATCAATAATTGCAAGGGCTTCTAGAGTTGTCCCCATTCCCTTGTAGGCTTCATCACGCCCCATTTGATAAATCTTTTGATTTTCAACTTCTAGATGGTGGGCAAACCATTCGCGAACTTCATTAACGGTGTCAATCTGCGTATCAACCCAGGCAACACCTAAATCAGTTACTGCCATCTCGCTGGCAATATTACCTGCACGGTGTCCTCCCATCCCATCAGCCAAGATGATCATTGTACGACCGGCACGGTTGACAAAAAGATTGACATAGTCTTGATTATTTGTACGTTTCTGACCCACATCTGTTAATAATGAAATCTCCATTATGTCAGTTCCTTCCTACTTGGATATCTTGCGAAATTGGCTGATAAAGAATCCATCACTTCCGTATAATTCCGGAGTAATGAGGATACAACCATTTTTCACGATATCCTTACATTCGTGTTCTAGTTTAACCTGCTCGAACTCTGGATGACTTTCTAAAAATGCTTGAACAACTTGAAAGTTCTCTTCAGAGACAATAGTGCAGGTACTATAAGTTATTATACCACCTTTACGTAGCGTTTGACAAACACTACCTAATATTTCCAACTGAATTTCCTGTAATGACGCGAAATCTGCTGTCTCTTTATTATATTTGATATCTGGTTTTCGACGCAATAGACCAATCCCTGAACAAGGAGCGTCAACAAGAATCTTATCAAATTGATCCTTGCCAAAAAACTCATGCACTTTTCGTGCATCCAGTTTTTGCGTTTGGACACGGTCCGCTACACCTAAGCGCTGAGCATTTTCTTGAATCAAAGTGAGTTTATGGTCATAGAGATCTAGAGCCGTTACCTGACCTGTCGTCAAATAGGATGCCATATGGGCGGTCTTTCCACCAGGGGCCGCACAAGCATCTAAAACCTGCTCATCTCCTTGTAACTCTAGTGTCGGTGCAACCAACTGACTAGACTCATCCTGGATAGTAATAGTCCCTTCAGCAAACAAATCATGGCCTGCAAAGTGCCCCTGTTCCTTAACCAGACCAGCAGGAGATAAAAGAGAATCACTTGCACCAAGCAAAGCTTTGATTTCCTCTTTTCGGCTCAAATCGGTCACACGGATACTGGCTTTATTCCGTTGCAATAGACTTTCAAAAATAGCTTGAGCTCGCTCTTCTCCATACTCTTCCTTGAGTTTCGAAATCAACCAAACTGGTAAAGAGTAGGCAATGGAATCACGCTTATTTTTACGTTTGATACTGGCAATAGCTGGCAAGCCCTCACGCAAAATACGACGAAGAACAGCATTGACCAGTTTTTCACTACCCTTCTTACGAGCTTTTGCAATTTCTACCGCTTCATTGACCACTGCATGATCAGGAAGCTTATCCAAGTATTGGAGTTGATAGACGCTCATGAGAAGCAGAACATAGAGCCAGCTATCTAGCTTATCTCTATCCTCAATAAAGTGAGAAATGTACCACTCCAATGTAAGTTTTCGAGCTACAGTACCATACACAAGCTCTGTCACCAAACCCTTATCTGCAGCTGATAGTTGACTTCCCTTGAGATGTTTATTTAAGGCGATATTGGAGTAAGCTTGTTGGATAAAGACATCCTCCAATACCTCTAGGGCTAAACTTCTAGCCGTTTCTACTTTAGTCACCAAATCGTTCTCCTACTGCCAAAGTTCGTCCCACACCGTTGAGGAAGGAAGCAATGTCCATCTTAGGTTTTCCTGCTGGTTGGACTTGCTTGAGTGATAAAGCTCCTTCTGCTGTTGCGACGATCAATTCTTTCTTGCCGATGGATAGTATCTCACCCGGAGTCCCTTGACCATCTACTGGCAGGGCTTCATAAATCTTAAAACGATCTCCCTTGAGGAAGGTATGAGCAACTGGCCATGGATTCATCCCACGGATTTGGTTAAAGAGTTGACGATTGGTCTTGTTCCAGTCCAGTTTTTCCTCCTCAGGTTTGATATTTGGTGAGAAAGTTACTTGACTTGGGTCTTGTGGTTCTGGTTGAATCTCGCCAGCAATGTATGCAGGCAAAGTATCCAAAAGCAGATCACGACCGACAATGGCCAATTTTTCAAACAAGGTTCCGACATTGTCCTCATCTGTAATCGGAATGCTACGACGAGAAATCATATCTCCGGCATCCATTTCCTTGACCATTTCCATAATGGTTACTCCTGCCTCCTCATCACCCTGAATCAAGGCATAATGGATCGGAGCACCACCACGGTGTTTAGGAAGGAGAGAAGCATGAACATTGACTGCAAAATCCATGCTATCAAGGAGTTTACTTGGGAGAAATTGCCCAAAGGCGGCTGTTACAATCCCATCAGCGCCCAAGTTCATGATAGCTTCCATTTCTGAACTACCCGATAATTTTTCTGGTTGGTAGATAGGCAGACCTGCCTCTTTGGCAGCTTGTTTCACTGGGGTTTCCTGGATGACTTTTTTACGGCCGACAGCACGATCTGGTTGCGTCACAACAGCTACAATCTCGTAGCGATCATCTGACAAAAGTCCCTTCAAAACAGTTGCTGAAAAGTCGGGAGTCCCCATAAAGATTAGTTTTGTCATCTTTTCTCCTTCTATAAAAATTGTTGCGGTTCGTGGTCAATACTGAGACGAAGTTCGCTATTTTCACGTTCTTGAGTTAGAGCCAAAACCTGATTAAGGGTCGAGGCCAACTCATCTTCTAAACGGTATTTAATCAAAATTTGGTAGTGGTAGAGGTTATGAGTACGAGCGATAGGTTTTGGCGTCGGACCTAGAATTACACTAGCATCCGATAAACCTGACCGCAAAATTTCCATGACTTGATAAGCACGTCTAAGAACCTCTTCTTCTTTTTTATGAGATAAGGTGATTCCAATAGTAAAATAATAAGGTGGATACCCCAACTGACGTCTGATACCCATTTCATAGGCATAGAAACCTTCGTAGTCCTGATCCTTGGCGAACCGAATGGCATAATGATTAGGATTATAGGACTGAATCAAGACCTGACCTGCCTTTTCAGCGCGACCGGCACGGCCTGCTACCTGGGTCAAGAGTTGGAAAGTCCTCTCAGAAGAACGAAAATCAGGCAGGTTCAAGGCTGTATCCGCATTGAGAACACCAACCAAGGTCACATTTGGAAAATCTAATCCCTTGGCAATCATCTGGGTTCCTAGCAATATGTCCGCTTCACCATTGCCAAATTGTTCAAGTAAAGCTTGGTGACTGCCTTTTTTACGAGTTGTATCCACATCCATGCGTAGAATGCGTGCCTCTGGAAAGAGTTCCGCTAGCTCATCATAAGCCTTCTGTGTCCCCGTTCCATAATAGCGAATGCTACGACTCTGACAGTTTGGACAGACATGTGGAATTTCCTTCGTAAAACCACAATAATGACAGTTCATAGTCTTAGTATCCATATGCAGCGTCAAGGAAATATCGCAGTTCGGACAGGTATCCACGGTCCCACATTCACGGCACATGACAAAGCTAGAATAACCACGACGATTGAGCATGAGAACAACCTGCTCTTTTTTATCTAATCGATCTTTAATGGCCTCAATCAGTGGTGGTGTAAAATTTGATGTTTCATTCTGCCCGATATAATCACGGAAATCAATCAGTTGAACTTCAGGAATGCTTGCTAAAGGATTGGCCCTTTGCGTCAGGCGGAGATGTTGATAAACACCTTTGCCAGCACGCGCACGACTTTCTAAACTCGGTGTTGCAGAACCAAGGACTAGGGCAGCTTGATTGTACTGAGCTCGTAAAATGGCCACATCTCTAGCATGATAACGCGGATTACTGTCTTGCTTGTAGCTGGCCTCGTGCTCCTCATCGATAATGATTACCCCTAGATTTTTCAAAGGTGCAAAAATGGCAGACCTAGCACCAACAACTACCTGGGCTTCTCCTCGCTCCACCTTGCGCCATTCATCGTACTTTTCACCATTGGACAAGCCAGAGTGGAGAATCGCTACTTTATCACCAAAACGAGCAATGAAACGCTCTGTCATTTGAGGTGTCAGAGAGATTTCTGGGACTAAAACAATCGCTGTTTTCCCCATATCCAAGGCTCCTTGGATAATCTGCAAGTAAACCTCCGTTTTCCCACTTCCAGTGATTCCTTGTAAAAGAAATGGAGGATGTTCTTTCCCAATCGCTCCAACAACCGCCTCACAGGCTTCTTTTTGTTCTGGATTTAACTCTAAGGATTGGCTAGCCTCAATGCCTTCAAAATAAGCCGCTGAACGTTGGACTTCTTTTTGCACGATGGTGATAGCACCGTGATCCACGAAGAAATTGACTTGTTCGCGTGAGTAATGTTCTAACAAATCAGCCAAAGGAACTGTTTCAGGATGTACTAATAAGTATTCTCGCAGTTCCAATTTCTTCTTGGCACGATTTGAAATTTCTAGCTTTTCTAACTGTTCAAGATGAACTTCAACCCAAGACTGCGTCTTAACCTTCTTCTGATCCACAGCCTGGTACTCTAGTTTTAAAAGCCCTTTTCGAGTCAATCGCATCATCTCAGCCTGCTTTTCTAGGTCGAGAGATGAAAAGGCTAGAGATTCTTGCGAACCGAACAATCGCTCTTTATCTTCCTGACTCAAACCTTCCAGAGGATAGAGGATTTTATCATAACTAGAGTTCAAAAATCCAGGAAGCATGGCTTTAAGAATAGAAATTTTGTATGAGAAGACTGATTTACGTAGTTCCTCTGCTAGCCAGAGTTGTTCCTCCGTTAAGACAGGAGAAAAGTCAAGTACCTCGGCAATTTCTTTTAAGTCCTCGTCTGCCACATCTGTATCAGATTGAGACTCCAATCCAAGAACAATTCCCTGAATCAAGCGATTGGCCTTCCCAAAAGGTACATGAACCCGCATGCCAACTTCCAACATTCCTTCAAATTCCTCAGGAACCTTGTAACTATAAGGTTGATCAGTCTGCATCAAGGGAACATCCACAATGATTTTTGCAATACCCATATCCTCACCTCCTTCTCTTCTTAAATCCTTTTAATTGATTGAGTATTCTTGCAATAGAAAAAATAAGATTGAGTCCCCCCAACCTTAAATTTTTTCACCTTCTTCTTTTTCTTTCGCGATTTGCTCTTTAATTTTCTTTTCTTCTTCTTCTTTCAATCGTCTTTCTTCTTCGATACGACGACGAACAGCTTCGCGTTTTCCTTCTGGATCTGGGTGGATGGTTACATTCCCTGATTCAATTTCTTCCAAGGCACGAAGAGTTGATTTTTCAGATTTAAATTCTTGAGTAGCAGGTGCTCCAGCTTCTAATTCATGAGCACGCTTTGCTTCCAAGATGACGAGTGAATATTTTGATGGTACCTTGTCAAGCAAGGTATCAATAGAGGGTTTAAGCATCATTTGTTTGTACCTGTTTTCTAAATTTTATCGAATAGTCGGAGACTTTGGTAGCATATCCTGATAATGACCAATCACGCGGTCTACACGGAAATGTTCAGCTTCAATGACACGTTTGACACGTTCGGCCGCTAGAGGAACATGGTCATTTACAATAGCGTAGTCATACTCACGCATCAAAGCAATTTCTTCCTTGGCTTTTTCGATACGCTGAGCAATCACTTCTGCACTATCTGTACCACGGCCTACGAGACGGTCTTGCAATTCTTCCAAATCTGGCGGTGTCAAAAAGATAAAGACCGCATCTGGAACTTTTTTCTTGACCTGAAGAGCTCCCTGCACTTCAATTTCAAGAAAGACATCGATTCCCTTATCAAGCGTTTCATTAACATAAGTCAGAGGAGTTCCATAATAGTTACCCACATACTCTGCATACTCTAACATTTGCCCTTGACGGATCAACTCTTCAAATTCCTCCCGTGTACGGAAGAAATAATCAACACCATCTACTTCACCTGGACGTTGTGCCCGTGTTGTCATAGATACAGAATATTGAAATTGGTTTTCAGAACTCTCAAAAATTTCTCGTCTAACCGTTCCTTTTCCAACTCCAGAAGGACCTGAAAAAACGATTAGTAAGCCTCGGTCTGCCATTATGTCTCCTTTAGATAGTTTGTGAAATGACTTGAAAATTTCTGTAAGATTATATGTCTAAAGCCATTTCTGCACACTACAATCTTTCTATCTAGTGTAACAAAAAAGCAGTAATTTTTCAACTGCTCTTTCTTATTTATTTTGCATAATCAACTGCACGAAGTTCACGAATCACGGTTACCTTGATATTTCCTGGATAATCGAGATTGTTTTCGATTTTCTCACGAACTTTATGAGCCAAGATTGTGACCTTGTCGTCCTTGATTTGACCTGGATTTACCATGATACGGATTTCGCGACCAGCTTGAAGGGCAAAGCTATTTTGAACACCTTCAAAGCTATTAGCAATTTCCTCTAAATCATGGAGACGTTTGATGTAGCTTTCAAGTGATTCGCTACGAGCTCCTGGACGGGCAGCACTCAAGGCATCCGCCGCGGCAACGATAACTGCAATCACACTCTCAGGTTCTACATCACCGTGGTGACTAGCGATGGTATTGATCACAACTGGGTGTTCCTTATACTTGCGAGCCAATTCTGTACCAATCTCAACGTGGCTACCTTCTACTTCACGGTCAATGGCTTTACCGATATCGTGAAGGAATCCCGCACGACGGGCAAGGGTAGCATTTTCACCAAGTTCGCTAGCCATGATACCAGCCAACTTAGCCACTTCAATCGAATGACGCAAGACATTTTGTCCGTATGAAGTACGGAACTGCAAGCGACCCATAATCTTCATCAAGTCAGGGTGAAGGTTCGGTGCACCAATTTCATAGGCTGCAGCTTCACCATATTCACGAATCTTGTTATCAATCTCTTGACGATTTTTTTCAACCAACTCTTCAATACGAGCTGGGTGGATACGTCCGTCCTTAAGCAAGGTTTCCATAGTCATACGGGCAATCTCACGGCGGATCGGATCAAAACCTGACAAGGTTACAACTTCTGGCGTATCATCAATGATAACATCAACCCCTGTCAAACTTTCAAACGTACGGATGTTACGCCCTTCACGACCAATGATACGACCTTTCATGGTATCATCAGGCAGATGAACCGTAGAGTTGGTAGACTCAGCTACATACTCACCAGCAATTCTCTGCATGGCTTGGGCCAAGATATCCTTAGCCAGCTTATCTGAACGTTCCTTAACTTCTTGCTCAGCCTCACGAATACGACTAGCAATTTCCTTAGTCAAGTTTTCCTCTGTCTGAGCCAAGATAATGTCTTTTGCTTCCGACTGAGTTAGAGTTCCGATACGCTCTAATTCGCCTTGCTTTTGTTTCTCAATTTCTTCTAGTTGTTCTTCACGTACATCAAGGTTTTTTGCTCTATCAGAAATACTTTGTTCTTTTTGTTCAAGTGTTTTTTCTTTGTTCGTTAAATTATCATCTTTACGATCAAGACTGCTAGCACGTTCGGTCAAACGACTTTCGATTTGCTTGAGTTCTTGACGTTCTGATTTAAATTCAGCGTCCACTTCTTCACGGTATTTTCTGGCTTCTTCTTTAGCCTCCAATAGTGCTTCTTTTTTAAGGGATTTGCTTTCGCTTTTAGCTTCATTTAGTAATAAATCCGCTTCGCGCTCAGCTTGTCCTCGTAAATTAGTTGCTTCTTGTTCAGCATTTAAAAGCATCAACTCTGCAGCCTCTTGTGATGATTTCATCTTGACTGAGATGCTGACATATCCAATGACTAAACCAATGATGACGGCAAAAACAACGATAACAATCGCCATAATTTCCATGTTTTTACCTCAATTTATTTGTTTATCCGAATGATATGCATTCCTATACATTCTACCATAAAAAATCATTTTTAACAAACCTTAATTTGAAGTTATTTTGGTCATTTCAAGGCTAAAAATCCTTATTTTTCCTAATAAAATAGGCTATTCTCCCTAATTAAATTTTAAAGATTTTTTTAGAAAAAAATAAGTTAAAAAGCCTACCTTTCAGTAGACTTAATAATGATCTTTAAAGGATAAAAAAGCGATGCTTTCACCATCCATCATATAAATCAAGCGATTTTCTGCGTCAATACGACGCGACCAAGCTCCTTGGTACTCATACTTGAGCGGTTCTGGTTTACCAATTCCTGTAAAAGTGTCGCGTTGAATATCCTTGATTAGTTTATTGATTCTTTTCAATGTTTTCTTATCTTGGTTTTGCCAGTAGCAATAATCCGCCCAGGCATCTTCTGTAAACTTGAGTAGCATCCATCACTCCTCTATCACATGCACCTGAGTATGTCCTGCACGAACTTGGGACATTCCTCGCAAGACCTTGTCAGAAAGTTCCTTATTCTGAGCAATTCTCAAGGTTTCCTGAATACTATCCCACTCACTCTTTGAAAGAACGACAATATCCTCGTCAGGATTTTTGTTGACCACAGTCAAAGGTTCAAACTCATCGTTTACCTTCTTCATATAGTCCTTTAAATGATTTCGGAATGTTGAGTAAAGAACTGCTTCCATAACCATACCTCGTTTTACCTCTTTTCCACTATTATACACGAAAAGAAAAAAGTTGTCAGGAACTTGTACAAGATTTTTTATTTTCTATCTAGTTATTCGAAAAAAACTAAAAAAGCCTACCTTTCAGTAGACTTAATTTAATTCGTTTCTGATTGGTGCTCGGCCAAAATTTTGTTCTGTTATACTTGGGTGTCCTAGTTGATAGACTTGATCTGCCTTTTGAGTCATAGCATCCCAGGGTTCTTTGCCGATTCGACTAACTAGATTGACCTGATCTTTCAGAGACTTGAGGTGTTGTCTGCCTTTTTCGGTAAATCCAAGGATATGAATGGATTCTGACAAATCACTTTCTCTAGCCTGAACCAAGGTATAGGTCAAGAGGCGACGTACACGAGCCTTAGTGTAGCGTTTGGTAGCAACAACCTCAACCAACTCTTCCACAGACTGAGCTGTCTTTATGGCATCCTTGATACGCACTGCCATTTCCTGATTGACCTGATAAATGCTAGTTAGGTCTGTATTTGAGACGATTTGATAGCGTAAGAGTGGAAAATAATATTCCCAGCTAACCTTACTGGCATTGTTAAAGACCTCAACAGAAGGCATAAAGTGTTCTAAGAAATCTTGGTCCCTCTGGTGCTGACGTAGGGCTGTCGCCGAAGCAAACTCAACATTCTTGTCTACAGAATGGTAACCTGCTCCCTGACGTTGAATTGGATGAAGTTTGATGTTGCGCCCTGCTACTGCCTTGGCATAGGCGAGAGCAAGGACATGATTGGGCGTATCACCAGAAAAATCAAGACCTGCAAATTCCTTCCACATAGCTTGGGTTTTCTGGGGATAAGAAAGAGAATCAGGTAAATTATCCACAAATTTCTCCATCTCTTGACCACGTTCTGAGTATAGGTCAGCAATTTTCTGATAATCCAGAACTTCCTCTGTCCCAAAGGCTAAGGTATCAATTCCCAAACGAGCCAAGATAGCCACTGCACCTTGGCCGAAAAAATCCGCCGCTTGAACACTGACTAAAAAGGGCAATTCCACTACCAAATCCGCACCATTTTCCAGTGCCATTTGAGCCCGTGTCCACTTGTCCACGATAGCAGGCTCCCCACGCTGCATGAAATTCCCAGACATGGCAACGATTTTCAGTCCCTCTGCCTGTTCCAGCAGGTATTTGTGTCCATTATGAAAGGGATTGAACTCCGCGATAATACCTGTAATGGTCATGCTAATCTCCTACTTCTGCGCCACAAAAAACCAACGGGTACTTGTTTCTGTTGGATCTTTGTCTTCAAAGTCAGCATAAAGCTTGAAGGACTTAAAACCAGCCTGTTCCAACAAGATATCATAGGTCAAGATCTCGTATGTACGCTCCTCATGCACTTCATCGTGGCGACTAAAGGAACCATCTGCTTCCTTGACAAAGAAAGTCAGCTCATGCACGATAGAATGTGGTGCTGCATCCTCATAGGTATCCCAAAGCATGGCAAAATCTTCCGCATTTTCATGGTAGGAATAGCCTGGGAAGACCTCATCAGTCTGGTAGGTCGAATGCACATCAAAGATAAAGACACCATCTTCATTGAGGGCATTATACACTTCCTTAAAGACGTCTCCAACCTCCACTTCATCCTGCATGTAGCAGATAGAATCGGAATAGCAGGTCACAAAGTCGTATTTACCAGCCTTGGATAAATCCAGCATATTTCCTTCAATGAAATCAATCTTTTGCTTTGCTGAATCTGCTCTCTTTTCGGCAACCTTCAACATATCCGCACTCAAATCAAGCCCAGTCACATCAAAGCCAGCTTGAGAAAAGCGCATAGACTGAATCCCTGTCCCACAAGCCAGTTCCAGGAGTTTCTTTCTCTCCTTGGTTTTAGGCAAATGGCGTAGCGAAAAATCCGTCCATTTGTCGTATAAACTATCATCCATCACAGCATCGTAAACAGCCGCAAAAGTTTCATAAGTAGGCATAATTAAGTTACAAAGAGCGTCCCTGGCAAATACCACTCGCCCTTTACCTTTCAATCAATTTTTCTAAAATAAGCAAATAAAACCCAGTTGACTGCAACTGAGTTCAATTGTAACGCTATAGTCTTTTCGTTTGCTTTTAGTACTAGGCAACGAATTGCAGGCATAACTAGAGTTAGGCAAAAAGAGTTAATGCCGTAATAAAAGATAAAGGAAAAGACTATAAAGTTTCTGAGAGATCTACAGAATTAGCCTCATGCCAAAGCTTTTCTAGGTTATAGTGGGCACGCATTTCTTCTGAAAAGATATGCACAACGACACTGCCGAGGTCTAGCAAGACCCAACCTCCAGCCGCATCACCTTCGACATGGCTACCTTTAAAGCCAGCTTCAGCTACTTTTTCACGGATATTGTCAGCGATAGCATCCAACTGACGGCTGTTCATTGAGCTAGTGATAACAAAGTAGTCTGTCACGCTAGTCAAATCTTGTACATCAAGTGCGAGGATATCCTCTGCACGTTTCTCATCAGCCGCTTTCACGACTAGTTCTAGTAATTCTTTTTCGTTCATTTAATCCTCTTTCTAGAAAATATGTTTGTAATCTAGGACATCTGCAAAGCGCCCCTCCCAAATGTCCTCATAAAATTCATTTATCGTTTCAGCTGGAATGTCATCCCCATCAAAGGTTGTGACAGCACCTTCTGGAATAATAAGCTGATAGCCATATTCAAAGGCAACCTTGACAGAGGTATCCACACAATATTCTGTCTGCATACCACATAAAACTAATTTTTCAATCCCCTGTTTATCCAAGTATTCTTTTAAACCAGTTTCTTTGAAAATACTATTATACTTCTTCTGAAAGACCTTTTCATCAGGTTTTCGATTTAAAAGCGCAGATAACTGCCAATCTTCTGATGTTTTGGCTTCAGGGTTCTCAATATGTTGAACATAGATAATTTCGATATTCTTACTTCTAGCTTGGTTTTGTAAATAAGAAATTTTTTCCAATAGACCTTTTGTCTGAAACCCCGTTTCCACTAAAATATTTTGTACATCAATAATGATAAAAGCCGTCTTCATTTAATCCTCTTTTAAATAGTGCACATAGGCGTTATAGGTTTCAAGGGTTTGGGGATAGATGGGAAAGCCCTGGTGAGCTAAATGCTCCACAGTATGAGCTGTCTCATAGGCCACCGCCTTATTTAGTGACAAACTTGCAATCTCACGTGCCTGGTCCACACCTGGAAAGGCACGATTGTGCTCGATATAGTCTGCGACGTAGATGACCTTGTCTAGGTCCGTCATCTGGCCAGCTCCAACTGTATGGATTTCTATTGCACGCAAAATTTCAGGATCTTTCAAATCTAAATCTTCCTGAATCTTGTAAATTCCTACCATGCCATGCCAGACATTATTGCCCCAGTTTTTAAGGTCTGAATCTAGTTGATATCGATCAATCAAGTCTAGAAACTCTTGATCTGACAGCTTTTTAGCATAGTCATGAAGAAGGCCTGCTAGTCCTGCTTTCTCGGTATCGACTCCAAATCGCTGAGCCAGTTCTATGGCTGCACGCTCCACACCCAAGCAATGGGTTAGACGTTTTTCAGGTAGGAGCTCTGCCATTTTTTCCAACAATTCTTCACGCGAACAGTTGATATAGTCTTGGTATGCCATCAGTAAAGCCCTTCTTTCTCGATATAGTCTAGCACTGGTTTTGGCAAGAGAAAGTTAGGGGTGCGTCCTTGGGCGATAAAATCACGTACCATACTGGATGAAATATCCATGAGAGGCACATCCACCCAGATGACTGGATAAGAAGTCCCAGCCTTGTATCGTGGTCGCTGAACTCCTACAAACTGAACGAGGTCGACCAATTCGTCAATTCTATACCATTTGGGTAAATAGTCTACCATGTCAGCGCCGATGATAAAGTAATAATCTGTATCTGGATTCTTCTCTGTCAAAATCTTCATGGTGTCGTAGGTGTAGGAAATACCCTTACGCTCCAGCTCGATGGTCTCAATAGCTAAACCTTCGATTCCGTCAATTGCCAATTCAAGCATTTTGAGACGATGGTGCTCAGGGATAGTTTCCTTTTTGTCTACGTGAGGTGGTTGATATTCAGGCATGAGCAGAACCTGATCCAATCCCAACTGTTGACGGACTTGGTCTGCCACGATAAGATGGGCGTTGTGAACAGGGTTAAAATTTCCCCCTAAGATTCCAACTTGTTTGCGTTTTTTATCCTTTATTTCTGGCTCTAACTCCACTTTTGTAAAGGGAGTTAATAATTCGATTGCCATAGGCTAATCTCCTTTAGTCTTCTGTAAAAACAGTTTTTTGGAGTATATTTTTAGATTTCTTTAACTTTTTTAGAAATCTTGCGATTTTCTTTCTTGCTTGATTGTTTATACAAAATCAAGATGCGTCCGATTTTTTGGACTGTATCCACACCGATTTCTTCTTCTAAGATTTCAGCTACTTCGTGGATATTTTCATCTGTATTTTGCAAGAGTGTAACCTTAATCAATTCACGGGCATCAAGTGCCTGACGAACGCTGGTCTTGATTTGGTCGTTGAGACCATTTTTCCCGATTTGGATGATGGGTTTAAGGGTGTGTGCCTGGCTGTTGAGGAAGGCACGTTGTTTCGATGTTAATGACATATTCTTTCTTCCTTTTTTGATAGTTATTTTAGGTGGTGGGGGAAGGTCGGAACTAATTTTTCAATGATTTCACCTTTGAAAAATGGATTTCCTGACCTCACAATTGAGCCTAGGTCTCAATTGTGCCCCTTGCCAATCTATGGATTGGCAATCACACCACGGCAATAACTATCTTTTTATGAGCTCACTTTGTTCGCTCAGTGATTTTAGTTTAAATAATTGCTTTTCGTGTGACGACGGCGACGCCTTCTGGTGCCCAGACGGCGACTTTGGCGGTGCCTGTTACACGAATCCAGCCTAGTCCTGAGATAACTAGGTCTGTCTTGTCTTTAATATTAAAGACATGCTGGACCAGTTTTGGAAAATCTTCTTTTTCCTTGCTATTTGGTGGTGTGAGGAGGGTTCCAAGGTGCTTGTCGTAAAAAGCACTAGCCCCTTCTAGCTTGGTACGATGAAGTTTGAGTTCATTGTCAAAGAAAGCTGTAAATCCTTGCTTTTCTCCTGCAATGAAGTCAAATCGTCCCAAGCCACCTAAAAATAGAGTTTGTTCAGGGTTTAGTTGATAAGTTTTTGGCTTGATTTCCTTTTTAGGGCTGACATACTTGAGATTTTTGGCCGTCAAGTAGTGAGCCATCTGGTGACGATGGATAATTCCAGGCGTATCGTAGATATAAGAACCATCATCAAGCGGAATCTCGATTTTATCTAGAGTTGTCCCTGGGAAACGTGAGGTTGTGATGACATTCTGGTCACCCGTAATTTCCTGGATAATAGCATTGATAAGAGTTGATTTCCCAACGTTGGTCACACCAACTACGTAAACATCACGTCCCTTACGATAGTGCTCGATCTTGTCAATGACTTCCTTAATGGCATGCTTATTTTGCGCTGAAGTCAAGACGACATCGACTGGACGAAGTCCTTCTTCATGGGCACGTTCCATGAGCCATTGGCTAATTTTACCAGGCTTAACAGACTTAGGAAGGATGTCTTTTTTATTTCCAACCAAGAGCACATCATTACCTGACACAAAGCGTGACAATCCTGGGATAACAGAGCCATTGAAATCAAAGATATCAATCACATTGACCACCAAAGCATCGCTATCTCCAACCTCGTGCAAGAGTTTGAGAAAATCATCATCTGTCAACTGAACATCAGTGATTTCATTGTAGTGACGAAGACGGAAACAACGCTGGCAATAAACTTCTCCAGTTTCCAAACCTTTTTCAAGTGCTGACTGAGGTGTAAAACCTAAACCAGTCTTATCTTCCGTCTGAATGATTGCTCCACAACCAATACAGAGAATTTCTTCCATAATTAGATTCCTTTTTTATAAGTGATAGGGCCGTACTTTTGAGCGATTTTTCTCATGACACGACGCTCACGCGCTCGGTTAATCTGAGTCTTAATAGAGTCGTGCTGGACCAAGGGTTTAACCAAAATCGAACGAATACCTGCTCGGTGGGCTGCTCGAATATCCGTCATCAGTTGGTCGCCAATCATGACCACTTGGTCTTTTTCATAGTGGAAATGTTTCATGGCACGGTTAATTCCTAAAGTAAAGGGCTTCAGTGCCCAGTAAACATAGTCAATATCAAATTTTTCAACTGCTCGTTTGACACGTTTGGGTGTGTTATTGGATACTACAATGATACGAATCCCAGCATCTCGCAGATCATGCAACCATTGCTTCATCTCTACTGTTCCATCTGGATTATTCCAAGCAATCAGGGTATTATCCAAATCAACCAAAACAGCCTTGATCCCCTGCTCCTGCAGGCTTTGGACTGTCAGATCATAAACTGCTTCCACAGCAAAATCTGGCATATAATTTTCAATCGCCATTCTGGCTCCTTTTCTTTCTATTTTTTAGTTTCTAGCAATTTTCTTTAGATACTGAGCCAAGATTGCCCATAAAATTAAACTAGCAATCAAAATATATATCCAGGCATTAGGCTCTTCTGTAAATGGCAGAGGGACATTCATTCCGAAAAATCCTGTAATGACTGCAAGAATGGCTAGTAAAACTGAGATAATGGTCAAGGTTGTCAAATTATCATTCAGATTGTTGTTTAGGATATTATTGTAAGATCCTGAGAGTTGTTGTAAAACCTGGGAAATCAAATCTGTCATGGACACCAACTGATGAGCTTCAATCATAGCATCATCAAACTGCTCTCTTTCCACTTCGTTAAAGTTCCGATAAAGCGCATGTCCCTGGATATGCTCCAAGAGGAGGCGATTTTGTTTAGCCGCAGCTGTCAAGTAAACCATACCAGTTTCCAAGTCAGAGAGGGCAAAGAGATTTTTTTTAGTGGTTGTTTGACGCAACAAGGCACTGATTTCATCCTTACTTTTATCCATCTGTTCAATGACAGGATAATAAGCATTGCTGATAAGCTCTAAACCGGCAAATAGAAACTTGTAGATTGAAATGATTTCATGATTTTCAAGATAGCCTAGCATCTGATCAATGACATAGGCGTTCTTATGATTGCTGATGGTAATCATTCGTTGTTTTTCCACGATAAAGGTCATAGGAATGGCTTCATAGTATTCCTTGTCCCTTTCTAAGTCAAGAACGTTGTAGATAAAGGTCACTGTCCCATTCTCACGGTTATAATCCATGTGGGCCCGTTCGTTTCTATCCAGCGCATATTCGATGGTTTCTTTATCCAATCCATAGATTTCTGATAGGTCTTCGAGATTTTTAATGATTTCCACATCTAGATTAATCCAGGTACAACCATTTCCTAACTGCTTATCTAAAAACATCGTTTCTCCTTTACCAAACTCTTTCTATTGTACCATAAATCAAGTAAAATTTCAGTTCTCTTCTTTTCTTGAAAAATTGCTAACCACAGTGATATTTCGGTTAGGAACAAAGTGAAGGGCTTGGTCATCACTTCGCAATTGAGTCGTTCGAATTCCGACACTAACGACTTTCCCCGATACGGTAATAGGACCATTGGTCAAAACAACCTCGTCTCCAACATCCAACTGACGTTCAAAGAGAATAAAGAAGCCGTTGATGACGTCTGACAGGAAGCCTTGTGCCCCCATACCGATAGCCACTCCAGCAATTCCTGCACCTGCAAGCAAGCTAGAAACAGGCAACCCTAAAATAGACAAGATACAGTAAATCAAGAAGAAATAAAGTGTGTAGTTGAAAATATTTTCAAGCAAACGAGAAATAGTCTTTTGTCTACCTGCATCTCGATTTGAAAATTTAAGTGAGGGTTTAACAATCTTTCCTACAGCAACATGGAGGAACTTTTTAGCTATATAAAATAGAAGAATGAGAAGTAAAAGAGAAATCACCTTGGTCAAGAGATTCTCTAAAACAGTTGTTAGATCTAATTTATCCAAATAACGTTGAAAAAATTCTTGCATATAAAACTCCTTTTCTATCCATTATACCATAAATCCTTCCCAGCCATCCTTTTCATAAATATTCATTAATTCCAATGAAACTTATAACTCACTTGCTTTTCAAGCATATTTATACTATAATCATAAACAATACACAAAAAAGGAGACCTCTATGAAAAGAATCATTCTTGCTTGGAACAAAACAAATTTGATCAAACGTATCGGAATCGGAATGGTCTTGGGAGCAATTCTAGGTCTACTCGTTCCTAATCTAACTGGCATTGGTTTATTGGGAGATTTATTTGTAGGAGGACTAAAAGCTATCGCTCCTATCCTGGTTTTTGCTTTAGTCGCTAACGCCCTTTCCCAACACCAAAAAGGCCAAGATAGCAATATGAAAAGAGTCATTTTCCTCTATTTGCTGGGGACTTTTGCTGCGGCTCTTGTAGCAGTTATGGCCAGCTTTCTCTTTCCTGTTCAGATGGTCTTAAGTAGCGCTAGTACTGAAGTTTCTCCTCCAGACGGTATCGGACAAGTGCTCAGCAATCTTCTGCTAAAAATAGTAGATAATCCTGTCAATGCCATCATCGAAGCTAACTATATCGGAATTTTGTCTTGGGCTATCGTCTTTGGAGTTGCCATGCGAGAAGCTAGCAAAAATAGCAAGGAACTACTCAAAACAATGGCCAGTGTGACTTCAAAAATTGTCGAATGGATCATCAACCTTGCGCCATTTGGTATCCTCGGGTTAGTCTTCGAAATCATCTCTGGCCAAGGTATCGCTAGTTTAGCAAATTACGGAATCCTACTTGGACTTTTGATTGCCACTATGGTTTTCGTTGCCCTAGTGATCAATCCTCTGATTGCTTTTCTCTTTATCAAGAAAAATCCATATCCCTTGGTGTGGAAATGCTTGCGTATCAGTGGCGTTACAGCCTTTTTCACCCGAAGTTCCGCTGCTAATATCCCTGTTAATATGAAACTCTGTGAGGATCTAGGTCTTAATCCAGATACCTATTCTGTCTCAATCCCCTTGGGATCAACCATCAATATGGCTGGAGCTGCTGTTACCATCAACATCTTAACCCTAGCAGCTGTCAATACTCTAGGAATCTCAGTTGATTTTGCAACAGCCTTTGTACTCAGTATCGTTGCAGCCATCTCTGCCTGCGGTGCTTCAGGAATCGCCGGAGGTTCACTCCTACTTATCCCAGTTGCTTGCAGTCTCTTTGGGATTACCAACGATATTGCTATGCAGGTTGTGGGTGTTGGTTTCGTTATTGGTGTTATTCAAGACTCTTGCGAAACAGCCCTCAACTCTTCAACAGATGTCCTCTTTACAGCAGTAGCAGAATTTTCCTCTGCTCACAAAAAATAATCTAGACAAGCCTTTTTAGGGCTTGTTTTGTCTGGTTTCTATCATTCATTATAGGAAATGTCTCATGTCTATCACCCAACGTACTTTTAAACTCGTTCTGGCAACCTGTTTGGCCTGTGTCCTAGCCTACTTTCTTGATTTATCTTCAGCGGTTTCAGCTGGTATCATTGCCCTTTTGAGCTTGTCTGATACCCGTAGAAGCACCATAAAGCTAGCTCGCAATCGTTTATTCTCAACCCTTCTTGCTCTTTTCATTGGTGTCCTTTCCTTTCACCTGACTGGCTACCATATCTGGAGTTTTGGCCTCTATTTGGCCCTCTATGTTCCCCTTGCCTATAAATTCGGCTGGGAAATTGGCATTACCCCGAGTAGTGTCCTAGTCAGTCATCTCTTGGTTCAGAAGTCTACATCACCAGATCTGCTAGTGAATGAGCTTCTCCTATTTCTTATTGGTACGGGATTTGCCTTGACTGTCAATCTCTATATGCCTTCTCGACAAGAAGAAATCCATCTCTATCATCTCAAGGTAGAAGAAAAACTCAAACACATTCTACAACGTTTTGAATATTATCTTGGAAAGGGCGATGGCCGCAACCGTGCTCAACTCGTTGAGGAACTGGATCAGCTCCTTGAAGAAGCTCTCAAACTGGTCTATCTTGATCACTCTGACCATCTCTTTCATCAGACCGACTATCATATCCACTATTTCGAAATGAGACAGAGACAGAGTCGTATTCTTCGTAATATGGCCCAGCAAATCAACACCTGTAATCTAGCAGCAAGCGAAAGCCTAATCCTTGCCCAGCTATTCGCTAAAATTGCGGATCAACTCAGTCAGACCAATCCAGCCAACGATCTATTAAATGATATTGAAAGCTACCTGCAGGTATTTCGCAATCGTAGCCTCCCTAAAACAAGAGAAGAATTTGAAACACGCGCAACATTACTTCAACTCCTGCGCGAATTGGAAAACTTTATCCAACTGAAAGTTGACTTCTATCAACGCTATTCTGAAGAAAAAAACAATCTATCTTAATCAAAAAACTTCTATCAGCCACCTAGTTGCTAATAGAAGTTTTTGTTATTTTAGGATTCGAATTGATGATTAGTGTTTTTTTCGAATTGACATGAGACTGATATCTCGCAAACTAAAGTAAGCAAGGACCAGCATAGCTACTGTGATAAAGAACTCTGTTGGTAGCTGAAAGATTTGCAGGATGGACAACATGAGCAAAATCACGAGGGAAACGAGACCAAAAACAAGAATTACAATATTAACCGTTCCCTTGATACTTTGAGGTGTCGCAAATATATAGAGTAAGAGTAATAAAATCCCTATGATTAAATAGACCATTTTCTGCTCTTTCTAGCTCTTATTCAGCTGATTTTTTCTTTTTGTTTGCTTTCTCACGCTCTGCCTTGTTAAGGATTTGTTTACGCAAACGGATAGACTCAGGCGTTACTTCCATGTACTCATCGTCGTTCAAGAACTCAAGTGACTCTTCAAGGGTCAAGATACGAGGAGTCTTGATAACCGCTGTTTGATCCTTAGTTGCTGAACGAACGTTGGTCATTTGTTTCGCTTTCGTAATATTAACAGTCAAGTCATTTTCACGAGAGTTTTCACCGATAATCATTCCTTCGTAAACCTCAGTACCTGGGTTAACAAAGATTGTTCCACGTTCTTCGATAGACATGATAGAGTATGTTGTTGCCTTACCAGTATCGATAGAAACAAGGGCACCACGGTGACGTCCACCGATTTCACCTGGAATCAATGGCAAGTATTGGTCGAAGGTATGGTTCATGATACCGTAACCACGAGTCATTGACAAGAACTCAGTTGAGTATCCAATCAAACCACGGGCTGGAACAAGGAAAACCAAACGAGTTTGACCATTACCAGTTGAAATCATATCCAACATTTCACCTTTACGTTCAGAAAGACTTTGGATAACAGATCCTTGGTATTCTTCTGGTGTGTCAATTTGCACGCGTTCAAATGGCTCACATTTAACACCATCGATTTCTTTAATGATAACCTCTGGACGAGATACTTGAAGCTCATATCCTTCACGACGCATTGTTTCGATAAGGATTGACAAGTGCAATTCTCCACGCCCTGATACAGTCCATTTATCTGGTGAGTCAGTTGGCTCAACACGAAGAGAAACGTCTGTTTGCAATTCTGCTTGAAGACGCTCTTCAACCTTACGTGAAGTAACCCATTTCCCTTCACGACCAGCAAAAGGTGAGTTGTTAACCAAGAAGGTCATTTGAAGTGTTGGCTCATCGATGTGAAGAACTGGAAGAGCTTCAACTGCGTCTGTAGGAGTAATGGTTTCTCCGACGAAGATATCTTCCATACCAGAAACCGCAATCAAATCTCCAGCTTTGGCTTCTTGGATTTCACGACGTTCCAAACCAAAGAAACCGAAGAGTTTTGTAACACGGAAGTTCTTCGTTGTTCCGTCAAGTTTAGAAAGGGTAACTTGGTCCCCAACCTTGACACTACCACGGAAGATACGTCCGATACCGATACGTCCTACGAAGTCATTGTAGTCAAGAAGAGACACTTGGAATTGAAGAGGCTCATCTGAGTTATCAACTGGAGCTGGGATGTGATCGATAATGGTATCAAAGATTGGCGCCATTGTCTTTTCTTGGTCTGCTGGATCATCTGACAATGAAGATGTTCCGTTGATCGCTGACGCATAAACGACTGGGAAGTCAAGCTGGTCATCATCCGCACCAAGCTCGATGAAAAGTTCCAAGACTTCATCCACTACTTCTGCTGGACGAGCTGATGGCTTATCAATTTTGTTAACCACAACGATAGGCACAAGGTCTTGTTCCAAGGCTTTTTTCAATACGAAACGAGTCTGTGGCATAGTTCCTTCGTAAGCATCTACGACCAAAACAACACCGTCAACCATTTTCATGATACGTTCAACTTCTCCACCGAAGTCCGCGTGTCCTGGTGTGTCCATGATGTTGATACGAGTTCCGTTGTAGGCAACGGCTGTATTTTTCGCAAGAATGGTGATTCCACGCTCTTTTTCAATATCGTTTGAGTCCATTGCACGCTCAGCTAACTCTGTACGCGCGTCAAGAGTTTCAGATTGTTTCAACAATTCGTCAACGAGGGTCGTTTTCCCGTGGTCGACGTGGGCGATAATCGCGATATTACGGATATCTTCTCTTAATTTTGTCATGATTTCCTCTATTGTATTCAAAAATTTATTTTCTAACTGAACGATTATACCACAATTTTAAGCAAATGACTTAATTCAAGTAAGTGTAAATGTTTTCAAAAGAAAATTCAGTCCTTCTCTTTTCTTTTCAAAAATCCCGACTTGTGATAAGATAGGCTGGTATGCGTTTAGATAAATTATTAGCCCAGGAAAAAATCAGCCGTAAGGCCATGAAACAAGCTCTTCTGAAAAAAAAAATCTTTGTAGATGGACA
>NZ_JVKV01000033.1 GCF_001072375.1 Streptococcus pseudopneumoniae
AATACTCTTCGAAAATCTCTTCAAACCACGTCAGCGTCGCCTTATCGTAGGTATGGTTACTGACTTCGTCAGTTCTATCCACAACCTCAAAACACTGTTTTGAGCAACCTACGGCTAGCTTCCTAGTTTGTTCTTTGATTTTCATTGAGTATAAGAAAGAGGGGCAACCCTCTTTTTTGTGTGTCTATAAGTAGGTCGTTGTCTAATCAGATTAGATGAGTAGAAATCAAGGAAATAAAATAGATCTTGAAAATATCATTTATTCCATAAATATGATAAGATAAAGCTTGATATGAATGAAAAACGGAGATAGAGATGGCTAAAGAAGATGTGGCGATGCAAGTGTTGCAACAGGTAGTAAAACTTCCTGTCGTCAAAGTGAACCGGTCAAAATTTTTAATGGATAAATTCTCTAAGGAAGTGGCTTCAAAGGATATTCCTAGATTATTGGAAGAAGGGCCGACAGCTTTATTACCTCAGGAAACCTTAGATCGAGTGGCCAATGCCTGTATTAAAGACAGTGTTTTACTGGCAAGTGGGACATCTGTTTTAGCAGGTTTGCCTGGAGGTATTGCCATGGCAGTTACCATTCCGACAGATGTAGCCCAGTTTTACGCATTTTCATTAAAACTAGCCCAGGAGCTAGGCTATATTTACGGCTACGATGATCTCTGGGCTTCGCGAAATGAGCTGAGCGAAGAAGCTAAAAATACCCTCTTGCTCTATCTGGGAGTGATGTTGGGAGTAAATGGTGCGGGCGCTCTACTTCGTTCTGGTGGTGTTTCAGTTGCTAAGCAAGTGATGAAAATTGTAAACAGAAAGGCTTTGACAAAGACTCTTTGGTATCCAATTTTGGAAAAAGTTCTGAAAATCTTTGGAGTGAATCTGACCAAGGGAGGATTGGCTAAGGGGATGGGGAAAGTTATCCCTATCTTAGGTGGAGTCCTATCAGGTGGCTTAACCTTTGCGACCATGAAACCCATGGGAGAAAGATTGCAAAAAGAATTGTCCAAATTGATTAACTACGATGAAGCACAATATCAAAGAGATGTTGCCACTATCCAAAAAGAGGTTGAAATCATCGAAGGAGATTGACATGGGGATCATAAAAGTATTGGCCAAAACTTATGGCAATTATCTTCTTACAACCCAAGCTTTAAAAGTTGCAGAAACCATAAAAAAAGATGAAAACACAGTCGTTAGTTTGGCGAAATTAGTTCTCGTAGATAAGCTTATGGATACAGCTACTTGGTTGATGAAGCCGGAGGATAAAGAATGAAATCTTTTTGGAGATTCTTTACTCTTCTTTTTATAACACCAATTGTTGGTCTGATAAAAATTCTCTGGTTCCTAATCTCTTTCGCCTTCCAATTGTTGTTTTATAAGATTCTTTTCAAGATCATAGACTGGTTTTTCAAACTTCTCTGATGATCATGGTAAGGATAAGACTTTGAGGTTTTACTAGTAAGAGTCTATATAATTAGAAATAATGAAGTAATACGAAATAAACTAGCAAGTCTTCTATTGCTAGTTTTTTAATCTTTGCCCTTGTGGTATAATAAAAAAGAAAAAACTGTTAGAGAATATGATGGAGGTTATGATGGACAATATCATTGATGTATCTATTCCTGTTGCGGAAGTGGTGGACAAACATCCAGAAGTTTTAGATATCCTAGTAGAACTTGGTTTTAAACCTCTTGCAAATCCCTTGATGCGAAATACAGTCGGACGAAAAGTATCGCTCAAACAGGGGTCTAAGCTGGAGGGAACTCCTATGGATAAGATTGTACGCACACTGGAAGCAAATGGTTACGAAGTGATTGGATTAGACTAATGGCAGATGAACGAATTCATGTCCTACGGGATATTTTATTAGAATTGCATAATGGAGCCTCACCTGAATCCGTTCAGGAGCGCTTTGATGCGACCTTTACAGGTGTATCAGCTATCGAGATTTCTCTCATGGAGCATGAGTTGATGAACTCTGACTCAGGTGTGACATTTGAAGACGTCATGGAGCTCTGTGATGTCCATGCCAATCTCTTTAAAAATGCTGTTAAGGGTATCGAAGTTGAAGATACCGAGCATCCAGGTCATCCCGTGCGTGTCTTTAAGGATGAAAATCTAGCCCTTCGTGCTGCCTTGATTCGTGTTCGTAGATTATTAGATACATATGAGTCTATGGAAGACGAGGAAATGCTGGCGGAAATGCGTAAGGGTTTGGTTCGTCAGATGGGGCTTGTAGGCCAGTTTGACCGTCACTACCAGCGTAAGGAAGAACTCTTCTTTCCTATTATGGAGCGTTATGGACATGATTCACCACCAAAAGTCATGTGGGGAGTCGATGACCAGATCAGGGAACTTTTTCAGAAAGCCCTGGCGACAGCCAAGTCCCTACCAGAAGTGTCCATTAGCACTGTAAAGGAAGCTTTTGAAGCTTTTGCGACAGAGTTTGAAAGTATGATTTTCAAGGAAGAATCCATCCTCCTCATGATTCTACTCGAATCCTTTACCCAGGATGACTGGATTCAGATTGCCGAGGAAAGTGATGCTTATGGTTATGCTATCATCCGACCTTCTGAAAAATGGGTGCCAGAACGTAAAAGCTTTGTTGAGGAAAAGAGTGCAGAAGAGCCCGTGCAACTAGACGCAGCAGAAGGCCAAGTTCAGAAGGTTATCGATACGCCAGAAGGTCAGTTTACCATCACCTTCACACCTAAGGAAAAGGAAGCAGTGCTGGACCGCCATAGCCAACAGGCTTTCGGTAATGGCTATCTCTCAGTCGAGCAGGCTAATCTTATTCTCAACCATCTGCCAATGGAAATTACCTTTGTTAATAAGGATGATATTTTCCAGTATTACAATGACAATACGCCAGCAGATGAGATGATTTTCAAGCGGACACCTTCTCAAGTAGGGCGAAATGTTGAGCTTTGTCACCCGCCCAAGTACCTTGATAAGGTAAAGACCATTATGAAAGGTCTTCGTGACGGGGTCAAGGACAAGTATGAGATGTGGTTCAAGTCCGAGTCACGAGGTAAGTTTGTCCATATCACCTATGCTGCAGTACACGATAAAAATGGAGAATTTCAAGGTGTATTGGAGTATGTTCAGGATATCCAGCCTTACCGTGAGATTGATACAGACTATTTCCGTGGATTAGAATAAGGAGAAAAAATGAGTTACGAACAAGAATTTATGAAAGAATTTGAAGCTTGGGTTAATACCCAAATCATGATTAATGATATGGCGCTCAAGGAAAGCCAAAAGGTCTATGAAGAAGATCAAGATGAGCGTGCTAAAGATGCCATGATTCGCTATGAAAGCCGCTTGGATGCTTACCAGTTCTTGCTAGGCAAATTTGAAAACTTCAAGGCAGGCAAGGGTTTCCATGAATTGCCAGAGGATTTGTTTGGTGAGAGACATTATTAAGAGCTATAAAAAAAGTGTGGTCTATAAACCGCACTTTTTACATATGATGGGTATGTTTGGTAATCCATTGTTCTGTTTTTATTTTTAACCAAAATGAATAGATTCCAAGAGTGATAATCGTCAGTAAGAACCATTTGATCCAATTTCCAAATAACTGGGCGCCAGTTCCATCAAAGTATAAACGCTGACCATCGATGACAGTATGTCTGATTTTCCAATCTTGCATAAAACAAACGGCCCAAGGTGTGGCAATTCCTAGAGTTAAGGCGATGATGAAAAAAGCGACAATTGAGTGCCCAATAAAGCTGAGTAATCCACCGTCAAAATAACTTTCTTTGTTCATATAGAGTCTCCTTAGAATTTTATAGATAAGTAAATCATTACTTTGAGGTGTTGTACCATAGGAGGAGATAGGAGTCAATATTTCTTGAAATGAGGAACTATAGTTCAAACGAAAATAGCATTCACGATTTGTCCTACTTATCTTTTTGTGTTACAATGTTAGCATGAAAACGAAAAATATCATTAAAACAGGTTTGGCATTAGTAGGCCTCGGAGCACTTGCTTTTGGAGCTAAGAAAGTAGCCGATGATCACAAACTCATGAAAACGCAGGAAGAGTTGACCGCTATTGTGCGTGACTCCTTTTCAGAGATGGGTGAGATAGCGACTCTCTATGTCCAAGTGTATGAAAGTAGCCTAGAACGTCTCGTTGGTGGTGTCATTTTTGAGGATGGTCGTCACTATACCTTTGTCTATGAAGATGAAGATCTTATCTATGAGGAGGAAGTCTTATGATAATTCCTCATAGTTTGGAAGAACTAGCTAATCTAGTTGAACAGGATGGCAAGAAGGTCTTCCTTTTTGTTGCGGATTGGTGTGGCGATTGTCGTTATATCTACCCTGCATTGCCAGAGATTGAAGAGTCAAATCCAGAGTTTACCTTTATACGAGTAGACCGTGATGAGTACATGGACTTAGCCAAACTTTGGGATGTCTACGGGATTCCAAGTCTTGTTGTCTTAGATAAGGACAAGGAGATTGGACGCTTTGTCAATCGTGACCGTAAAACCAAGGCACAAATTAACGACTTTTTAGCAGGATTAAAATAGGAGAAAAGAAAGAATGATTTTTACATATAACAAAGAACATGTCGGTGATGTCCTTATGGTCATCGTGAAAAACAGTGGCGATGCTAAACTAGATGTTGAACGTAAAGGCAATGTGGCGCGTGTTTTCCTAAAGGAAACAGGTGAAACTGTTGCTTGGAACATTTTTGAAGTTTCTAGCATGTTTGAAATCGCTGAGCGCGGGCAAGTCTTTTTAACTGACGACCAAGTAGTTCGTTTGAACCAAGAATTGCAAGCTCAAGATTTTACCGAAGAGATTATCAATGACAAGGAACCGAAATTTGTGGTTGGTGAGATTGTAGAAATGGTTGCACATCCAGATAGTGATCACTTGAACATCTGTCAAGTTGCTGTTGGAAATGATAAGACAGTGCAAATCGTGGCAGGTGCTCCAAATGCGCGTCTTGGTTTGAAAACCATTGTAGCTCTTCCGGGAGCTATGATGCCAAAAGGGAATCTCATTTTCCCAGGGGAACTTCGTGGGGAAAAGAGTTTTGGGATGATGTGCAGTCCTCGTGAACTTGCCTTACCAAACGCTCCACAAAAGCGTGGTGTTATTGAATTGTCAGAAGACCAAGTTGTTGGAACACCATTTGACCCAGCCAAACATTGGACAGCTTAAATTTGTTCAGTTAGATAGGAGAAAGTAAGATGGCAAAAAATGTTGTGATCACAGGTGCAACATCAGGTATTGGGGAAGCAATCGCGCGTGCCTATCTAGAAAAAGGTGAGAATATCGTTCTCACAGGGCGTCGAACAGAAAGACTTGAAGCTCTCAAAACTGAGTTCGCAGAAGCCTTTCCAAATCAAAAAGTTTGGACCTTTCCCCTTGATGTGACCGATATGACAATGGTTAAAACTGTTTGTTCAGAAATTCTTGAAGCAGTAGGTTCGATTGATATTTTAGTTAATAATGCTGGGCTGGCTCTTGGCTTAGCTCCCTATCAGGACTATGAAGAGTTGGATATGCTGACCATGCTGGATACCAATGTCAAGGGCCTGATGGCTGTTACTCGCTGTCTCTTGCCTTCTATGGTAGCAGCCAATCAAGGCCATATCATTAATATGGGTTCAACCGCAGGTATTTACGCTTACGCTGGTGCAGCAGTCTATTCAGCAACCAAGGCTGCAGTCAAAACATTTTCAGATGGATTACGGATTGATACCATCGCAACGGATATCAAGGTGACGACTATTCAGCCAGGTATTGTAGAGACTGACTTTTCAAAAGTCCGTTTCCATGGAGATGAGGCACGGGCTGCAACGGTCTATCAGGGACTTGAAGCCTTGCAGGCGCAAGATATTGCAGATACTGTAGTTTATGTGACCAGCCAACCTCGTCGTGTGCAAATCACAGATATGACCATCATGGCCAATCAACAAGCCACTGGATTTATGATTCACAGAGATTAATATTATTTAAAAAAGTTACAAATTTTGTAACTTTTTTTGATTTCCTTCGAATAGATAAGTAGGAGGATGAAAAAATGTTTAATAAAATTATTCTTATTGGAAGAATCGTGGCAACACCAGAATTGCACAAAACCAACAATGACAAGTCCGTTGCACGAGCAACTATCGCAGTGAACCGTCGTTACAAAGACCAAAACGGGGAACGTGAAGCAGACTTCATCAATATTGTGGTCTGGGGCAAATTGGCTGAAACCTTGGCAAGTTATGGTAGCAAAGGCAGTCTCATTTCTGTGGATGGGGAACTTCGTACCCGTAAGTTTGAGAAGAATGGCCAGACCAACTATGTAACAGAAGTTCTCTGTACAGGTTTCCAACTCTTAGAAAGTCGCGCCCAACGTGCTATGCGTGAAAATAATGCAGGACAAGACTTGGCAGATTTGGTCTTGGAAGAAGAGGAACTTCCGTTTTAAAATGACAAGAGTTTGAGAATTTTCTCCAACTCTTTTTGTGTTATAAATCAGACTTTTTTCTTGACTATTTTTGACCAAGTGATACAATAGAACTATGGTTTAGCACTCGTTTGTAAAGAGTGCTAACAATATGATTATCTTATGGAGGAAAACAGATGTTGAAACCATTAGGGGACCGTGTGGTCTTGAAAATTGAAGAGAAAGAACAAACAGTCGGAGGCTTTGTCCTCGCAAAATCAGCCCAAGAAGAAACGAAAACAGCTACAGTAGTGGCTACTGGACAAGGTGTTCGCACCTTGAACGGTGATTTGGTTGCCCCAAGTGTAAAAGTTGGAGATCAGGTTTTGATTGAAGCTCATGCAGGTATCGAGGTCAAAGATGGTGACGAAAAATATGTCATCGTTGGTGAAGCTAACATCTTAGCAATCGTGGAAGAATAATAGGAGGAAGTAAGTATGGCAAAAGACATTAAATTTTCATCAGATGCTCGTTCAGCTATGGTACGTGGTGTTGATATCCTAGCTGATACGGTTAAAGTAACCTTGGGACCTAAAGGTCGTAACGTTGTTCTTGAAAAATCATTTGGTTCACCATTGATTACCAATGATGGTGTGACCATCGCTAAAGAAATCGAACTAGAAGACCATTTTGAAAATATGGGTGCCAAGTTGGTGTCAGAAGTGGCTTCTAAAACCAATGACATCGCTGGTGACGGGACAACAACTGCAACAGTTTTGACCCAAGCTATTGTTCGTGAAGGGATCAAAAACGTTACAGCAGGAGCAAATCCAATCGGTATTCGTCGAGGGATTGAAGCAGCGGTTGCAACTGCTGTAGAAGCCTTGAAGAACAATGCCATTCCAGTATCAAGCAAGGAAGCTATTGCACAAGTCGCTGCCGTATCCTCTCGTTCTGAAAAAGTAGGTGAGTACATCTCTGAAGCCATGGAAAAAGTTGGCAAGGATGGAGTTATCACTATTGAAGAATCACGTGGGATGGAAACAGAGCTTGAAGTTGTAGAAGGAATGCAATTTGACCGTGGTTATCTATCACAGTACATGGTCACTGACAATGAAAAAATGGTTGCAGACCTTGAAAATCCATACATTTTGATTACAGATAAGAAGATTTCAAATATTCAAGAAATCTTGCCCCTACTAGAAAGCATCCTTCAAAGCAGTCGTCCACTCTTGATTATTGCAGACGATGTTGACGGTGAAGCTCTTCCAACTCTTGTTTTGAACAAAATTCGTGGAACCTTCAACGTAGTTGCTGTTAAGGCACCTGGATTTGGTGACCGTCGTAAGGCTATGCTGGAAGACATCGCGATTTTGACAGGCGGAACTGTTATTACAGAAGATCTTGGTCTTGAATTGAAAGATGCTACTATCGAAGCGCTTGGTCAAGCAGCTAAAGTGTCTGTTGATAAAGATAGTACAGTCATTGTAGAAGGTGCAGGTAATCCTGAAGCAATTGCTAACCGTGTTGCTGTCATCAAATCACAAATTGAAACAACAACTTCAGAATTTGACCGTGAAAAACTCCAAGAACGCTTGGCTAAGTTGTCAGGTGGGGTAGCAGTTATCAAGGTCGGAGCTGCGACTGAAACAGAATTGAAAGAAATGAAACTCCGCATCGAAGACGCCCTCAATGCGACTCGCGCAGCTGTTGAAGAAGGTATCGTTGCAGGTGGTGGTACTGCCCTTGTCAATGTTATCTCTGCTGTTGCTGCCTTGGAGTTAGAAGGCGATGAAGCAACAGGTCGCAATATTGTTCTTCGCGCCTTAGAAGAGCCTGTTCGTCAAATCGCTTATAATGCAGGTTATGAAGGTTCAATCGTAATTGATCGTTTGAAAAATGCAGAGCTTGGAACAGGCTTCAATGCTGCAACAGGTGAATGGGTCAACATGATTGAAGCAGGAATTATCGATCCTGTTAAGGTTAGCCGTTCAGCCCTTCAGAATGCAGCTTCAGTAGCAAGCTTGATTCTAACAACAGAAGCAGTCGTAGCTAACAAACCAGAACCCGCTGCACCAGCGCCAGCTATGGATCCATCTATGATGGGTGGCTACTAAGAAATAAATAAAAACAGGTAGAATGAAAGATTTCTACCTGTTTCTTTTGAATTACTCAAAAAGAGGGAGCTCAGCTTCCTCTTTTTACATTCAATTAATTATGGTTTGATAACTTCAGCTCCACCCATGTATGGACGAAGAACTTCTGGAATGGTCACAGAACCATCTTCGTTTTGATAGTTTTCAAGGATAGCAGCGACTGTACGTCCAACAGCAAGTCCAGAACCATTCAAAGTATGAAGAAGTTTAACCTTACCATCGGCTTCATCACGGTAACGGATTTGGGCACGACGAGCTTGGAAATCTTCTGTATTTGAACAGCTTGAGATTTCACGGTAGGTATTTTGCGCAGGGATCCATACTTCCAAGTCATAAGTCTTAGCAGCAGAGAAGCCCATATCTCCTGTAGAGAGAGCTACTACACGGTATGGAAGGTTGAGTTTTTGAAGGATGTTTTCAGCGTTGGCTGTCATCTTTTCCAATTCTTCGTATGATTCTTCAGGTTTGGCAAATTTCACCATTTCTACCTTGTGGAATTGGTGTAAACGAATCAAACCACGAGTATCACGACCAGCTGAACCAGCTTCAGAACGGAATGATGGACTCATAGCAGTAAAGTAGATTGGCAAGTCTTTTCCATCAAGAATTTCATCACGGTAGTAGTTGGTCAGAGGAACTTCAGCTGTAGGAATGAGGACATAGTTCGTATCTTTCAATTCAAACGTATCTTCTTTGAATTTTGGATATTGACCAGTACCGAACATAGAATCATGGTTAACCATGTAAGGTGTGATGACTTCAGTGTAACCTTCTTTACCATGTTCATCTAGCATAAAGTTGTAAATAGCACGTTCCAAACGAGCCCCAAGTCCTTTATAGAAGAGGAAGCGCGCTCCAGTTACCTTTCCACCACGTTCCCAGTCAAGAATACCAAGATTTTCACCGAGATCCCAGTGGGCTTTTGGTTCAAAGTCAAACTCACGAGGAGTTCCCCAACGGCGAACTTCTACATTATCATCTTCATCGGCACCAATTGGAACACTGTCAGCTGGGATATTTGGAAGAGTAGTGGTAAATTCTGTCAATTTAGCATCGATTTCAGCCAATTCTGCATCGAGTGCTTTGACTTCAGCAGATAGGGTTTGCATGGCAGCAATCTTATCATCGGCATTTTCCTTGTTGCGCTTAGCTTGAGCAATTTCTGCAGAAACCGTGTTACGCTCAGCCTTGAGGGTTTCAACCTTAACCAAGATGTCACGTCGTTTGGCATCGATTTCTTTCATCTCGTTCAAGATAGCAGCATCTACACCACGTGTAGCTAGTTTTTCTGCGACAGCATCAAAGTCTGTACGAATACGTTTGATATCTAACATATAAACTCCTTTATGAAAAAAGCACACCTGACAAAGCGTTGGAGTGGCAGGGCCACGGTTCCATCCAACTTCACAGGTGTGCACTTGATTCTGTATTTGATTTAAAACAACGGTAGAATTTCAATTAAATCTTCTATCTGCTCGCAGCACCCGCAGACTTTCTGAAAGAAGGAAGTAACCTACTTATCCGTTTCTATGATTATACTAAACTTTCTATTTTTTTGCAAATAGATTTTTAATTTTTCGACCAATGATTTGGACTAAGGTAGGAAGTTTGACTACCTTGTCATTTCCCAGTTTTTCACGAGCTATTTTAAGAATTTTTCCAGAGTCTTTTGAGGCGAAGAGAAATTTTCCTTGATCTGTAAAGATTTCAAAATGACGACTAACCTTGCGGCCTGAAACATTGGCTCCGATTTGATTAATGCTGGACCATGGAATTTGAATATAGTCCTCGACATTTCGATCTGCGTAAAATTCTAGCGCATGATCTCCAACCAGAAATTTTCCAACCTTTCCTGTAATGGAGAGATAGGAAGTTCCAGTTGTTTGCAAGTCGACGACCTTGTTGAGGGATTGTGCCATGTTTAGTCTTCCTTATTTTCACCGAAAAATGCTTGGTAGAGAGCTTTAAGGGCGGCTTTTTCTTGGTCTTTATGGACAACAAACATGATAGAAACTTCACTAGAGCCTTGTGACATCATTTGGATGTTGATGTTGTTCTCAGATAGGGCACGAGTGGCTGTAGCAGTTACCCCGATATGACGCTTCATTTTTTCCCCAACAATCATAATGATAGAGAGGTCGTGTTCGATTTCAGCGTGGTCTACCTCTGCTTTTTGGACTAATTGACGAAGGATTTCTTCTTCCTTGATCGGAGTCAATTCTCGTGAACGTAAGATGATAGACAGGTCATCGATACCAGTTGGCATGTGTTCCCAACCAATATTAAGGTCCTCAAGGATCTGAAGAACTTTACGACCAAAACCGATTTCGCGGTTCATCAGATACTTAGACATATTAATGCTGACAAAGCCAGAATCACCAGCGATCCCAACAACTGGGAATTTGTCGCTGCTATGTTGTAGCACAATGCGAGTACCTGGGTGGTCTGGATTATTGGTATTTTTAATGACAAGAGGAATTTTCCCACGGTAGGCTGGCAAGAGAGCTTCGTCATGGAGTACAGAGAATCCAGCATAGGCCAATTCACGCATTTCACGGTAGGTCAATTCAGGGATAGAGTGTGGCTTATGGATAATACCAGGGTGGGCTGCAAAGATTCCATCTACATCCGTAAAGTTTTCATAGAGGTCAGCCTTGACACCAGCAGCAATGATAGAACCAGTGATATCTGAACCCCCACGTGAGAAGGTACAAATTTGATCTTCTTTCGTAACACCGAAGAAACCAGGGATAACAAGAACTTCTGAACTATTATTGAGTTCTTCAATTTTGTCATAACTTGAAGGGATGATACGAGCATTTCCAGGCTCACTAGTAACTACAATTCCAGCTTCTCTTGGATGGACATAACGTGCTTCAATTCCGTTTTGATTGAAGTAAGCAGCAATTAGCTTGGCATTATTATTTTCCCCTGCAGCCAGGAAGGTATCATAGAGAAACTTATTATCTTCAATTGGAAGAGTAGCTAGAGAGCGAATGCTTTTTGAAATTTTGTCTAAAACGGCTGGTTTAAGACCTAATTCGCTAACCATAGCAGCATAGCGATCAATAATCCAGTTTTGGCTTTTGCTAATATCATTTCCAGCCACATAGTCGCGGTAGTATTTAATCAAGGCATCTGTAACCTTAGTGTCTTCAGAATTACGTTTACCAGGGGCAGATACAACCACAAAACGACGTTCTGGGTCACTTTTGACAATATTTAAAACTTTTTCTAATTGGCTAGCAGAGGCAAGCGAGCTTCCACCAAATTTAACAACCTTCATAAGAACTCCTAAAGTAAGTATTTTATACGATTATAGCAGAAAGAGGGGCTTTTTTCAATCTGGAAAATGTCCTATATAATTGTTTGAACGTCTCATCAGAAAAGCTTATAATAAAGGAGTAGGGGGAAAACTCTTCACATATAAAGGAGTTGAGCAAGATGATTAAAAGAGTGTTTTGTTTAATACTATTCTTTACCTTCGTGATGCTTCCTACAAGTATCGGAGCAACTTATCATTCTCCTCCCAGTGGTCGTTTGACCGGAGAAGAATTAGCGATTGAGTATGCTCAGGAAGGTCAGATATCAGTTGAGAGGGCTAAAAATATCTTATCTATCGATTTTTCAGATAGTAAGTCAAGGACTTATCGAATTCTCTCTGAAAAGGTTATCGTCAATCCTAACTATGAAGCTAGAGTCAAGTTTTACTGTCGAACAGATGAAAGTGGACAATTTAGAGGAATCACGAAACTCTTAGCTGCAAGTCTGGTCAACAAGGACGGGGATAAGGAAGCTCCTTTTACAGGGAATCTTTTTGCCTACCTAGAAGATCCCAATCGTATTTTTTACATGGTTTCAGGAGAATTCTACCATAAAGGATTCAACAAAGAACAGCTCTATCAGAGAGAAGGAGGGCGGATGCTTGAAGTCATTTATGATTTCAAATATGATGCAAGTACTGGTTTTCCTTTATTTTTAGAGACCAAACTAAGTTTTTAAAATCGGCCGATACACTTTTGGTCGATTTTTCTCTTGTTTTAAAATCCAGAAAAAGATATAATTTGAAAATAAAATAATTTAATCTTCGTTGTAAATTGAAAGGAGTGCCTATGGATCATATTCTCTATCAAGTTCAAGACGATTTAGCGATACTAACTTTAAATCGTCCTGAGGTGGCCAATGGTTTTCATATTCCTATGTGTCAAGAAATTCTAGAAGCATTGGAATTGGCTGAAAAAGATGCTTCGGTTTCGTTTGTTCTCATTAATGCTGCCGGCAAAGTCTTCTCTGTTGGGGGCGATCTAGTAGAAATGAAACGTGCTGTAGATGAGGATGATATTGCTTCACTCACCCAAATCGCGGAGTTGGTAAATACGATTTCTTATAAGATTAAACAAATTCCTAAACCAGTCATTATGGAGGTGGATGGAGCAGTTGCTGGGGCAGCAGCTAATATGGCTTTGGCAGTTGATTTCTGTATTGCTTCTGACAAAGCTAAATTCATCCAGGCCTTTGTAGGTGTGGGCTTGGCTCCCGATGCGGGAGGTTTATTCTTGCTTACACGATCGCTTGGTGCGACTCGGGCAACGCAATTAGCTATGACGGGTGAAGCTTTCACAGCAGAAAAAGCACTGGAAGCTGGAGCTGTCTATCGTCTTTGTGCTAGTGATCAATTAGAAAAGACAAGAGAGCAACTATTGAAGAAGTTGAGACGAGGTTCTTCTAACTCCTATGCTGCTGTTAAGAAGTTAGTCTGGGAGAGCGAATTTAAGCAGTGGCACGAGTACGCACAGCTAGAATTGGAATTGCAAAAATCTCTATCTTATACGGAGGATTTCAAAGAAGGTGTTCGTGCACATTCTGAGAGAAGACGTCCAAAATTTATCGGAAAATAAAAAAATACTTGCACAATTCTTTGAAGTTTGATATACTTTTTTTGTCAAATGTTTTGATATTTAAACTTTTTTGATAAGGGAGGGAAGAGAATTGGACTACCAACGGATCAATGACTATTTAACATCTATTTTTAATAACGTCCTGGTGATTGAGGAAGTGAGTTTGCGAGGTAGTCGTTTCAAGGACATCTCTATCAAGGAAATGCACACGATTGATGTGATTGGTAAGTTTCCAGATGTGACACCAAGTCAAGTGTCCAAAGAGCTGATGGTAACTCTAGGAACAGTGACAACTAGCTTGAACAACTTGGAACGAAAAGGTTACATCGAACGCTTACGTTCAGATCAGGATCGTCGTGTAGTACATCTGCATTTGACCAAGAAAGGTCGACTCGTACATCGTCTCCATAAACGTTTCCACAAGGCCATGGTCGAAAGAATTATTGAAGGCATGAGCCCAGAGGAAATGGACGTCATGAGTAAAGGTTTGACCAATCTTTATCAATTTTTGGAGGATTTGAAATAATGGCTTTTGCAAAAATAAGCCAGGTTGCTCATTATGTACCAGAGCAGATTATCACAAATGAGGATTTAGCTCAGGTTATGGATACGAGTGATGAATGGATTTCAAGTCGAACTGGGATTAAGGAACGTCGCATTTCTAAGACAGAATCAACAGGAGATTTGGCAACGGCAGTTGCAAAACAACTCCTAGAGAAGTCAGGGATTTCTGCTGAAGAGTTGGATTTTATCATTCTAGCTACGATGACACCTGACTCGATGATGCCTTCAACAGCCGCTCGTGTTCAGGCTAAAATCGGCGCTCACAAGGCTTTTGCCTATGACTTAACGGCTGCCTGTAGTGGCTTTATCTTTGCCCTATCAACTGCAGAGAAGCTTATCTCTTCAGGAGGTTATCGTAAGGGTCTAGTTATCGGAAGTGAAACCATGTCAAAAGCTTTAGACTGGTCGGATCGCTCAACAGCTGTCCTATTTGGAGACGGTGCTGGGGGCATCTTGTTAGAAGCAAGCGAAGAGCCACATTTCCTAGCGGAGAGTCTCAATAGCGATGGTTCGCGTAGTGAGTGTTTGACCTTTGGACAGACTGGTTTAACTTCACCATTTTCAAATCAAGAAAAGCCCGATGCTTTCTTGAGAATGGATGGCCGAGCAGTTTTTGATTTTGCGATTCGAGATGTTGCTAAGTCTATAAAAAACACCATAGAAGAGAGTCCTCTGTCGGCAGAAGAACTAGACTATCTCCTGCTTCATCAAGCTAATATCCGCATTCTAGATAAGATGGCTAGAAAGATCGGTGTAGATCGAGACAAGCTTCCTGCCAATATGACCAAGTATGGAAATACCAGTGCGGCAAGTATTCCGATCCTACTTTCAGAGTGTGTAGAGGAAGGGCTCATTCGTTTAGATGGTAGCCAAAATATTCTCTTGTCAGGCTTCGGTGGAGGTTTGACATGGGGCACGCTTATTGTTACAATTTAGGTAATCATGTGGTGAACACATTGTTATAAAAACTATTAATTTTAAAGGAGTCTATCATGGCAGTATTTGAAAAAGTACAAGAAATTATCGTTGAAGAACTTGGAAAAGATGCATCAGAAGTAACACTTGAATCTACTTTTGATGATTTGGATGCAGATTCATTGGACTTGTTCCAAGTGATCTCAGAAATTGAAGATGCTTTTGATATCCAAATCGAAGCTGAAGACAACTTGAAAACAGTTGGTGACTTGGTTGCTTACGTTGAAGAGCAAACAAAATAATTAAAATAAATGAAGAAGGAGTAGGGGGAACCCGCTCCCTCTTGTTTAGGTAATAGTTTGACTGTCAAATTATAATGTAGTCGAACTATTACGTAAGCAAGACATATGGAGGCACTATGAAAACACGTATTACAGAATTATTGAATATTAAATATCCTATCTTCCAAGGTGGAATGGCCTGGGTTGCAGATGGTGACCTTGCTGGAGCTGTTTCAAAAGCAGGTGGTCTAGGTATCATCGGTGGAGGAAATGCTCCTAAAGAAGTGGTTAAGGCTAATATCGATAAGATTAAATCTTTAACAGACAAGCCTTTTGGTGTCAACATTATGCTTCTGTCTCCATTTGTTGATGATATTGTCGACCTCGTCATTGAAGAAGGGGTTAAGGTAGTCACAACTGGCGCAGGAAACCCAAGTAAATACATGGAGCGATTCCATGAAGCGGGAATCACCGTTATTCCAGTAGTTCCTAGTGTTGCTTTGGCTAAACGGATGGAAAAAATCGGTGCAGACGCTGTTATTGCAGAAGGTATGGAAGCAGGTGGACACATCGGTAAACTAACAACTATGACCTTGGTTCGTCAAGTTGCAGCTGCTGTTTCTATTCCTGTTATCGCTGCTGGTGGTATTGCAGACGGTGAAGGAGCTGCTGCTGGCTTTATGCTTGGTGCAGAGGCTGTGCAAGTAGGAACTCGTTTTGTAGTTGCTAAAGAATCAAATGCCCATCCTAACTATAAAGCTAAAATTTTAAAAGCTCGTGATATTGATACAACGATTTCGGCACAACATTTTGGACACGCAGTTCGTGCCATTAAAAACAAATTGACTCGTGATTTCGAGCAAGCTGAAAAAGATGCCTTTAAACAAGAAAATCCAGATTTAGAAATCTTTGAACAAATGGGTGCAGGAGCCTTAGCTAAAGCTGTTGTCCATGGGGATGTGGATGGCGGTTCAGTGATGGCCGGCCAGATTGCAGGTCTGGTTTCGAAAGAAGAAACTGTTGAAGAAATCTTAAAAGATATTTACTACGGTGCAGCTGAAAAGATTCAAGCAGAAGCTGCTCGTTGGGCAGGAGTTATAAGAAATGACTAAAACAGCCTTTCTATTTGCAGGTCAAGGAGCCCAGTACCTTGGAATGGGACATGAACTATACGACCAATATGCTATCGTCAAGGAAACAATTGACCAAGCTAGCCAAGTATTAGGCTATGACCTCCGTGACTTGATTGATAATGATGAAACAAAGCTACATCAGACTCGTTACACGCAGCCAGCTATTTTAGCTACATCAGTTGCTATTTACCGACTACTAAAGGAGAAAGGTTACCAGCCTGATATGGTGGCAGGTTTGTCTCTTGGAGAATATTCTGCCCTTGTAGCTAGTGGTGCCTTGGATTTTGAAGATGCAGTAGCTCTAGTTGCTAAACGTGGGTCTTATATGGAAGAAGCAGCACCAGCAGGATCAGGGAAAATGGTAGCTGTGCTTAATACACCGGTTGAAGTGATTGAAAAAGCTTGTCAAGAAGCTTCTCAACTTGGTGTTGTAACTCCAGCCAACTACAATACGCCGAGTCAAATTGTTATTGGTGGGGAGGTAGCTGCAGTAGATTGTGCAGTTGAACTTTTGCAAGAAGCAGGAGCAAAACGTTTGATTCCGCTCAATGTTTCTGGGCCTTTCCATACAGCTTTATTGGAATCTGCTAGTCAAAAATTAGCTCAAGCCCTGACAGAAGTTGAATTTTCTGACTTTGCTTGTCCACTTGTTGGTAATACAGAAGCGAAGGTCATGGAAAAAGAACGTATTGCAGAACTTTTGACTCGTCAAGTCAAGGAGCCTGTCCGTTTTTATGAAAGTATTGCAGTCATGCAAGAAGCGGGTGTCACTCGTTTTATCGAGATTGGACCTGGTAAAGTCTTGTCAGGATTCGTCAAAAAAATTGATAAAACAGCTCAGCTTTCTAATGTGGAAGATCAAGCAAGCTTACAAGCACTCTTAGAAAATTAGACCAAAATGGTATAAGTTCTGAAAGGAGAAAAATGAAACTAGAACAGAAAAATGTCTTTATTACAGGCTCAAGTCGAGGAATTGGTCTTGCCATTGCTCATAAATTTGCCAGCTTGGGAGCCAATGTTGTCTTGAATAGTCGTGGTGAAATCTCCGAGGAGCTTCTAGCCAAATTTAAACCATACGGGGTGAAGGTTCTTGCTATTTCTGGTGACGTTTCTGATTTTGCGGACGCAAAACGTATGGTAGACCAAGCCATTGAAGAGCTGGGTTCAGTTGATATCTTAGTGAATAATGCTGGTATTACTCAAGACACTCTCATGCTCAAGATGACGGAAGAAGATTTTGAGAAGGTCTTGAAAGTCAATTTGACAGGGGCTTTCAATATGACACAATCAGTCTTGAAACCGATGATAAAAGCTCGCGAAGGTGCTATCATCAATATGTCTAGTGTTGTTGGTCTGATGGGTAATATCGGTCAAGCAAACTACGCTGCATCCAAAGCTGGTTTGATTGGATTTACTAAATCAGTAGCACGTGAGGTTGCTAATCGCAATGTGCGTGTCAATGCCATTGCTCCAGGAATGATTGAATCAGATATGACTGCTGTTCTATCTGATAAGGTCAAAGATGCCATGTTGGCACAAATTCCGATGAAACAATTTGGCCAAGCTGAGCAAGTCGCAGAGGTCACGGCCTTTCTTGCAAGTCAAGATTATCTAACGGGACAGGTCATTGCAATTGATGGTGGACTAACCATGCAATAAGAGTTAAAATAGAGGTATGAAAATGAAACTAAATCGAGTAGTAGTAACAGGTTATGGATTAACATCTCCAATTGGGAACACACCAGAAGAATTTTGGAACAGTCTTAAAAATGGAAAGATTGGAATTGGTGAAATCACCAAGTTTGATCACAGTACTTTTGACGTTCATAATGCGGCAGAAATCCAGGATTTTCCGTTTGATAAATACTTTGTAAAAAAAGATACCAATCGTTTTGATGACTATTCTTTGTATGCCTTGTATGCAGCTCAAGAAGCAGTGAACAATGCTAATCTTGATGTAGAGACTCTTGATAGAGACCGCTTTGGTGTCATCGTTGCATCAGGTATCGGTGGGATTAAAGAAATCGAAGATCAAGTGCTTCGACTTCATGATAAGGGACCAAAACGTGTAAAACCATTGACACTTCCAAAAGCCTTGCCAAATATGGCTGCAGGTAATGTTGCTATGCGCTTTGGAGCAAATGGTATCTGTAAATCTATCAATACAGCTTGTGCTTCATCAAATGATGCTATCGGAGATGCTTTCCGTTCTATCAAGTTTGGTTTCCAAGATATCATGTTGGTTGGAGGTTCAGAATCATCTATTACTCCATTTGCGATTGCTGGTTTCCAAGCCTTAACAGCTCTTTCAACAACAGAGGACCCAACTCGTGCTTCTATTCCATTTGATAAGGATCGTAATGGATTTGTCATGGGTGAAGGATCAGGTATGTTGGTACTTGAAAGTTTAGAGCATGCTGAAAAACGTGGTGCAACTATCTTAGCTGAAGTTGTTGGTTACGGTAACACTTGTGATGCCTACCATATGACTTCACCACATCCAGAAGGACAAGGGGCTATTAAAGCTATCAAACTTGCCTTGGAGGAAGCTGAAATCACACCAGACCAAGTAGCTTATGTCAATGCTCACGGTACCTCAACTCCTGCTAATGAAAAGGGAGAAAGTGGAGCGATTGTAGCTGTTCTTGGTAAGGAAGTTCCTGTATCTTCAACGAAGTCATTTACAGGACACTTGCTCGGTGCAGCTGGTGCAGTTGAAGCAATTGCAACAATTGAAGCCATCCGTAACAACTATGTTCCAATGACAGCTGGAACAACAGAATTATCAGACTACATTGAAGCAAATGTTATTTATGGACAAGGCTTGGAACGTGAAATTCCTTATGCTATCTCAAATACTTTTGGATTTGGTGGGCATAATGCAGTTCTTGCTTTCAAACGTTGGGAGAATAAGTAAAGATGAATTTAAATGAAATCAAAGACTTGATGGCGCAGTTTGACCAGTCGAGCTTGAGAGAATTTTCTTATAAAAATGGAACGGATGAGTTGCTCTTCAGCAAGAATGAAGCAAAACTTGTTACAGAAACAAGTCCAGCACCTCAACCTGTGGTTCCAGCAACTGCACCTACAGTTGCACCACAAGCTCCAACTTCAACACCAGCTGTAGAAGTAGTTTCAGAAACAAGCGCTACTGAATCTGTAGCTGAAGGAGATCTAGTAGAGAGTCCACTGGTTGGAGTTGCTTACTTGGCTGCTGGACCAGACAAACCTAATTTTGTTTCAGTCGGAGATACTGTTAAAAAAGGTCAAACCTTGGTCATCATCGAAGCCATGAAAGTCATGAACGAAATTCCAGCACCTAAAGATGGTGTTGTAACAGAAATTCTAGTTGAAAATGAAGAAATGGTTGAGTTCGGGAAAGGCTTGGTACGTATCAAATGATTGATATTCAAGGAATTAAAGAAGCATTGCCTCACCGCTATCCAATGCTCTTAGTGGATCGTGTTTTGGAAGTTAGCGAAGATACAATTGTTGCCATTAAAAATGTGACGATTAACGAACCTTTCTTCAATGGTCATTTTCCTCAATACCCAGTTATGCCTGGAGTCCTCATTATGGAAGCCTTGGCTCAGACAGCAGGTGTTTTGGAATTGTCTAAACCAGAAAACAAAGGGAAGCTCGTTTTCTATGCTGGTATGGACAAAGTGAAATTTAAAAAACAAGTTGTTCCTGGTGATCAGCTTGTCATGACAGCAACTTTCGTCAAACGTCGTGGCACAATCGCCGTAGTAGAAGCGAAGGCAGAAGTAGATGGTAAGCTTGCAGCAAGCGGTACTCTAACTTTTGCTATTGGAAACTAGGGAGGTTTTCCATGTTTCGTAAGATTTTAATTGCCAATCGTGGTGAAATCGCTGTTCGTATTATTCGTGCGGCACGAGAATTAGGAATTGCAACAGTCGCTGTCTATTCGACTGCTGACAAGGAAGCTCTCCACACGCTTTTGGCTGATGAGGCTATCTGTATCGGCCCTGGGAAGGCTACAGAATCTTATCTGAACATCAATGCCATCCTATCAGCTGCGGTCTTGACTGAAGCTGAAGCTATTCACCCTGGATTTGGTTTTTTAAGTGAAAATTCCAAATTTGCAACCATGTGTGAAGAAGTTGGTATCAAATTTATCGGACCATCAGCTCGTGTCATGGATGTCATGGGTGATAAAATTAACGCCCGTGCTCAAATGATTAAGGCTAACGTACCCGTCATTCCGGGTTCAGATGGAGAAGTCCATACTGCAGAAGAGGCCCTTGCTATTGCTGAAAAAATTGGTTATCCAGTTATGCTCAAAGCTTCAGCTGGAGGTGGTGGTAAAGGGATTCGTAAGGTTGAAAAAGCAGAAGATCTCGTGTCAGCCTTTGAAACAGCCTCTAGTGAAGCCAAAGCCAACTTTGGTAATGGGGCTATGTATCTTGAGCGTGTGATTTATCCTGCTCGCCATATTGAAGTACAGATTCTTGCTGACCAGATGGGACATGTTATTCACCTTGGTGAACGTGACTGTTCGCTTCAACGGAATAACCAAAAGGTTTTAGAAGAAAGTCCTTCCATTGCTATTGGAAAAACCCTTCGTAATGAAATTGGTGCAGCGGCAGTTCGTGCAGCGGAGTCTGTTGGTTACGAGAATGCTGGTACCATTGAATTCCTGCTAGATGAAGCGACTGGTAAATTCTACTTTATGGAGATGAATACGCGTGTCCAAGTAGAACATCCAGTAACCGAATTTGTATCTGGTGTGGATATTGTCAAGGAACAAATCCGTATCGCAGCAGGTCAACCTTTGACTTTAAAACAAGAAGATATTGTTCTAAAAGGACATGCTATTGAGTGTCGTATCAATGCGGAAAACCCAGCCTTTAATTTTGCACCAAGTCCAGGTAAGATTACCAATCTGTATCTACCGAGTGGTGGTGTGGGCTTGCGTGTGGATTCAGCAGTCTATCCTGGTTATACCATTCCGCCATACTATGATAGTATGATTGCTAAAATTATTGTTCATGGTGAAAATCGTTTTGATGCACTCATGAAAATGCAACGAGCTCTTTATGAACTCGAAATTGAAGGGGTTGTCACCAATGCTGATTTCCAACTGGATCTGATTTCAGATCGTCGAGTGATAGCAGGAGACTATGACACCTCATTCTTGATGGAGACCTTCTTACCACACTATCAAGAAAAAGAATAATGTAAAAAGACTATGAGACCGAAAAGGGGGATGTATGGCTCTATTTAGTAAAAAAGATAAATATATTCGAATCAATCCCAATCGTTCGACTGTAAATCAACCTCAGATCAAGCCAGAGGTTCCAGATGAGCTCTTCTCCCAATGTCCAGGTTGCAAATATACGATTTACCAAAAGGACTTGGGGAGTGAGCGGATATGCCCTCACTGTGGCTATACCTTCCGTATTTCAGCTCAAGAGCGTTTAGCTTTAACCATTGATATGGGTACGTTTTTGGAAATGTTTAAAGGGATTGAGACTCAGGATCCTTTGAATTTTCCAGGTTATCGTAAAAAATTGACTTTGATGCGTGAAAAGACAGGTCTTGATGAGGCTGTTGTAACAGGAACAGCTTTGATTAAGGGAGAGAAGGTTGCCCTTGGTATCATGGATTCTAACTTTATCATGGCATCGATGGGGACAGTTGTTGGTGAGAAAATCACTCGCTTGTTCGAATATGCGACTGCTGAAAAATTACCTGTAGTATTGTTTACAGCTTCTGGTGGAGCACGAATGCAGGAAGGAATCATGAGCTTGATGCAGATGGCCAAAATCTCTGCCGCAGTCAAACGTCATTCCAATGCAGGTCTCTTTTATCTGACAATCCTTACCGACCCGACGACTGGAGGAGTAACAGCTTCCTTCGCTATGGAAGGGGATATCATCTTGGCGGAACCTCAAAGTTTGGTAGGTTTTGCTGGACGCCGTGTGATTGAAAATACAGTAAGAGAAGACCTACCAGAAGACTTCCAGAAAGCAGAGTTTTTACTGGAACATGGTTTTGTGGATGCAATTATTAAACGGCGAGAATTGCCAGATACGATTGCTCGATTAGTAAGACTACACAGGAGGGAGAGTTGATGAATATTGCGAAAATCGTTAGAGAAGCTCGTGAACAAACTCGCCTAACAGCCTTGGATTTCGCAACAGGAATTTTTGATGATTTTATTGAGCTGCATGGGGATCGCTCCTTCCGTGATGATGGTGCTATTATTGGTGGTATCGGTTGGTTGGGAGACCAAGCAGTGACTGTTGTTGGAATCCAAAAAGGTAAAAGTTTACAAGATAATCTTAACCGTAACTTTGGTCAACCTCATCCTGAAGGTTATCGAAAAGCCCTTCGTTTGATGAAGCAAGCAGAAAAGTTTGGTCGTCCAATTGTAACCTTTATCAATACTGCTGGTGCCTATCCTGGTGTAGGCGCAGAAGAACGTGGTCAAGGTGAAGCCATTGCTCGCAATCTCTTTGAAATGAGCGACCTAAAAGTGCCCATTATTGCCATTATTATCGGAGAAGGTGGCTCTGGTGGAGCTCTAGCTCTAGCAGTGGCTGACCATGTTTGGATGCTAGAAAACTCTATCTATGCAGTTCTCAGTCCCGAAGGCTTTGCTTCCATCTTGTGGAAAGATGGCACGCGTGCCATGGAAGCAGCTGAGTTGATGAAAATCACTTCCCATGAACTTTTGGAGATGGAAGTCGTAGATAAGGTTATTTCAGAGAGAGGCCTCTCTGCCAAAGAGCTGCTAGCTCGTGTAAAAAATGAACTTCAAACAGAAATTGAACAATTAAAACAATTACCGTTGGAGAAACTTTTGGAAGAGCGTTATCAACGCTTTAGAAAGTATTAAAAAGTAAGCTAGAACTAAAAAAGGTTCTAGCTTTTTGGTTTCTCTCAAAAATTCATTTCAGGATTAAAAATTGACAGTTGAGGAAATGGAACTGAGAGTCGTTAAAAAAAGATGTATATTATATAATAAGGAATGATAATCTATAAGTGCTACAGAGAATAGACTAAGTTTTTATAGATTTTATGCTGTGTTTGGTCAGTATGTAACTGATAAACTGAATAAGGGGGTGTTATTTTTTTCCTCCATCAAGGTAATTTTAATTTTTTAAGGAGTGAGTATGAAAAAACTAGGACATTTGGGAGTCTATACATTCTTTGTATTCCTCTCAGTTTATCTACTAGAGTTTAGTAGTCTTCATCTGACTAAGTTTTTAGGATGGGGGATAGATGGCTATTATAGCATTTCAGCAGTTGGGGAAGTAACTCTTTTAGTGATGTTTGTCTGCTGGTTGAAAAAGAAAAAAATGATTTATATTTTTGAAAAAAAGGGCTCGAAGAAGTCAAGATTCTTTTTCCTTGTAGTTAGTCTAGCGGCTACTTATTTTGTTCGTCAGTTGGTGGATGCTTTTGACTTAAGATTCCACCACTTAACTGACAATAAGTATATCTTTCAAGACCTTCTTTCGGTCCTATACTCCAATGGACAACCAACTTTTCTATCAACTGTTCTCAAGTTTAGTTTAATAGTAGTCGTCGCACCTATATTGGAGGAGATAGTTCTGAGAGGATATTTTATGAATACCTTCTTTCCAAACTCTAAGTATTATCTGGATGTTATCTTATCAGCCCTTATCTTTGGAATCAGTCATTTGGTGTTTTCCCATCGCGATCCTATCAGTTTGATCATTTATAGTTTAGGAGGCCTTTTCTTTGCCCTGGTCTACCGTTGGACAAAGAATCTAAAAATCACAATCCTGTGCCATAGTTTTTTCAACTTTCTCACTTATGCCAAGCCCATCTGGATTTTTGTTTATAATTATGTCTATTACCACTTTTTTAGATAGTGGAAGGCAAAGAAAAAAGTGTTTGATAATTGTCAAACACTTTTTCTATATTATTTAATCTTCTTCTGTCACAAATTGACTGAGGAGTCCATTGATGAAACGGGCTGACTTTTGATCTGAAAAGCTCTTAGCAAGTTCAATAGCTTCGTTAACAGCTACGAGTTGAGGAGTATCAAATGAAGTGATTTCAAAAACTCCTAGGCGTAGTAAATTCTTTTCTACCAAAGTCAGACGATCGATGGTCCAACCAGTTTTCAAATGTTGAGTGATTTGTTTGTCCAGATCATCCTTCTTAGCTTGGACACCAGAAACGAGCTCTACAAGGAAGTTAGGAAGTTGTACGTCTGTATCTTCGCGATCATGTGTGTAGGCGAAGCGACAAGCAGTTTCTAGATCTGAACCATATTCAAGACTCATCAAGGCTTGGAAAGCACACTTACGTAGTTCACGTCTAGATTCTAATAATGGACTAGTCATTGAGGAAGTCCTCGTCGAATAAGTCTTTCAATTCTGGTTTTGGTGTTTTATCTGGAACGATACCTGAAACGTGAATGTTGACAGCAGAGATTTCAACATCAGCCATGTTACGGACAGCATCCTTAACAGCTTTCTGGATAGCCATAGCAACCTTAGGAACTTTGACACCGTACTCTAGGTAGAGGTAGATATCAGCTGTGAGCTCATCGTTTGCTTCTTTTAGATATACGCCACGACCAAGAGAAAGTTTTGAAAGGGTGTCAGATACTGATTTGTTTGAAAAAGAGTGTACGCCTTCAACTTTCGCAGTTGCAATAGCAATGATTTTTTCAAGTACACGTGGGGCGATGACGATTTCGCCAAGTTGTTCTTCAATTCCCATAGAATGACCTCTTTCTAGTTTCTAGAGATTAGGCGCGAGAAACGTAAGTTCCTTCTGCAGTGTTGATAATCAATTTTTGACCTGCTTCGATGAAGTCTGGAACGTTCACAACAAGACCAGTTTCCATTGTTGCTGGTTTACCAGAACCTGTAACAGTAGCACCTTTGATAGATGGTTGTGTCTCAGCAACTGTCAATTCAACAGTAGTTGGTACAGTTACACCGATTACTTCAGTTCCGTAGAATTGGATTTTTACATCTGAGTTTTCAAGGATGTAAAGCAATTCGTTTTCAACATTCACAACAGGAATTTCGTATTGGTCGTAAGTTTCTGTGTTCATGAAGTAAGCTGTGTCGTCCATTTTGTACAAGTATTGAGCTGGAACTGTTTCGATGATCGCTTGCTCAAATTTTTCTTCTGGGCGGTAGCTTGTTTCAAAAGTTGAACCAGTGCGGACATCACGCAATTTCATACGCATGATAGTGTTTCCTTTACCTGGTTTGTGGTGGCTAGCTTCCAAAACGCGGATCAATTTTCCTTCAGCTGTTTCAAAAGTCATACCAGCCTTTAGTTTACTTGCTTCAATCATGTTTTTACCTCTTTAATAAATAGTTTACTCTTTATTGTACCATAAAATGCAATAATTCTCAAATATCAGATGAGCTTGAATTAGTTGACTGGTACGATATTTCCTTCTTCATCTTTGGTTACGAGAACATACTTACCGTCTACCTCGATGTAAAAGTTCTTGCTTGCAGTTTGCCCGTTATTTTGAACAGGGGCTTGAGTTTGGGCTTGTTGGTTGAGTTGATTGCCAAGTGTTTGTCCTAGATTCATTCCCATAATCATGTTCATACCATTGCCATTGCCTTCATTGTTAGCAGCAGCGATGAGAGCTTCATTACGAGCACGACGTTCTTCAATCTCAATCGTATTGTACTTCATAGCGACAAGCTCGCTATCAAGCTTACGGACAATATCTAAGCTTTCTTGATCATAGCTCAAATCTTCAAGTAGAATGTTGGTTGTTTCAATCCCATAAAGTCCTGCCCATACCTTGTTAACTTCTTGTTTTGCTAGCTCATTGAAAGTATCCTGATTGGCATTAAGGCTATAGATATCGACCTTGTTTTCATTGGTAAATTTAGCAATCGCAATAGCAATCTTTGGTGCGATATTTTGTCGAAGTGTTCCTTGAGCTACATTTTGCAATGTAAAGGCTTTATGGTCTTCAATTTGTTGACTGATGGAGCTGACATAGAATAGGACTGGATCAGCAACTTTGATATCAAACAAACCGTAGAAGCGGATGTTAAGTAATTGTTGATAACGTTCACTGAAGTATTCTACAGCATTCTGTGTACCGAATTTATTTCCGGCAACGGGTTGCATACGAATAAAGATGATTTCTTGTTGGGTAATGACTTGACCACCAAATGAGAAGCGATTTTTGAAATTTTCCCAAGTACCCTTTAGGCCACCTTTTTCAAGAAGCCAAGCATTGTCTCCAGAACGCCATTCGTGGCTACCAGCTTCTAAGACGTCTCCAAGGAAGGTGCCGTTGTTCACTAGAATAGCGACATAGCCTTGAGGAACAATAACGACACTACCATCTGTTAGTAGTCCAGTGTTTTGATTGCTTTGTCTAGATTTGCCATCTGGATCTTTTGAAAGAAGTTGGCCTTTAATGGCCAAAGCATCGGCTGTTAGGTTATTTGGAAGTACGATCGCTTCTTTAAATTTGCTATCGTTGAAACTATTAAGCCCTGAAGATAGGGCGGCACGAATAAATCCCATAATTTCCTCCTAATTATAAAGTTCGTCTTCATCCACAACTTCATAGGTATCAAGAACCCATTGGTTTGGACTACGTGTGAGATCAGCTCCGCAGTATTCACATTGGCTAATAGCTGAGATTTTAAGTGGAGCGCCACAGTTTGGACAGTGGTCGCTAACAGCTTCATCTTGAACATTGTTTTCGGTTTGGCTACCATGTTTGCGGATGAAGTTCATTTGATAAACTGTAAATAGATCTTGTTTAGGGTCTCCTTCGATAACCTTACGAGTCTCATCATCGATAACATAGTCTCTGAGTGTAGATGAAAGGATAACCACTAAAGTATCATTTCCATCTGGATTTTCGTAGAAATCTTTAATGCGGATATTTTCAACATAGACTTTTTCTAAAACATTGGTTGTTTTTGCCCGAATATGATCTTCGAGTTGAGTACTATGTTGGGAATAGAGACTAGTACTTTCGAGAGAGCGGACCAAATTCCAATCCTTTTTAGTCCAGGCTGCCTGCAACTGAATATAGACTTCTTTAACCCATGAAGCGAAGGCATCAGCATCAAAGTTTGGATCACAATATTTGACACGATTAACAGCTAGTGTGTTGTGTTCTACTCGGCGATGGCTAGGTGGATTATATCCAGTTGAACTGCCGTAAGACTTGCCAGAAGATGAATTCTGGTCGCTTAGATATTTGACGAACATGTAGAGTAAGAATCCTCCAACACCAAACATGATAAGCATGTTCATACCAGTACCTAAAGAACCACCTGAACTAGAGGAGCTACTTCCAGAGCGATAGCTACTTTTATAAGAGGAGCTGCGACTTGAGCTACTGCGGCTGCTACTTCTTGAACTGCTTCGGCTAGAGCTACCACTTCGCGAATGGCCAACGCCAGCATCAATTGAGTTAAATGGTGTGAAGAAGAACAACAATAAACAAGTGGCGAGAAGAGTATATAACTTTTTCATATGTCTCCTAACTATGTGAGTACAAAGTGCAAGGCATCAAGCAATGACTGACTTCATCAACTTGTGACAGTTATATTGAGATTGATTATTGATCGTTTTTCAACTTAGCCAATTCTTGGGCAAGTAGTTTAAGAGCGACTTGTGGGTTAGCTTGACCCTTGGTTGCTTTCATGAGGAATCCTGTGAAGGCCTTGTCAGCGTTACGTTTTCCTGACTTGAAGTCGGCAACAGCGGCTTCATTATCCGTAAAGACTTGATGAATAATTGGAATCAAAACATCAGGATCTGATATTTGAACTAAACCAGCTTTTTCTACGTATTCACGCGCTCCACCACCATTTTTAGCTAGGTGAACAAAGACTTTCTTGGCAATCTTAGACGAAATAGTACCGTCTTCGATGATGGCAATCATTTCTACCAAGTTTTCTGGTGTCAATTCGATTTGTTCCAGTGTCTTGCCTTCCGCGTTCAAGAATTGAGCGACTTCACCTTGGAGCCAGTTAGAAACTTGTTTAGCATCACCACCGAGGGCGACAGCTTTTTCAAAGAAATCAGAAGTGACTTTATTGGCAGTCAACTGGCTAGCATCGTAGTCTGATAATCCGAGTTGAGAGACATAGCGAGCACGGCGTTCTTTTGGAAACTCTGGCAATTCAGTGCGCATTTCCTCAATCCACTCATCTGAGATTTCAAAGAGTGGTAGGTCTGGTTCTGGGAAGTAGCGGTAGTCTGCAGCACCTTCCTTGACACGCATGAGGATAGTTGCTTTATTAGCTTCATCGTAACGACGTGTTTCTTGGCGGATTTGACCACCTGAACGAAGGATTTCAGCCTGACGTTGCACTTCGTATTCAAGACCTTTACGCACGTTTGAGAAGGAGTTGAGGTTTTTCAACTCAGTCTTGGTACCAAATTGCTCTTGACCATAAGGACGAAGGGAGATGTTAGCATCTACACGCATGGAACCTTCTTCCATCTTAACGTCAGAAATACCAGCGTATTGGATAACTTCCTTGAGGGCTGTAAGATATGCATAGGCTTCTTCTGGTGAGCGCATGTCGGCTTCAGATACAATCTCAATCAATGGCACCCCTTGTCGGTTAAGATCAACATAAGAGAAACCATCTGTTCCGTGAGTATTTTTACCAGCATCTTCTTCCAAGTGGGCACGCTCAATACCGATTTTCTTAGTTGTTCCGTCTTCTAGCTCCACTTCAATCCAGCCGTTATAACCGATTGGTTCATCAAATTGAGAAATTTGATAGGCTTTAGGATTATCTGGATAGAAGTAGTTCTTACGGTCAAAGTGCATCTTCTTGTGGATGTCCATGTTGAGGGCAAGAGCTGCTTTGATACCAGCATCGACAACACCCTTATTGAGAACTGGCAGTACGCCTGGGAAAGACCAGTCAATCACGTTTGTATTGGCATTTTGGTCATTTCCAAAGTGGGAAGAAGTAGGTGAGAAGATTTTTGAATTGGTGTTGAGCTCTACGTGGACTTCAAGTCCAATGACTGTTTCAAAGTTCATTAGTTATCACCTCCAAAAATCACGGGTTGTTGTTTGTGGTAGTCTGTTGTTGCTTCAAAAGCAGCAACAGCTTGGTAGATAGTCTCTTCTGAGTATTTAGGACCAATTAATTGTAGACCGACAGGTAGTCCTTGAGCAAATCCTGCAGGAATTGAAATTCCTGGGAGGCCTGCCAAGTTGACTGGGATTGTCAAGAGGTCTGCCAAGTACATGGCAACTGGATCGTGGTTGAGTGAATCCAAGTCAAAGGCTACGCTTGGAGCTGTTGGACCAAGGATGAGATCGTAATCTGCAAAGACTTTTTCAAAATCTTGGATGATGAGGGTACGAACTTGACCAGCCTTCTTATAATAAGCATCGTAGTAACCTGATGAAAGACTGAAAGTACCAAGCATGATACGACGTTTCACTTCGTTACCAAATCCTTGGCTACGAGTGTTAACGTAAATCTCGTCCAAGTTTTTAGCGTCTTCAGCACGGAAACCATAGCGGATACCGTCAAAACGTTGCAAGTTTGAAGAAGCTTCAGATGAAGCGATGATGTAGTAAACGGCAACTCCGTATTTAGAGTGAGGAAGGCTAACTTCTTCAACGATAGCACCAAGTTTTTCAAAGTGCTTAGCGGCGTTGAGGATAGTTTCCTTAACTTCTGAGTCAATCCCTTCACCAAGGTATTCCTTAGGCAAAGCAATTTTCATGCCTTTGATGTCTTGTCCGATTTTTGAAGTAAAGTCGGCAATGCGGACAGGAGCAGAAGTAGAGTCTTTTGCATCTTCGCTAGCAATAGCATTGAGCAAGAGCGCATTTTCCTTAACGGTAGGAGCAAAAGGTCCAATCTGGTCTAATGAGCTACCAAAGGCAATCAGACCGAAACGTGAAACTGTTCCGTAGGTTGGTTTGAGACCAACAATCCCGTTGAAGGCAGCCGGTTGGCGGATAGAACCACCAGTATCAGACCCAAGTGACAATCGGACTTGTCCTGAAGCTACAGAAGCTGCGGAACCACTAGATGATCCACCGGGAACCTTGCTGTGGTCCCAGGCATTTTTAGTTGCACCGTAGTAAGATGTTTCACCAGAACCACCCATGGCAAACTCGTCCATGTTGGTTTTCCCAACAACGATCATGCCCTTAGATTTTGCATTGGCAACAGCTGTCGCATCAAAGATTGGCTCGTAGTTATAAAGCATTTTTGAGGCTGCAGTTGTGAGGATGCCGTCTGTAGAGATATTATCCTTAACTGCTAGCGGAATTCCTGAAAGGACATTGTCAGCGTCTATTCCAGCTTGGTCAATAGCTTTGGCTTGAGCAAGAGCTTGATCTTCAGCGATAGTGACAAAGGCATTGATAGCTTCTTCACGCGCCTTGATATCTTCAAGCGTTGCTTGCGTTAGTTCGGTTGCAGAAATTTCCTTAGATACAAGGAGGGTGTGCAACTCTTCAATGGTTTTATTGTTAAAAGTCATTAGGCATCTCCTCCATCATCCAGGATAGCTGGTACCTTGATATAGTAATTGTCTTTTTCAGGTACATTTTTAAATAAGCGATCACGGTCAGTTCCTTCTTCGGCTACGTCTGGGCGAATAACGGTCTTGCGATCTGCCATGGTAGTCGTTGGTTCAACACCAGTAGTGTCGACTTCGCCGAGCAATTCGACCATATCAACAATCTTAGACAAGGTTGTCGCAAACTCAGCAGTTTCTTCTTCTGAGAATTTTAATTTTGAAAGATTGGCAACGTGTGTTACCTCTTCTTGCGTAATTTTCATCTTGCATCCTTTCGTGAAATGATGATTATTTATCTGTTCTATTTTACCATATTTTCCTATAAATAAGGTAAGTCAAGTTGAAAAGAAGTAGAAATTGAAAAAAGGATTTTAATTCGATATAATGGTTGAAAATAGAAGCAAGAACAGCATTGGTTTTTAGTCGGCAAACAAGATGGAGACATTTACCGATTCGAATAAGTTAAGGATGAAATATGACAATTTGGGAATTACTTTTTACCAGTAAAAAACAGTCCCTCCAGACTTGGGGACATGGTACATTTTGTTACCTACTTCTTTGCTAGTCATAGCTGCTCTATCAATTCGCTATGCCTCCTCTAAACCTTATCGAGATTTTTGGTATTGGGGTCAATTGATTCAACTGCTGATTATCAACGCTTGGTATATTTCGGCACGCCTGCCCTTGTCGGAGGCTCTCCCTTTTTACCATAGTCGCATGGCTATGTGGATGATTCTTTTTGCCCCTAATAAGACCTTTTTCAAACAATACTTTGCCTTGGTTGGAGTATTTGGTTCTATTATGGCTTTAGTTTATCCAGTTTTTTATCCGTTTCCTTTCCCTCATGTTTCCTCGGTCAACAATGTTTTCGGACACTGGGCCCTCTTGGCTAACTGCTTGATTTATCTTATTAGATATTATAAAGTTGAAAAAGGGGATACTTGGAAAATATGTCAGATGACCTTTGGTGTCAATGCAATTATCTTTCTAGCCAACCTCTTGACAGGAGGGAATTATGGCTTTTTGAGTAATCCCCCTGTGATTGGGGATCATAGCGCCTTGGTTAATTATTTGATAGTAACCAGTCTGATGACAGGAATCCTCATTCTCATCAATCAATTTGTTAAATATAAACTGAAGAATCGTCAGCTAATAAATTAAGGAGATCTTATGCATCATTTTATTACAAGAACCCAAACCACACCACCGCCTATTCCGATTTTTTGGTACGGTGTCATGATAGGCCTTCTTGCACTGTCTATCTATGGATCTCTTACTTACTACAAAAATCCCAAATTTGTTCGATTGTTTAAGTGGATTCAAATAGCGCAACTGCTAGCTCTTTACACTTGGTATATTGGTTTTAGTATTCCATTTTCAAATAGTTTACCTTTATACCATTGCCGCTTGGCCATGTTTGCAGTAGTTTTCTTGCCAGATAAATGGAAAACCAAACAGTATTTTGCCCTTATGGGAGCTAGTGGAGCAGTATTTGCCTTGGGTTATCCGGTTTTTGATCCATATGACTTTCCGCATATTACTAGTTTTTCATTCCTGATTGGACATTATGCTCTCCTGGTAAATTCACTTGTCTATCTCATGAACCACTACGATAAAACCCTCCTTAAAAAGTATCGCATTATCGCCTACACTTTTATTCTCAATCTATTTCTAGTTGGAGTTAATCAAGTCACAGGTGGAAATTACGGACTCTTGAATACCACGCCTTTTATCCCAGATGCTCCTATTTTGATAAAATACCTTTTGGTTTCAATCATTCTATATTCAGCCTTGGTGCTCTTTGATATCTTGTTTAAGAGACGCTGGCAAAAGAAAATGGCACTAGAATCAACTCTTTCATGATTTAGATTGTAAGCTAAAAGAAGATATAGAATTTGAGTCTACTAATCACAAAATACAAATTACAACATCCATTATTTAAAAGCAAGTCTATTATAGAGACCTGCTTTTTCTTGTGTAGGCGATTGAAAAACTCCCTAAAATCCGATATAATGGAGTGTTGAAAGGAATGTTAGAGTCCAATGTAGAAATAAGAAACACATACAAACATTCACTATTATCCTATAATCAAAGAAAGAGAACTTATGAACATTCAAGAAGAAATTAAGAAACGCCGTACCTTTGCCATCATCTCCCACCCGGACGCTGGTAAAACGACTATCACTGAGCAATTGCTTTACTTTGGGGGAGAGATTCGTGAGGCAGGTACTGTAAAAGGAAAGAAAACAGGAAACTTTGCCAAGTCAGACTGGATGGATATCGAGAAACAACGTGGGATTTCGGTAACTTCATCTGTGATGCAGTTTGACTATGATGGCAAACGTGTCAACATTCTAGATACACCAGGACACGAGGACTTCTCAGAAGATACCTACCGTACCTTGATGGCGGTGGATGCGGCTGTCATGGTTGTGGACTCTGCTAAGGGTATCGAGGCCCAAACCAAGAAATTGTTTGAGGTTGTGAAACACCGAGGCATTCCAGTCTTCACTTTTATGAACAAGCTTGACCGTGATGGCCGTGAGCCACTAGACCTCTTGCAAGAATTGGAAGAAGTCTTGGGCATCGCTAGCTATCCGATGAACTGGCCGATTGGGATGGGGAAAGCTTTTGAGGGACTCTATGACCTTTACAATAAACGCTTGGAACTTTACAAAGGGGATGAACGCTTTGCTAGTCTGGAAGATGGGGACAAGCTATTTGCTAGCAACCCATTCTACGAGCAAGTCAAGGATGACATCGAACTCTTGCAAGAAGCTGGGAATGAATTCTCAGAAGAAGCCATCCTTGCGGGTGAATTAACTCCAGTATTCTTCGGTTCAGCTCTTACTAATTTTGGGGTGCAGACCTTCCTTGAAACCTTCCTCAAGTTTGCTCCAGAACCACACGGTCACAAGAAAACAGATGGCGAAATTGTGGATCCTTACGACAAGGATTTCTCAGGATTTGTCTTTAAAATCCAAGCCAACATGGACCCTCGTCACCGTGACCGTATTGCCTTTGTCCGTATCGTGTCAGGTGAATTTGAGCGTGGTATGAGTGTTAATCTCCCTCGTACTGGTAAGGGTGCTAAACTGTCGAATGTGACTCAGTTTATGGCGGAAAGTCGTGAGAATGTCACTAATGCCGTAGCAGGAGATATTATCGGAGTTTACGATACTGGTACTTATCAGGTGGGAGATACTTTGACAGTTGGGAAAAACAAATTTGAATTTGAACCACTGCCAACCTTTACCCCTGAAATCTTCATGAAAGTTTCTGCTAAGAACGTTATGAAGCAAAAATCCTTCCACAAAGGGATTGAGCAATTGGTTCAAGAAGGAGCTATTCAGCTTTATACAAACTACCAAACGGGTGAATACATGCTTGGGGCCGTTGGTCAATTGCAGTTTGAAGTCTTCAAACACCGTATGGAAAATGAGTACAATGCAGAAGTGGTTATGAGCCCAATGGGTAAAAAGACCGTTCGCTGGATTAAACCAGAAGATTTGGATGAGCGCATGTCTTCAAGTCGAAACATCTTGGCTAAAGACCGCTTTGACCAACCTGTCTTCCTCTTTGAAAACGACTTTGCCCTCCGCTGGTTTGCGGACAAGTATCCGGATGTAGAGTTAGAAGAGAAGATGTAAATCGTTACAAATGACTAGCAACACAAAGTTGCTGTCATTTGACGGTAACCGCTATGGCGGTTTACCTAAACGCTTCACTAGGCAAAACCCACGAATGGTATCGATTCGTGGGTTTTACCGTCGTAACAGAAAGGAAGCGGACTAGCTAACTGCCTTACCAACTGCGTTTGGCAAATAAAATCGATTTGCCAAACTCCGTGTCGTAGTTCAGTAAATTTATGTGGTTGTATAACAATCTAAGTAACTAACGCCAAGTTTTTATGGACTTGGCTAGGCGCTCCACTAGTAAAGTTTTACGAATATTATCGATTCGTAAAACTTTACGTCGTGATGGGTAGAAAGTGGCCTGACTGCCCCACTAACTCATCGGCGAAAAATAATCGTTTTCGCCTCTTCGTATCGTAACATTTACGAGTGGCCTAGCTAACTACCTCACTAACTCCGTGTCGCAACTTCTCACACTTAATTCGTGTTTCGTTCTTAAATAGACAAAAAAAGACTAGAAATTAGATAGATTTCTAGTCTTTTTATTTTAAATTATATTAGTAGTGGAACCTTCATTTATTGAATGGCATCTATACCAACAACCTTGATAAGAATTGTCAGAAGGATAAGCATGAGAATGCTGACTCCATTAATTACTAAATGGAGGAAGATAGACATCTCTAGACGTTTGGTGCGATAAGCAGTCCAAGTTAGGACGGCAGACATCCAGCCATAGATCAAGAAAGAAGGTGGATTTGTTGGGGTATGTGCTATAGTGAAGATAAACCAACCGAAAATATACCCAATTTTTTTGTATCCTTCGAAGAGTTTATTAGGTATGATACCTCGACAGATAATCTCCTCACAAATAGGTGCCACTATTGCAATTAAGAAAAAGCTTGAAATGATAGAAGTTTCTGACATGAGGCTATTAATAGCCTCTTGATTCGAAGTAGTTGTTTGCTTCAGAAGTTGCAACCAAATCGCACCAATCATATTTCCAGCGACAACGGCTACATAACTAAGAGCGATTCGAGGGGCGTCATTAATAGTAAAGAGTTTCGATTTTAGGTTTAATAACTTACTTTTGTGAGCACCATATAAAAAGAGTGTAACAATAGCAGTAGATACAAACCCCACTATTAGAGATGACCATATAGATCCAAGCTGAGTTTTTTGAAGTAACATTAAAGTTACGATAGGAACTTGCGATAGGCACATAGCGACAAGAAAGATTCCTAGCCAAATCAATCGTTTACGATAATCTTTAAAAAATTCATTCATATATCTCCTAAAAAATTTTTATTAATTATAACATAATTATTGCAAGGATTCTATTTGTTACCATAAGAGGAACGTACAGACGACGAATAGAATATCCCGAATCAAATGACTGTAGAATGATACCTCCTGTCTCAAATTTTTGGGGAATAAAAAACTGAGAAATAGAGCACCAAGACCAATATAAAAAGCAATCGATAAAATGGTAATTGGATTACGTAGGAAGATTAAAATGGAAATGATGATGATGGAAAATCTCACTTCCTTGCTACTGGAATTTTTTTGTAACCTTCTCCATTTTTTCAAGGGGAGAAAGGTAACGATATCAACTCCAAAGAGAAAAAAGAAGGAGGGTAGGATGAGTTCCACGGCTTCTTTTTGAAGTAAGTTGACAGTAACGATAGTCTCTGATAGAACCAGCCCAACCCCGCAGAGGTTGACCATAATCATCATACTATAAAATAAAAAGATAAAGCGACTCCTGTCAATCAGTCTATCTCTTTTTAAGTTGTGACTAGATAAATAATGCATAAAGGCACAAGACCCAGATAAGCCCAATAAAGCCAGTAGAAAATAAAAACAGGATTGTTTGAGGGCCAGAGAGGTTCCAGACCAAAAGATACAACTACAAAGTGCCAGTTGGATTAAGGCAAAGAACAAGAGTAGTCGAATTGATTTTATGACTTTTTCCATAAAGTATCCCCTATATTTTTTTCTTATTATAGCTAAAAGATAGGAGAGAAAAGTCCTTAAATTCCCAATTGTCGATTTTTAGAGCTGACTTGTCTTTTGAAACTAAAAAATCCCCCTTCAAGGGTTCCTTGAAGAGAGGAGATAGGTGATCTAACGTTTAGACCAAGTGCGTTTCATAAAGAGTAGTATGATTGGATAAATTTCAAGACGTCCTGCAATCATTGCAAAAGATAGTAGAAGTTTTGAAAATGGACTAAAAATTGAGAAACTTGCAGTTGTTCCTAAAATAGGACCGATATTGTTAAAACAACTGAAAACAGCACTCGTAACAACCATTAAATTATTGGTATCTAAACTGACGATGAAAATCAAACTGAGTAGAATCATGATGTAAACCACAAAGTACTTCAGAATCTTGTGCTGAGTATCCTTATCAATAACCGTTTGATTAACCTGAAGGGTTAACACACGGTGAGGTGATATGGTAGACAAGACTTGATTTTTAGCAATTTTAGATAGGATGACTCCACGGATAACCTTGAGACCACCTGCAGTGGAGCCGGCAGAACCACCGATTGCCATCAGCATTAGCAAGATGTATTGAGAGAACAAAGGCCAGTTCGTGATATCTCCATATCCAAAACCGGTAGTGGTAATGATGTTAGATACTTGGAAGAAGGCCATCTCAAAGCTTTGCGAAACGCCACTATAGAGGTGGAGTGTGTTAAGCGTGATTAAGCCAGTTGATATGGCTACAATCAAGAGATAGGCTCGGAGTTCTTCATCAAAAAAGAATTCCTTGATACGACGGAGCATGAGGTAGTAGTAGAGGTTGAAATTGACACCAAACATCAAAACCCCGATACTTGTCAGATAGGTAATGAGAGAACTGTGATAGTGGGCAATTCCATCATTATAAACAGTAAAGCCACCTGTACCAGCAGTACCCATAGCGATGACAAAACTATCGTAGAGTGGCATCCCAGCAAGGTAATAAATAACCACAAAGAGGGCAAACATAGCCAGGTAGAGGATATAAAGGATTTGAGCTGTATTTTTTAGCTTAGATACAACCTTACCAAATACTGGTCCAGGAACCTCTGCCTTCATAACCTCTAAGTGACTGTTTTTTGCATTGTCCATGATAGCTAGGGCAAAAACCAGCACCCCCATCCCTCCGATAAGGTGAGTAAAACTCCTCCAAAATAGAAGGGAACGGCTTAAGACAGAAACATCATTTAAAATGGTTGCTCCCGTTGTTGTGAAGCCAGAACTAATCTCAAAGAAGGCGTCTATCATATTGGGAATTTGTCCTGAAAAGACAAAGGGAAGGGCACCAAAGAATGACCAGAGAATCCAACAGAGAGCTACAATTAAGACCCCTTCTTTTGCATAGATTCGCTGTTTTTTAGGCTTACTGATAATTCCCAGAAGACCTAGAACAACAAGGATTCCGATGGTAGAGAAAAGAGCTGTAAAAAATTGACTCGATTCTCGATAATAAATAGCAATGCTAACTGGAACTAAGAGTAGACTAGCCTCGATCAAGAGTAGCTTTGCAAGAAGAAATCGTACCATACTTCTATTCATAGCTTACCTCTCTAACAGATCATAGATCTTGGTGATATTTGATAGTAGTGTGATGACAACTAACTTATCACCGACTTGAAGGCTATCTTCACCAGTTGGGAAGATTGTTTTTCCATTGCGGATAATAGCAGCAATTAAAATATCTTTTTTGAGTTTCAATTGAGACAAAGGTTTACCAGTCATCTTGTTAGCTTCCTTGATAAGGAATTGAAGAGTTTCAACCTGTCCATTTGCTAGGTGGTGCATCGCTTGAAGGTCTGAATACTGGGCATTGGCACGACCATGGATAAAGTGCATAATCGTATCAACAGCGATGGTTTTTGGTGTGATGATACTAGAAAACTCAGGTGCATGGATAATCTCTAGGAGACTAGTTCGATTGACCTTAGTAATGTTTTTCTGAACACCAACACTATCCAAGAACATAGATGTAATAATGTTTTCTTCGTCAACTCCAGTAAGGGTTGCGACAGCATCGTAGTGTTGGGCACTTTCTTCTAGGAGAATATCTTTTGCAGTCCCATCCCCTTGGACAATATAGAGTTTTGGATATTTTTGACTGAAAAATGCTGCCCGATCTGGATTGAGTTCAATGACCTTGGTATCAATACGGCTATCTTTCAAAATACCAACAAGGTAGTAGGCGATTTTGCCGGCTCCGATAATGAGTAAACTCTTAACGACACGAGATTTGACATAGTTATGAAAAAGCATCATATCGACACGATGACCTGTTACAAAGATACGGTCTTTATCTTCTAAAATAAGGTCGCCACTAGGGATCATCAGTTTATGATCGCGCTCAATAGCACAGACAATCACATTACCAAACTTTTTCCGGAAGTCTGCGATAGACATCTGACAGATATTGCTATCCTTACGGACAACAAATTCCATCAAACTAACCAAACCACCTGCAAAACGCTCAACAGAAAGAGCGTTTGGGAAGTCGATGATGTTAGCAATAGCACGAGCCGCTAGGAGTTCTGGATTGACAATGAGAGAAAATCCGAGAATATTTTTTTCTTTAAAGTAAGGGTTGGAATACTCAGGATTGCGGACACGGACGATGGTTTCTTTAGCCCCCATCTTTTTAGCTAAGACAGCAGAGACCATATTGACCTCGTCATATTGAGTCATAGCAATGAAAATATCGCAGTCTTGAACATTGGCAGCTTCTAGCATGGCAAAGTCAGCCCCATTACCTGCAATTCCAATAATATCAAAACGGCTTGTCATGTAATTAAGAACTGTTTCGTTCTGTTCAATTAAGACAACATCATGATTGTCAGCGACAAGTGAACGACAAAGGGCAGAACCAACTTTCCCCCCTCCGACAAGAATAATCTTCATGTTATATAACCTACTTTTTCAATATGTATCTATCATACTCTTTTTTAGAATAAAATGCACTCGGCAACCGACTCTTTTCATTATTAGGGTGGAAAATTGTCTCATTGATAATCTTACTTGTTCAAAATTTAAAATATAAATCAGCTATTTTCGTCTAATTCTAATGAATACAGAAGTATTTTTAACTAATGCAAATATGTTTGTAAAAAAATTGAAAAAATCAAGTCATTTCTATTGACAATCAAGCTGAAAGTGATATACTAAAACAGTAGTTTCGCTGATTTACTTCAAACCTGTTGTGAGGTAAGTTAACGATGCCTTAACCACGCTGTTTGCTGAGCTAGACTCCGGGCAGTGTGGCTATTTTTTTGCACTAGTGAGAGGAAACGAGGCATGGCAAATCACATTGTATTATTTGAACCCCAAATTCCACAAAATACGGGTAATATTGCTCGTACCTGCGCAGCAACGAATGCGCCCCTTCATATTATTAAACCGATGGGCTTTCCTATCGATGACCGTAAGATGAAGCGAGCAGGTCTAGATTATTGGGACAAGCTTGAGATTCATTTTTATGATAGTTTGGCTGATTTTATGGAAAAAATGGATGGTCAGCTCTACTTGATTTCCAAGTTTGCAGAAAAAGTCTATTCAGATGCAGATTTCACGACAGAAGGAGATCATTATTTTCTTTTTGGGAGAGAAGATAAGGGCTTGCCTGAGGAATTTATGCGTGAGCATCCAGAAAAAGCTCTCCGCATTCCCATGAATGATGAGCATGTTCGTAGTCTCAATGTTTCAAATACAGTTTGTATGATTGTTTATGAGGCACTTCGTCAACAAAACTTTGCGGGCCTAGAACTGGTTCACACTTACGAAACAGATAAGTTGAAATAAACACTTAGATAAAATGCTTGCGCTTGCAAGCTTTTTTTGTTATCATAAAGGGGTCTTCAGGGCTGGGTGAAATTCCCGACCGGCGGTAAATTTGACTAGCTATTTTAGCTTTCTCGTCGTTGTCTTGTCTCGATATACTTTAAGTATTATCTTCGACTACGACGCCTAGATAAATCTAAAATATCTTAGCCAAATAAGTCCGCGAGCGCAAGCTGATGTGGTGAGATTCCACAACCGACAGTATAGTCTGGATGGGAGAAGACGAAAGAATGGCTTTGTCTATTCTAATTGATTTTTTATAGGTAAATTGCAACCGCTTGCTAAAAAAGAGTGAGGGGGAACTTTTGGAATATAAAAATAAAGGATAGATAGAGGAATCCTTTCCAACTTCTTCTGATTTTATAGAAAATTGGAGGAACCTGTTATGACAAACACACGTCGACTTTCGACCATTGCAATTTTATCAGCACTTTCATTTGTGTTGATGTACTTTGACTTTCCGCTTTTGCCAGCGGCATCATTCTTGAGGATTGAGTTCAGTATTTTACCGGTCCTTGTGGGCTTGGTAATCTTGGATTTACCAGCAGCTTTTGGAGTGCTTTTCCTTCGGTCCTTGTTGAAAATCCTTCTGAACAATCAAGGGGTTAGTACCTATATTGGTTTACCGATGAATATTGTTGCCTTGGGAGTCTTTGTACTTGCTTTTGGTTTGATTTGGAAAAAAGAGCGAACAACCATGCGTTTCGTCCTAGCTTCACTAGCTGGTACGCTTGGTTTGACTCTAGCTATGCTAGTTCTAAACTATGTTTATGCTGTTCCTTTGTACGCTAAGTTTGCTAATTTTGATATTGAGAAAATCTTAGGATTGAGCAACTACCTGATGACTATGGTTTTGCCTTTTAATCTGATTGAAGGTATTATCTTTGCCATCTCTTTCTGGTTGTTGTTTGTCCTTTTGAAACCAACTTTAAAATACTATGAAAGATAAACAAACATTTATGATGAAGGGCTCTTTTGCCCTTTTACTTTTTATGATTATTGGCTATATTGTCAAGTTTTATCCAGAAATGCTGGTCAGTTTTGATCAGCCGATTCAGACTGCCATTAGAGGTGATTTACCTGAGACCTTAACGCTTCTTTTTCGGGCAATTACGCACTTAATTGATATCCCAGTCATTATTAGCTGGGTTTTAATTGTAGCTTTTATATTTTATCGTAAGCAATGGAAGATGGAAAGTTATCTCATGCTGGGGAATTTGACTTTAGCTGGAATCTTAATTGTAACTTTTAAAAATATCTACCAACGACCACGACCAGAAATTCTACACTTGGTAGAAGAAAAAGGTTTTTCTTTTCCAAGCGGACATTCTCTGGCAGTAACGATTATGGTTGGAACTTTGATTGTGATTTTAAGTCAAAGGATTAAGAATACAGTCTGGAGAAAAATCGTTCAAATCTTGCTAAGTTTATACATCGTCAGTGTATTGGTATCAAGAATTTATCTGGGAGTTCACTACCCGTCAGATGTGATTGCCAGCCTTTGTGTAGGCCTAGGAGTTTTGTTTATGGAGTTTCCTTTCTACGATAAACTGCGTTTTCAATGGCGCTTCAAAGGAAAGCAGAAGTAGGCATTAACCCTTCTTGAGGAGGAAGAAATGGAAGTCAACATAAAAGATCTTCATCCGAGTCAACTATACTTATCAGAAAAGAAATTACAAGATATCCAGATGCTTTATCAATCGGTAGAAAAGCACAATATCAATCCAATCAGTGTTCTTACATTTGGAGATTATTTGTTGATTACAGACGGGCATCACAGGGCTTATCAGGCTTTATTGATAGGCCAGAATACGATTTCTGCTGAGTGGGATAGAGATGGAGGTGATGAACTCTATCAACTCTATGCGCAAGCTTGTGAGAAAAGAAGGATATGCTCTGTTCTGGATTTAAAAAATCATATCTTACCTCAAGATGAGTATGAAGCAAAATGGTATAACTGGTGTGATGGGTTTAATCAAGCAGCGGAGCTAATATTTGGATTAGAAAATGATGACAAAAATCATTCAGATAGATGATTCCTTGCGTCTAGTTCCCTATTTTTTAGCAGATCATCAGGATGCAGCTTTGGCCTGGTATCAAGATGTGGATTTGGTGGAACTTGTAGACGGTATTAGAATACCTTATAGTTCAGAAAAATTAAATGCCATGTATTCCTATTTAGAAAGACACGGGGATTTGTTCTGGATTGAGTTTCGAGAAAAGGGAGAGTGGCTTCCAATTGGGGATGTAACCTTATCTCAGGGAAATCTTCCTATTGTGATTGGCAATCCAACTTATCAACATCAAGGACTTGGACGCAAGGTTTTGAAGGCTTTGATTGATCTAGCTCGGCAAAAGGGTTGGAAACAATTGAAAGTTCAAGAAATCTACACTTTCAACCGTATCTCTAGAAGATGTTTTGAGTCTCTTGGATTTGTGGAAAGTGGTACTACTGAAAATGGAGTGAGTTTTGTACTGACTTTGATTGAATGAATTCACTCCATCGTGATAGAAGATTCTAAAGATTGATTTCACCAAAAAATTGTAACAGAAAGAAATATCAAAAATAAAAATTTCTCTTGCATTTTTTAAAAAATAGTGTATAATAGATGGGTATGTGTAAAGCATACTTGTGGGAGGTAAAAATCTCTAAATTACCGCCAAAACCACAAAGGAGGATTTAAAAATGGCTAAAAAAGTCGAAAAACTTGTAAAATTGCAAATCCCTGCTGGTAAAGCTACACCAGCTCCACCGGTTGGACCTGCTCTTGGTCAAGCTGGTATCAACATCATGGGATTCACAAAAGAGTTCAACGCTCGTACTGCTGACCAAGCTGGTATGATCATTCCAGTTGTTATCTCAGTATACGAAGACAAATCATTTACTTTCGTTACAAAAACACCACCAGCTGCTGTTCTTTTGAAAAAAGCTGCAGGTGTTGAAAAAGGATCAGGTACACCTAACAAAACTAAAGTTGCTACAGTTACTCGTGCACAAGTACAAGAAATTGCAGAAACTAAGATGCCAGATTTGAACGCTGCAAACATTGAGTCTGCAATGCGTATGATCGAAGGTACTGCTCGTTCTATGGGATTCACTGTTGTTGACTAATCAATAACATCCCTATATAACCCGCAAGACTTCATCATTTCGAGAAGTGACGTGGGAGATGAAAATCGATTGAACCACTTACAAGGAGAATAGAAAATGGCTAAAAAAAGCAAACAACTTCGTGCTGCTCTTGAGAAGATCGACAGCACAAAAGCATACAGCGTAGAAGAAGCTGTAGCTCTTGCAAAAGAAACTAACTTCGCAAAATTTGACGCAACTGTAGAAGTTGCTTACAACTTGAACATCGACGTTAAAAAAGCTGACCAACAAATCCGTGGAGCAATGGTATTGCCAAACGGTACTGGTAAAACAGCTCGCGTTCTTGTATTTGCACGTGGTGCAAAAGCTGAAGAAGCTAAAGCTGCTGGTGCAGACTTCGTTGGTGAAGACGACCTTGTTGCTAAAATCAACGACGGTTGGTTGGACTTCGACGTAGTTATTGCTACACCTGACATGATGGCTCTTGTTGGACGTCTTGGACGTGTCCTTGGACCTCGTAACTTGATGCCAAACCCTAAAACTGGGACTGTAACAATGGATGTTGCTAAAGCAGTTGAAGAGTCTAAAGGTGGTAAAATCACTTACCGTGCAGACCGTGCAGGTATCGTACAAGCCATCATCGGTAAAGTTTCATTTGAAGCTGACAAGTTGGTTGAAAACTTCAAAGCATTCAACGAAACAATCCAAAAAGCTAAACCAGCTACTGCTAAAGGAACTTACGTAACAAGCTTGACAATCACAACTACTCAAGGTGTTGGTATCAAGGTTGACGTTAACTCACTTTAATTAGTAATAATTTAACATGAAAGGTTGAAGACAAGTTTGTCTCAACCTTTTTTCTATTAAAAAAATAAAAATACGTATAAACTTTCTAATCTATTTGATATTGTAAAGTATCTAGATAGAAAATTCAGAAAATTTGCTCTTTTCCCTTGAAAATTTTTGAAAAAATGGTATCATAGTAACAAGCTATTTTTAAGAGAAGAGAAAGGGGAACGATGGAGAAAATCATTTTAGACTCACCTAAGTCGGGATCGGATCTTGTTTTGGAAACACTTCGTGACTTGGGAATCGATACGATTTTTGGTTATCCTGGTGGAGCGGTACTTCCTTTATATGATGCTATTTATAATTTTAAGGGAATCCGCCATATTCTAGGTCGCCATGAGCAGGGCTGTCTTCACGAAGCTGAAGGTTATGCTAAGTCAACAGGAAAACTGGGTGTAGCAGTTGTCACAAGCGGACCAGGAGCTACAAATGCCATTACAGGGATCGCAGATGCTATGAGCGATAGTGTTCCCCTTTTGGTCTTCACAGGACAAGTTGCAAGAGCGGGAATCGGTAAGGATGCTTTTCAAGAAGCTGATATCGTTGGTATCACCATGCCAATCACTAAGTACAATTATCAGGTTCGAGAAACTGCGGATATTCCACGAATTATTACAGAAGCTGTGCATATTGCGACTACAGGTCGTCCAGGGCCAGTCGTCATTGACCTACCAAAAGATGTTTCTGCGCTTGAGACAGACTTCATTTACTCTCCAGAGATAGATTTACCAAGTTATCAGCCAACACTTGAGCCAAATGATATGCAAATCAAGAAGATCTTGAAGCAACTCTCTAAGGCTAAGAAGCCAGTTTTGTTAGCTGGTGGTGGAATTAGCTATGCTGAGGCTGCAGGGGAGTTAAATGAATTTGCAGAGCGTTATCAAATTCCAGTTGTGACAAGTCTTTTGGGACAGGGAACAATTGCAACTAGCCATCCACTGTTTTTGGGAATGGGCGGAATGCATGGTTCCTTTGCAGCAAATATTGCCATGACTGAGGCTGATTTTATGATTTCTATTGGTTGCCGCTTTGATGACCGTTTGACTGGAAATCCTAAAACCTTTGCTAAGAATGCAAAAGTAGCGCATATTGATATCGATCCTGCAGAGATTGGTAAGATTATCGCAGTTGATATTCCAGTTGTCGGTGATGCGAAAAAGGCTTTGCAGCAGTTACTAGCTGAGCCAATCGTTCGTAACAATACTGAAAAGTGGATTGAAAAAGTTACCAAAGATAAGAATCGTGTTCGTTCTTATGATAAGAAGGAACGTGTGGTTCAACCTCAAGCAGTTATTGAACGCGTCGGTGAGTTGACCAATGGCGATGCCATTGTCGTAACAGACGTTGGACAACACCAAATGTGGACGGCTCAATATTATCCTTACCAAAACGAGCGTCAATTGGTAACATCAGGTGGTCTAGGAACTATGGGATTCGGAGTCCCAGCAGCTATTGGTGCTAAGATTGCTAATCCAGATAAAGAAGTTGTTCTCTTTGTCGGAGATGGCGGTTTCCAGATGACCAATCAAGAATTGGCAATCTTAAATATTTACAAGATTCCAATCAAGGTCATCATGCTTAATAACCATTCACTCGGGATGGTTCGCCAGTGGCAAGAAGCCTTCTATGATGGTCGAACTTCAGAGTCGGTCTTTGATAGCCTTCCAGATTTCCAATTGATGGCTCAAGCCTATGGAATTAAGAATTATAAGTTTGATAATCCTGAAACTCTTGAGAAGGATTTGGAAGTCATCATGGAAGATGAACCAATGTTTATTGAAGTAGACATTTCTCGGAAAGAACATGTTTTGCCGATGGTACCAGCTGGTAAGAGTAATCATGAGATGTTGGGGGTGAAGTTTAATGCGTAGAATGTTAACAGCCAAACTTCAAAACCGTTCAGGTGTTCTCAATCGCTTCACAGGAGTCTTATCGAGACGTCAAGTCAATATCGAAAGCATTTCTGTTGGCGCAACGGAAAATCCTAATGTGTCACGAATTACCATTATCATCGATGTTGCCTCACATGATGAGGTGGAGCAAATCATCAAACAACTGAATCGTCAGATTGATGTAATTCGTATTCGTGATATTACGGATCAGCCCCACTTAGAACGAGAAGTAATTCTTATAAAGGTTTCAGCGCCTGCTGAAAAACGTGCAGAAATTTTGGCTATCATCCAACCTTTCCGTGCAACAGTAGTCGATGTAGCTCCAAGTTCCATTACCATTCAGATGACTGGGAATGCAGAAAAGAGTGAAGCCTTAATTCGAGTGATTCGACCATATGGTATTAAGAATATCGCTCGTACGGGTGCAACTGGATTTACCCGCGACTAAAAATCCAACCTCAATTTGTTAAACTAGCCTAATAGGCAATAAAAATAGAAAAGAGAGAAAAAACTATGGCAGTTCAAATGGAATACGAAAAAGATGTAAAAGTAGCAGCACTTGACGGTAAAAAAATCGCCGTTATCGGTTATGGTTCACAAGGTCATGCTCACGCTCAAAACTTGCGTGATTCAGGTCGTGATGTGATCATCGGTGTACGCCCAGGTAAATCTTTTGACAAAGCAAAAGAAGATGGTTTTGATACATACACAGTAGCAGAAGCAACTAAGTTAGCTGATGTTATCATGATCTTGGCTCCAGACGAAATCCAACAAGAATTGTACGAAGCAGAAATTGCACCAAACTTGGAAGCTGGAAATGCAGTTGGTTTTGCACATGGTTTCAACATCCACTTCGAATTCATCAAAGTTCCTGCAGATGTTGATGTCTTCATGTGTGCTCCTAAAGGACCAGGACACTTGGTACGTCGTACTTACGAAGAAGGATTTGGTGTTCCAGCGCTTTACGCTGTCTACCAAGATGCAACAGGAAATGCTAAAGACATCGCTATGGACTGGTGTAAAGGTGTTGGTGCAGCTCGTGTAGGTCTTCTTGAAACAACTTACAAAGAAGAAACTGAAGAAGATTTGTTTGGTGAACAAGCAGTACTTTGTGGTGGTTTGACTGCCCTTATTGAAGCTGGTTTTGAAGTCTTGACAGAAGCTGGTTATGCTCCAGAATTGGCTTACTTTGAAGTTCTTCACGAAATGAAATTGATCGTTGACTTGATCTACGAAGGTGGATTCAAGAAAATGCGTCAATCAATTTCAAACACTGCTGAATATGGTGACTATGTTTCAGGTCCACGTGTAATCACTGAACAAGTCAAAGAAAACATGAAAGCAGTTCTTGCGGACATCCAAAATGGTAAATTTGCCAACGACTTTGTAAATGACTACAAAGCTGGACGTCCAAAATTGACTGCTTACCGTGAACAAGCAGCTAACCTTGAAATTGAAAAAGTTGGTGCAGAATTGCGTAAAGCAATGCCATTTGTCGGTAAAAACGACGATGATGCATTCAAGATCTACAACTAATTTTTAAGAATATAAACAGAAGGCGAGTTGGGGGGAACCTAACTCGCTTTTTATTTTGAAAACTCATCGAGGAGGAGATTATGCTAAGTGCAAAAGATGTGGTGAAAGCCCACAAGGTTTTGAGTGGTGTAGTAGCCAATACGCCACTTGACTACGACCATTATTTATCCGAAAAATACGGAGCGAAAATTTATCTTAAAAAGGAAAATGCTCAACGTGTCCGTTCTTTTAAAATTCGTGGGGCTTATTACGCAATTTCCCAATTGACAAAAGAGGAACGTGAACGTGGTGTAGTGTGTGCTTCAGCGGGAAATCACGCTCAAGGAGTTGCCTACACATGTAATGAGATGAAGATTCCTGCAACAATCTTTATGCCAATTACGACACCTCAACAAAAAATTGGTCAGGTTCGTTTTTTTGGTGGTGATTTTGTAACCATTAAATTAGTAGGGGATACTTTTGATGCTTCAGCCAAGGCTGCTCAAGACTTTACCGTAGCTGAAAATCGTACTTTTATTGATCCCTTTGATGATCCCTATGTTCAAGCTGGTCAGGGGACAGTAGCCTATGAAATTTTAGAAGAAGCTCGTAAAGAATCTATTGAATTTGATACTGTCTTGGTACCTGTTGGAGGCGGAGGTCTCATTTCAGGTGTTTCTACTTATATTAAAGAAACAAATCCTCAGATTGAGGTCATCGGAGTAGAAGCTGAAGGTGCTCGTTCGATGAAGGCTGCCTTTGAAGCTGGAGGACCGGTTAAACTTAAAGAAATTGATAAGTTTGCGGATGGGATTGCAGTGCAAAAAGTAGGACAGTTGACCTATGAAGCAACACGCAAACATGTAGAAACTCTTATCGGAGTGGATGAAGGTTTGATTTCTGAGACCTTAATTGATCTCTACTCTAAACAAGGTATCGTAGCAGAACCTGCGGGTGCTGCTAGTGTTGCAGCCCTAGAAGTATTATCAGACTATATTAAGGGCAAGACCATTTGTTGTATCATTTCTGGAGGGAATAATGACATCAACCGTATGCCAGAGATGGAAGAACGTGCCTTGATTTATGATGGTATTAAGCATTACTTTGTAGTGAATTTCCCACAACGTCCGGGAGCACTTCGAGAGTTTGTAAATGATATCTTAGGACCTCATGATGATATTACTCGTTTTGAATATATCAAACGAGCTAGCAAGGGAACTGGTCCAGTACTAATAGGGATTGCACTTGCTGATAAACATGATTATGCGGGATTGATTCACCGGATGGAAAAATTCGACCCGTCTTATATTAACTTAAATGGGAATGAAACCCTATATAATATGCTTGTTTAATATGCTATGAAATTTTTATCATATTATTTGCCTAACCTATTTACTAGTGCTATAATGTAAGTGAAGAAAGGGGGAGATTCCCATGGTTTTAAAAGTTATACTTGTTCTAATTATTCTAATGCTTATTGTAGGAGCTATACTAATGAGCTCAATCTATGTTGTTCGACAACAATCAGTAGCTATCATTGAACGATTTGGTAAGTATCAAAAATTGAGCAATAGTGGTATTCACCTAAGAGCACCATTTGGGATTGATAAAATTGCAGCTCGTGTACAACTGCGTCTCTTGCAAAGTGAAATCGTTGTGGAAACCAAGACTCAAGATAACGTATTTGTGACGATGAATGTTGCGACACAGTACCGAGTAAATGAACAAAATGTTACAGATGCTTACTATAAACTAATGAGACCTGAGGCTCAAATCAAATCTTATATTGAAGACGCATTGCGCTCATCAGTTCCTAAGTTAACTTTGGATGAATTGTTTGAGAAAAAGGATGAAATTGCATTAGAAGTTCAAAAACAAGTAGCGGAAGAAATGTCAACGTATGGGTACATTATCGTCAAAACGCTCATTACCAAAGTAGAGCCGGATGCGGAAGTCAAGCAATCGATGAATGAAATCAATGCTGCTCAACGTAAGAGAGTAGCAGCACAAGAATTGGCCGAAGCAGATAAAATTAAGATCGTAACAGCGGCCGAAGCAGAGGCAGAAAAGGATCGCTTACATGGTGTGGGGATCGCAGAGCAACGAAAAGCAATTGTTGATGGACTTGCTGATTCTATTAAAGAGTTAAAAGGAGCCAATGTTGAATTAACTGAAGAGCAAATCATGTCAATCTTGTTAACTAACCAGTATTTAGATACATTGAATAATTTTGCAGAAAAACAAGGTAATAATACAATTTTCTTACCAGCAAATCCTAACGGAGTTGAAGATATACGAACCCATATATTATCGGCTTTGAAAGCTAAGTAAATGTAATCTTAACGTCTTATTTGATTGGATATATGTTTTTTTATTGACAAATGCCATAAAAACGTATACAATTAAATATCGTAAAGAATAAAATAGGAGAAAAACATGGCTAAGACTAACTTTGAAAAAGTAGAATCAGTTGTTAGCTGGGTTCGTGATAAGAAGATCACTGGTTATCGTATTTCTAAAGAAACGAATGCACGTGAAATGTCTATCATTGCTCTAGCTCAAGGACGTGCAAAAGTTAAAAATATTTCCTTTGAAACAGCCCTTGGATTAATTGATTTCTATGAAAAAAATCATGAAAAATTTGAAGATTAATCTTTGGATACAAGCAGACTCTAATTAGGGTCTGCTTTTATTTATGGAACGGCGAAATAGCCATGCTATGACCTGCTCAACAAATCTATTTGTTAGAATGAACTAGGTTGACAGGGAGCTGAGTGATCTCATACTCTTCGAAAATCAAATTCAAACCACGTCAGCTTCGCCTTG
>NZ_JVKV01000034.1 GCF_001072375.1 Streptococcus pseudopneumoniae
TGGATAGAACTGACGAAGTCAGTAACACATATACGGCAAGGCGAGACTGACGTGGTTTGAATTTGATTTTTGAAGAGTATTATTTTCAGAGAAATAGATAAAAACAGTTGAGAAAGGGGCTGGAAAATGTCTCATATTATTGAATTGCCAGAAGTATTGGCCAACCAGATTGCAGCAGGAGAAGTTATCGAGCGTCCTGCTAGCGTTGTCAAAGAATTAGTTGAAAATGCTATCGATGCTGGTTCAAGCCAGATTATCGTTGAGATTGAAGAAGCTGGTCTTAAGAAAATCCAAATAACAGATAATGGTCACGGGATTGCCCACGACGAAGTAGAGTTGGCCCTCCGTCGTCATGCCACTAGTAAGATAAAGAATCAGGCAGATCTCTTTCGGATTCGCACGCTGGGTTTTCGTGGTGAAGCCCTGCCTTCAATCGCTTCTGTTAGTGTTTTAACTTTGTTGACTGCGGTGGATGGAGCAAGTCACGGGACCAAGTTAGTGGCTCGTGGGGGAGAAGTTGAGGAAATCATTCCAGCGACCAGTCCTGTGGGGACTAAGGTTTGTGTGGAAGACCTTTTTTTCAACACACCAGCTCGTCTCAAGTATATGAAGAGTCAGCAGGCAGAGTTGTCCCACATCATTGATATTGTTAATCGTCTGGGGCTAGCCCATCCTGAGATTTCCTTTAGCCTGATTAGCGATGGCAAGGAAATGACACGAACAGCTGGTACGGGTCAACTGCGCCAAGCCATTGCTGGGATTTATGGTTTAGCCAGTGCCAAAAAGATGGTTGAGATTGAGAATTCTGACCTAGACTTTGAAATTTCTGGTTTTGTGTCCTTGCCGGAATTAACACGGGCTAATCGTAACTACATCAGTCTCTTTATCAATGGCCGTTATATCAAAAACTTCCTGCTCAATCGTGCTATTTTAGATGGTTACGGCAGCAAGCTCATGGTGGGGCGTTTTCCACTAGCTGTTATTCACATCCAGATTGACCCTTACTTAGCCGATGTCAATGTGCATCCAACCAAGCAAGAGGTGCGTATTTCTAAGGAAAGAGAGCTGATGACACTGGTTTCAGAAGCTATTGCAAAGAGTCTCAAGGAACATACCTTGATTCCAGATGCCTTGGAAAATCTGGCAAAGTCTACCGTACGCAATCGTGAAAAAGTAGAGCAAACCATTCTCCCGCTTAAAGAAAATAATCTTTACTACGAGCAAACGGAGCTGACAAGACCGCCTCAAGCTGAGGTAGCAGACCATCAGGTGAATCTGACTGAAGAAAGACAGGATTTGAACCTCTTCGCTAAGGAAACCTTGGATCAGCTGACCAAACCAGCAAAACTGCATTTTGCAGAGAGAAAGTCTATCAGTTACGACCAACTGGATCATCCTGAGTTAGATATGGCTAGTTTGGATAAGGCTTATGACAAGCTGGAGCGAGAAGAATCTTCAAGCTTCCCGGAGTTGGAATTTTTCGGTCAGATGCATGGAACCTATCTCTTTGCCCAAGGTAGAGATGGGCTTTACATCATAGACCAACACGCAGCTCAGGAGCGGGTTAAGTATGAGGAGTATCGCGAAAGTATTGGCAATGTTGACCAGAGCCAGCAGCAACTCCTAGTGCCCTATATCTTTGAATTTCCTGCGGATGATTCCCTTCGCCTCAAGGAAAGAATGTCTCTTTTAGAGGAAGTTGGCGTCTTTCTAGCAGAGTACGGGGAGAATCAATTTATCTTGCGCGAACATCCCATTTGGATGGCAGAGGAGGAAATTGAATCTGGAATCTATGAGATGTGCGACATGCTCCTCTTGACCAAGGAAGTTTCAATCAAGAAATACCGAGCTGAACTAGCCATTATGATGTCCTGCAAGAGGTCTATCAAGGCTAACCACCGTATCGATGATCACTCGGCTAGACAACTCCTCTATCAACTCTCTCAATGTGATAACCCCTATAACTGTCCACACGGACGTCCTGTTTTGGTTCACTTTACCAAGTCGGACATGGAAAAGATGTTCCGTCGCATTCAGGAAAATCATACCAGCCTCCGAGAGCTAGGAAAATACTAATACTCTTCGAAAATCTCTCTAAACTGCGTCAGCCTTACCTTGCCTAACTCAAGTTATGCCTACGGTTAGCTTCCTAGTTTAGATTTGATTTTCATTGAGTATAATTGAAGGGAAAATTATGTACGAATATCTAAAGGGTATTATTACCAAAATTACTGCCAAATACATCGTTCTAGAAGCAAACGGAATCGGCTATATCCTACACGTAGCTAACCCCTATGCCTACTCAGGACAAGTCAACCAAGAAGCGCAAATCTATGTGCATCAAGTCGTTCGCGAAGATGCTCATCTCCTTTACGGTTTCCGCTCAGAAGACGAGAAAAAGCTCTTTCTCAGCTTGATCTCTGTGTCAGGCATTGGTCCTGTTTCCGCTCTTGCCATTATTGCAGCTGATGACAATGCAGGCCTTGTCCAAGCTATCGAAAGCAAGAACATCACCTACTTGACCAAGTTCCCTAAAATCGGTAAGAAAACAGCCCAACAGATGGTGTTGGACTTAGAAGGGAAAGTTGTTGTGGCAGGAGACGATCTCCCTGCTAAAACTGCAGCTCCATCTAGCAGTGATAACCAAGAATTGGAAGAAGCCATGGAAGCCATGTTGGCCTTGGGCTACAAGGCAACTGAGCTTAAGAAAATCAAGAAATTCTTTGAAGGAACGACAGATACAGCTGAGAACTATATCAAGTCTGCCCTCAAGATGTTGGTGAAATAGGAGAAGTCTATGCCAAAACGTTGTGGCTGGGTCAAAATGAACAACCCGCTATATGTAGCCTACCATGATGAGGAGTGGGGCCAGGCCCTCCATGATGACAGGGCACTTTTTGAGTTGCTCTGTATGGAGACCTATCAGGCTGGTCTTTCTTGGGAAACGGTGCTCAATAAACGCCAGGCCTTCCGTCAAGTTTTTAATGGTTACCAAATTCAAGCTGTTGCAGACATGACGGATGAAGAGCTAGAAGTTTTGATGAATAATCCAGTAATTATCCGCAATCGTGCCAAGATATTTGCGACGCGAGCTAATGCCCAGGCCTTTCTACAAGTTCAGAAAGAGTATGGCTCTTTTGATGCTTATCTCTGGTCTTTTGTAGATGGGAAGACCATTGTTAATGATATCCCGGACTACAGTCAAGCACCAGCCAAAACGCCTTTGTCTGAAAAAATATCCAAGGATCTCAAAAAACGAGGCTTTAAGTTTACGGGTCCTGTTGCAGCTTTGTCATTTCTACAGGCTGCCGGTCTGGTTGATGACCATGAGAATGATTGTGAATGGAAGGGAAAGTGAAATGAAGTCTAATAAAAATAAGGGAGTTCTGATTTTTGGGCTCCTCTATACAATTCTTTTTGTGTTTGATGGTATACGAGTATTTGATTCTCCATTGCCTTCTTCTGCAGGGACTTATTTAGTCTATACCATCATGTTTGTGTATGGTTGCTTCTTATTTAAGTCCCTATTGCTCCCAAAGTGGGAAGAGGTTAGAACTTCTAAAAGGAAATTTATCTTTGGGGTTTTAAAAGGCTGGGCCTTGCTTTTCATTTTAACCATTCTCTTTGGGCTCCTATCGGAAATGTTGAGACAGATGTTGGGATTAAGCGGACAGGGACTAAACGAGGCTAATATACAAACTGCCTTTAAAGAACAACCACTACTGATAGCGGTTTTTGCCTGTGTCATAGGCCCTTTAGTGGAAGAGCTCTTTTTCCGTCAAATTTTATTGAGATATTTAAGGAAAAGTCTGCCAACTTGGCTGAGTGTCTTTTTGGTCGGCCTTGCCTTTGCGCTTACTCATATGCACAGTTTGTCTTTATCAGAGTGGGTCGGTGCAGTCGGATACCTAGGTGGGGGCCTTGCCTTTTCTATTATTTATGTGAAAGAAAAGGAGAATATCTACTATCCCCTACTTGTTCACATGTTAGGCAATAGCCTAGCCTTGATCATTTTAGCCATCGGTAGTATGTGATGAAAATGCTAGTAACGATACTGAAAAAAGCTGAGAAATTCATCTCAGCTTTCTTTGTTATAGTCAAAGCGAATGACTTGATCCGTTGCGTCTACATACGCGTGGACTCCAAAGGGAACAATTGCTCTTGGTGTGGCATGACCAACGTTTAGATTATAGACAATCGGGGTATTGCTGTCAATGATATCCAATAGTGCCTCTTTATAGTCGTCATAGAAAGTTTCATCCATAGGTTTTCCGACCAAGAGTCCACTGATGACTTCAAATATCCCAGTTTCCTTTAAAGTCCGCAACATCTTTTGAAATCATCAGGTTCAGGCTTTTCTTCACTTGTTTCTAGCAAGAGGATTTTTCCTTTCCAGTCGGATAAGTCAGGGAAGAGTCTGTACTTTTGGCAGAGTTCTGTACTGTCTACATATCGAGAGTTGTCAAAGATATCGTAGAGGGATTCGAGGCAACCACCGAGGATTTTTCCCTCGAACTGGGCAGTTCCTTGTAGCAAGTCAAAACCTGTATTTGCATGGCTGACACGAGGTATTCCCAAAGCTTTGGGACTGAAGTCAGTTCTTTCCTCATACCAAACGTCACTAGGTCGAATTTCCGAGATTCTTCCCGTCTCAATCAATTCTTTGAAGTAGTGGAGGCTGTATGGCAACATTTCTTTGTCTAACTCACAAATGTCTGCTAAAAAGGATTGACCATAAAAAGTCTTGATTCCTAGTTTATGCAACATGAGGTGGTTCATAGTTGTATCCGAGAAGCCAAGAAAAATCTTTTGTTTGATAACCTTTTGTAGTTGGTCATTTTCAAAAAGATAAGGCAATAAACGATAGGTATCGTCTCCACCGATGGCGCATAAGATCATGTCGATGCTATCATCAGAAAATGCCTGCATCAAATCCTCCGCACGAGCTTCAGGATGGTCCTTGATAAAGTCTAAGCCTTTTAGCGAATGGGGTAAAAAGATAGGATTGAGTCCGAGGCCCTTGAGACGTTGGACACCCAAGTCCATTTCGTGTTTGACAAAGTCTTCTCCGATAATCCCACTAGATAAACTTATAATACCAATAGTAGAAGTCATATATTATCCTCCTAGAAAAAATTGATGCTATTGTATCACAAAAGATGAGGGAAAACAACAAGAATTAGAGTCAGAAGAAGGCTTTTAGATCAAGAAAGTAGTAAAAAAGCAACCAATCATGTGGTTGCTTTTATAGTAGTTGATTTCTTATAGAGCAGTAAGGAAGGTCAGTCCGCCAAGGACAACCCCAGCCGAGTTTGGAATGATTAGAATCCAGTCTTTCTTAGGCTCTTTTGTCCATCCATAAATGACCCAGATTAAGCAAGAGACTGCTGCTGATAAAGGTTGAAATGGTTGAGCTTTGTTCCCTTGTAAATTGGCAAAAATTTGGGGGATGTAGGCTATAAATACAATAATCCCGATAAAGGCACCAATTGAACCAACAATTTGATTAATTCTCTGTTTAGTCATATATATTTCTCCTTATTACTTTATTAGTATAACAGAAAAACAACTTGGATTCAAGGATAAAACCTCGGGATTCCAAGGGAAGGCTTTACATTAGAATGTTATTAGAAAATGTGTTTACTTCTTTTGAGAATCGAAAAATGATTTGGAACTACAAAAAAAGTAGTCTGTCTACAAAACACACTACTTTCATTGTTTATCTTAATATCTAGCTGGTCCTGCACTTGCGCTCTTGATGTTGAAACGTTTCTTGAGGTAGAAACGTAGGGCAAGGAGAGCTCCTCCAATCACCAACAAAACAAGAGGTGGTAAGCTGATGTTGATGGCTTGTGGAAGGAAGTTACTCAAGAAGAGGATGAAGACCCAGGCAAACATGGTTGCTAGCATGACCAAAAGTGATTTCCAGAATGGTGGGCGTTGGCTACGGTCAGTATCTGGTCCGTAGTAGCGGTAAATGAAGTGGTAGAGAAGATAGAAGGCAACTCCACCAAAGGCCCCTACACTGATAAGTGTTACCAATCCGTAGGCCACAGGTTGGTTTGAGAAGAAGCTCATCAAGGCGCTAACTACTGCAAATAATCCTGTGATGAAAAGGGCTGAATCCAACATCATCAATTTTGGATCGTCGTTTTCTTTTGGATGTTCTTTCTCGAATTGCTCTTTTTCGCTGAAACTATGAGCCCAGTGAGTTGGTGCTCCGTAGATAGAACGAGCTGTCACCCCTTTTGGTTGTTCTTCAAGGATATGAGGAATGACTTCTTCAAGGATAGCCTTGATTTCAGCATCTGTTTTTCCGTCCTTGAGAAATTGCTGGGTTGCAATATGGATAAATTCTTGGTTTTTCTTTGTTAATTCTTTTAAATCAATCTGTGACATAATAACTCCTGTTTAGAACCATTTTTTATGGATGAGGTAAAGAGTGAGAGAAACACTCATAGCAAAGGCGATAAAGACGATGAGCCAGAAAGCATGCGGTTCTCCGTTTAAAGGGATTTCATTGTCCTTAAAGTTCATTCCGTAAGCTGAGAAAATCATAGTCGGGATAGACATAACGATGGTCACGAGGGCCAAGGTTTTCATGATATTGTTCTGGTTGTTCGAAATGATAGAGGCAAAGGTCTCTGTCATAGAGTGAAGGACGTTTCCATAGATATCCGCCATCTCGATGGCCTGTTGCGTTTCAATCAAGGTGTCTTCAAGTAAGTCTTCGTCTTCAAGGTATTTCTTAATATTGCTAGTTGCGCTAGTCAGTTTTTTAATCACGCGCTCGTTTGTCTTAAGAGAGGCCTTGAAGTAGACGATGGTCTTTTCCAACTCCATGAGTTCAATCAATTCTTCATTTCGAGTAGACTTGTGAAGTTGGGTTTCGATTTGCTCACTCTTACGTTCAATTGAACGAAGGGCTGTCAGATAAATTTCAGCGTTGCGGTAGAGGATTTGAAAGATAAAGCGCGAACGCATGAAGGTATAGAAATTCCGAAGTCTCCGATTGATAAAGACATCTAGAAGTGGGAGAGGTTCCAAGCAAGTAGTAATGATAGCCTCCTCTGTGATGATAATCCCCAAGGGAATGGTCACATAGTAGGTCTGGTTGTTTCTTTCCTCAGTAATGGGAACGTCCACGATGATCAAGGTGTACTCATCTTCGATGGTGATACGAGACATCTCTTCCGCATCGAGTGGTGCACGGAGGTCAGCGATATCAATATCAAAGGCAGAGGCGATTTCCATCGATTCGCTTTGGGTAGGATTAACGAGATTGATCCAAGTGCCCGGCTGGAGCGTATCGATCTCTTTAAATTCAGTTGTTGTTGAGAGAAAGACTTGTTTCATATCTCCTATCCTTTCCTAATCTAATCCGTGTTTCAGTGATTTTTAGCACCGTACTATTATACTACAAAATCGGCTTTTTTGGTAATAGAATTTCACTTTTTTTGGTATAATGGAAAGCAACAATGGACTAGAAAGAAGTAACATGCAAGATAAGATTGTCATCCATGGGGCTCGCGCCCATAATTTAAAAAATATTGACGTGGAAATTCCACGTGACAAGCTAGTTGTGGTGACGGGGCTGTCGGGTTCGGGCAAGTCCAGTCTTGCCTTTGATACCCTTTATGCAGAGGGGCAACGCCGCTATGTAGAGAGTTTGTCAGCCTATGCTCGTCAGTTCTTGGGCAATATGGAAAAACCAGATGTGGATTCTATCGACGGTCTCAGCCCTGCCATTTCCATTGACCAGAAAACGACCAGTAAAAACCCTCGCTCAACGGTTGGGACAACAACGGAAATCAACGACTATCTACGTCTCCTCTATGCTCGTGTAGGAACACCCTACTGTATCAATGGACATGGGGCTATCAAGGCTTCGTCTGTAGAGCAGATTGTCGACAAGGTCTTGGAATTGCCAGAGCGCCAGCGTCTGCAGATTTTGGCTCCTGTTATTCGTAAGAAAAAAGGGCAACATAAGACTCTGATTGAAAAGATTCAAAAGGATGGTTACGTCCGTGTCCGTGTCGATGGCCTTGTCTATGATGTGACCGAAGTTCCTGAACTTGAAAAGAATAAACAACATACCATCGATGTGGTGGTAGACCGTATTATCATTAAAGAAGGTATCCGTAGTCGTCTCTTTGATTCGATCGAAGCAGCCCTCCGTATCGCTGAAGGTTATGTAGTTATTGATACTATGGATGATTCGGAGTTACTCTTTTCAGAACACTACGCTTGTCCAGTCTGTGGCTTTACAGTTCCGGAACTAGAACCCCGTCTCTTCTCCTTCAATGCACCCTTTGGCTCCTGTAGTGAGTGTGATGGTTTGGGGATCAAGCTAGAGGTTGATACGGACTTAGTCGTACCAGATGCTAGCAAGACCCTTCGTGAGGGAGCCTTAGCACCTTGGAACCCTATCTCTTCTAACTATTATCCAAACATGCTAGAACAAGCTATGACAGCCTTCGGAGTGGACATGGATACTCCTTTTGAAGCCTTGTCAGAGGAGGATAAGAATCTCATTTTCTATGGTTCAGATGGTAAAGAGTTCCATTTCCACTATGAAAATGAATTCGGCGGAGTTCGTGATATCGACATTCCTTTTGAAGGTGTTATAGGGAATATTAAGCGACGTTACCATGAAACCAATAGCGACTACACCCGCACTCAGATGCGCCTTTATATGAATGAGCTAACTTGCGGAACCTGTCGTGGTTATCGTCTCAATGACCAGGCCCTATCTGTTCGAGTAGGGGGAGAAAAAGGACTCCATATCGGAGAAATTTCAGACCTCTCCATCGCAGACCATTTGGAGGCTATTGATCAGTTGAGCCTATCAAAAAATGAAGCTATCATCGCTCGTCCTATCCTGAAGGAAATCAAGGACCGCTTGACCTTCCTCAATAATGTCGGTCTCAACTATCTGACCCTTTCTCGTTCGGCAGGAACCTTATCAGGTGGGGAGAGCCAACGTATTCGCTTGGCAACCCAGATTGGTTCCAACCTCTCAGGAGTCCTCTATATCTTAGATGAGCCGTCTATCGGTCTTCACCAAAGGGACAATGACCGTCTGATTGCCAGTCTGAAAAAGATGCGTGATTTGGGGAACACCTTGATCGTGGTAGAACACGATGAAGACACCATGCGAGAGGCTGATTATCTGATTGACGTTGGTCCTGGTGCAGGGGTCTTTGGTGGAGAGATTGTAGCAGCAGGAACGCCTAAGCAGGTGGCTTGCAACAGTAAATCCATTACAGGCCAGTACTTGTCAGGAAAACGTGCGATTCCAGTGCCGTCAGAACGCCGCGTTGGGAACGGTCGCTTTATCGAAGTGACAGGTGCGCGTGAAAACAACCTACAAAATATCACCGCTCGCTTCCCTCTCGGAAAATTCATTGCGGTGACAGGGGTGTCGGGTTCAGGGAAATCGACCCTAATCAACAGCATCCTCAAAAAAGCCATTGCTCAAAAGCTCAATCGCAATTCAGACAAACCTGGGAAGTTTAAGACTATTACAGGAATCGAGCATATCGACCGTCTGATAGATATTGACCAAAGTCCAATAGGACGAACACCGAGGTCTAATCCTGCGACCTATACAGGTGTCTTTGATGACATTCGAGACCTCTTTGCTCAGACAAATGAAGCCAAGATTCGAGGCTACAAGAAGGGTCGTTTCAGTTTCAATGTCAAGGGTGGTCGCTGTGAAGCCTGCTCGGGTGATGGGATTATCAAGATTGAGATGCATTTCTTGCCAGATGTATACGTAGCGTGTGAAGTCTGCCATGGAACTCGTTACAATAGCGAAACCCTGGAAGTTCACTACAAGGAAAAGAATATCTCGCAAGTCTTGGATATGACCGTCAACGACGCAGTAGAATTTTTCCAACACATTCCGAAAATTCAACGCAAACTCCAGACCATCAAGGATGTTGGTCTAGGTTATGTGACCTTAGGACAACCAGCTACGACACTTTCTGGAGGGGAGGCCCAGCGTATGAAGCTGGCTAGCGAACTCCACAAGCGCTCGACAGGTAAGTCCTTCTACATTTTAGATGAGCCGACAACTGGTTTGCATACTGAGGACATCGCTCGACTACTCACCGTTTTGTCTCGCTTTGTCGATGATGGAAATACAGTTCTCGTGATCGAGCACAATCTGGATGTCATCAAAACAGCAGACCATGTTATCGACTTAGGACCAGAAGGTGGTGTGGGTGGCGGAACCATTATCGCAACAGGAACACCAGAAGAAGTAGCTGCCAATGAAGCCAGCTATACAGGACAGTATTTGAAAGGAAAGTTACATCATGAATAAACGTGTGCAAGCATTTTTAGATAAAATGCAAGAAAAAGAACTAGATGGAATCATTATCAACAACCTCAAAAATGTCTACTATTTGACAGGATTTTGGGGTTCAAATGGAACAGTCTTCATCAGTCGTGACCGTCAGGTCTTGGTGACAGATGCCCGCTATATCATTGCTGCCAAGCAAGAAGTAACTGGTTTTGAGATTTTTGCGGAGCGTGACGAGTTGGCTACTATCGCAAAAATTGCAAAAGACCTGGGTCTTTCTCGTATCGGGTTTGAAGATGAGATTTCAGTTTCTTATTACCATCGCATGCAATCCGCCTTTGAAGGTTTGGAACTAGTTCCACAGAAACAGTTTGTTGAGGCGCTTCGTATGATTAAGGATGAGACAGAGATTGCGACTATTCGTAAGGCTTGTTCCATCTCAGACCAAGCTTTCCACGATGCTCTTGACTTTATCAAACCAGGTAAGACAGAAATTGAAATTGCCAACTTCCTCGACTTCCGTATGCGAGAGCTTGGAGCTGCCGGTTTGTCTTTTGATACGATTCTAGCGAGTGGCATCAACTCTTCTAAACCCCATGCCCACCCAATGCACAAGCCAGTAGAACTAGGCGAAGCTATCACTATGGACTTTGGATGCCTTTACGAGCATTATGTCAGTGATATGACTCGGACCATCTACCTCGGTCATGTCAGTGACGAGCAGGCAGAGATTTACAATACAGTTCTAAAAGCCAACCAAGCATTGATTGACCAAGCTAAGGCTGGTTTAGGTTTCCGAGACTTTGATAAGATTCCTCGTGATATTATTGTGGAAGCAGGCTATGGAGAATATTTTACTCACGGTATCGGGCATGGTATTGGACTTGATATTCACGAAGAACCTTACTTTAGCCAAACTTCCAAAGAAGTTATCAAAACTGGTATGGTCTTGACTGATGAACCAGGTATTTATATTGAAGGTAAATACGGGGTTCGTATCGAAGATGATATCCTGATTACAGATACAGGTTGTGAGTTATTAACCCTTGCTCCAAAAGAATTAATCGTAATCTAAGAAAAATGAGATAAATCATTGACTTTTACTAGTTAAAGGTTTATACTGAAAGGTGAAAACGGTAGGTGAGGCTACCATAGGGATACGGATGACTACCGCAAAGCAGTGGAGACACTACTCGTTGGTCAACAGTCCTGGTCGCGAAGGTCAAGACTAAGCTCATTACATCGCCCTATGGAGTTAAAGCTTGAACGAAAACAGATCATAAGTTTTTTAGTCCTGCCATTTTATGGCAGGACTTTCTGCTGTTTTAGAAGAAAGGAGACAAACGATGCAAATTGACGATCATCCAGAACCGCACATACACAGCCAATCGCTGATTTGTGTCGTTTTGTCCTTATAAAGTGATTGGTCCCTGTGTATGAAATTACCATTCATACAGATAGGAGAAACCAATGAAAACTACAAAAGAAAGACTAGCAGCAGCTATTCAAACCCCATTAAAAGATAGTCTAGCTTTTTACCATACAAGTCTAAAAGGCTTAGACCAAGAACAAGTCGAAGAAAACCGTGACTTATATGATGAAAACACCATTACCAAGGGTCAAGAGGATTCCATCTTTAAAAAGATTTATGAGTCCATTATCAATCCTTTCACAATCATTTTGCTTGTGATTGCCTTTATCTCTCTCGTTACAAATGTCTGGCTTGCCAAACCTGGTCAAGAAGATCCAACGACATCTATCATTATCGTTGTCTTGGTTTTGATTTCAGGAGGCATCCGTTTTGTCCAAGAATTGCGAAGCGATAAGGCAACAACCAATCTTTCAAAAATGATTGTCAACACAGCAACTGTTATTCGCGATGGTCTTGAACAAGAGTTACCTATCGATGAGTTGGTTGTGGGAGACCTCGTGAAATTGAGTGCGGGAGATATGATTCCTGCAGATGTTATCTTGTTTGAATCCCGCGACTTTTTTGTTCAACAGTCAGGTTTGACTGGAGAAAGCGATGCAGTCGAAAAGCTTGCTTTAAATAAAGCCACTAGTCAAAATATAGAGAGTCTTTTAGAAGCAGAATCTTTGGCATTCATGGGGACAAACGTTATCTCAGGAAGTGCTACAGCTATGGTTCTCGCTGTTGGTGATGACACCATGATGGGAGCTATTGAGCAAACTCTCAACACCTATGATGAGCCAACTTCTTTTGAACGTGAAATGAACAGCATTTCTTGGCTCTTGATCCGCTTGATGCTTGTCATGGTTCCGATTGTGTTTTTTGCAAATGGGTTGACCGATGGAGACTGGCTAGAGGCTGGAGTCTTTGCCTTGAGTGTCGGTGTCGGACTGACACCAGAAATGCTTCCAATGATTATCACAGCCAGCTTGGCCAAAGGTTCCATTATCATGGCCAAGGAAAAGGTGGTTATCAAAAAACTCAATGCTATTCAAGACCTAGGAGCAATCGATATCCTATGTACGGACAAAACAGGAACTCTAACGCAAGATGAGATTGTCTTAGAATATCCCTTGGATATCCATGGTGATTTGGATATGGCGGTCTTAAGAAGAGCTTATCTAAATTCACATTTCCAAACAGGTTTGAAAAACTTGATGGACCGTGCCATTATCAGTAGAACTGAAAAAGAATCCAAAGAACACGCTATTCTACAAGATTTGGATAAAATCTTCCAAAAGATTGATGAACTGCCTTTTGACTTTGAACGCAGACGCATGAGTGTCATCGTCAAAGACGACAGCAATGTCGTTAGTATGGTTACTAAAGGTGCTTTGGAAGAAATGTTGAACATTTCGACTCATGTGGAATATCGCGGAGAAATCATTCCCCTAACCGAAGACATTCGCCAAGAAGTATTAGCAGAAGTTGGTCAATTAAACCGTCAAGGTTTGCGTGTTTTAGGTGTTGGTTACAAGTCAGGTCTACGTGAAGATTATGCCTATGCTGTGACTGATGAAAGTGACATGATCCTTACAGGTTACCTTGCCTTTTTGGATCCGCCAAAACCATCTGCAGCACCAGCCATTCAAGCTCTACTTGAGCATGGTGTCAAAACAAAAATTTTAACTGGGGATAACGAAAAAGTAACCCAAGCCATTTGTGAAAAGGTTGGTTTGGACGTTGAGCATATGCTCTTAGGGGCTGACATTGACCAAATGACAGATCAAGAATTGGCAGAAGCGGTTGAAAGTGTAACAGTATTTGCTAAATTGTCTCCTGATCAAAAAGCCCGTATCATTCTACAGTTAAAGAAAAATGGTCACGGTGTTGGTTATATGGGTGACGGTATTAATGACGCTCCATCCATGAAGGTGGCAGATGTCGGTATTTCTGTAGATACAGCAGTAGACATCGCCAAGGAAACTGCGGATGTTATTTTGCTAGACAAGGATCTCATGGTTCTTGAAACTGGTATCGTTGAGGGTCGTAAGGTCTACGCCAACATGACCAAGTACATCAAGATGACCGTCAGTTCAAACTTTGGGAATATCTTCTCACTCCTTGTTGCGAGTATTTTCTTACCATTTTTACCAATGGCTCCTGTTCATCTCATTGTCCTAAACCTAGTCTATGATTTGTCTTGTGTGGCATTGCCATTTGATAATGTGGATCAAGACTTCCTTAAACAACCCCATACATGGGAAGCAAAATCCATTACGCGATTTATGGTTTGGATGGGACCGATCTCATCAGTCTTTGATATTTTGACCTTTATCTTCCTCTACTTTATCATTGTTCCATTGGTGACAGGTCATCACTATGTTCACGGGTCTGAATCTGCCCTTCAGTTTATTATCTTGTTCCAAACAGGATGGTTCATCGAATCTATGTGGTCTCAAACTATGGTCATCCATATGCTTCGTACAGCAAAAGTTCCTTTTGTACAAAGCAGACCAGCTTGGCTTGTGATTTTGATGACTCTGGTTGCAGCCTTTTTCGTAACCAGTCTACCTTATGGACCACTAGTAAATATCCTTCGTCTAGCACCCTTAGGACTTCCTTACTTCTTGTTCTTAATTTGTATTATTTTCTTGTATATGTTTAGCGTCACAGTTATTAAGAAATTTTACATTAAGAAATATAAAGAATGGTTATAGTTCGTGTTTTGTCAAGAAAAAAGTTCAAAAATTGCCAAAAAAGTTAAAATTTTTTAAAAATAGGTCGCAAGTCCGATGTTTTTTATGGTATAATAGTCTAAACTGATAGTAACATGTAGCGAAAGGGGTAGGTACATGATCAAAATTTATACAGTCTCAAGTTGTACTAGCTGTAAAAAAGCGAAGACCTGGCTCAATGCCCACCAGTTAAGTTATAAAGAACAAAACCTTGGTAAGGAAGGAATCACGAGAGAAGAACTACTTGATATTTTGACAAAAACAGACAATGGAATTGCAAGTATCGTATCATCGAAAAATCGTTATGCAAAGGCCCTTGGTGTTGATATCGAAGATTTGAGTGTCAATGAAGTGCTCAACCTAATCATGGAAACACCACGTATCTTGAAAAGTCCGATTCTTGTAGATGAGAAACGCCTACAAGTTGGCTATAAAGAAGACGATATCCGTGCCTTTTTGCCACGCTCTGTCCGTAATGTGGAAAATGCAGAAGCGCGTTTACGTGCGGCTCTATAAAACATCAAGGCTGGGAGTGACTCCTGGCCTTCTCTAATATTTAAATTGGATAACATGTGAGGATTTATGAAAAAGTTAGTCATTGGAACATTCGCAGCACTATTTTTGCTCGTTGGATGTGGTCAGAAAAAAGAAACAGCAGCTTCAACTACTGAGAGTTCTCAAGAAGCCCTACAGTCTACCTTGCCCGTATTAGAAAATGCAACCAAGAATACAGTTGTTACCAAGACCTTGGTTTTGCCAGCTGATGAGAGTGGAGCACAGCAAACTCAAATCATTACCTACAAAGGCAATCAATTTTTAAGCTTGACCATTCAGCAAAAGCGTCCTGTATCAGAAGATTTAAAAAATTATATTTCTGAGCGAGGATTAGATGAAGCTAAAAAAGCTCTTAAAGAAGCTGAGGACAAGGATGAGTCTGTTCAAGCGGCTCGAAAAATTTCAGGATTTACCATTGAAACGACTCTTTTAAATGAGAAAGAAATGGAAACCAAGACTAGCTATGATTTCCAAACACTGGATCTCAAAAAAGCAAGTGAAAACGAATACTTGAAGAATGTTGGACTGGAAAATCTATTGAAAAACGAACCAGAGGACTATATTGCTAATCGTGTTGCAAATGGGGCAACAGTCCAGTAAAAAGTCAGAGAAAATCAGCAGAATCAGACTGTGTGATTTGTAGAACGACCGCGAATGTGCTATAATAGTACTATTCTAAGGAAAGAGGGTGTTAGAATGGGATTTACTGAAGAAACCGTACGTTTTAAATTGGACGATTCCAATAAAAAAGAAATCAGTGAAACATTGACAGATGTCTATGCTTCTTTGAATGAAAAGGGCTATAACCCTATTAACCAGATCGTGGGCTATGTTCTCAGTGGAGACCCAGCTTACGTTCCTCGTTATAACAATGCACGAAATCAAATCCGTAAGTATGAGCGAGATGAAATCGTTGAAGAATTGGTTCGCTACTACCTTAAAGGACAAGGAGTCGATCTATAATCTATGAGAATTATGGGATTGGACGTTGGTTCCAAAACGGTAGGAGTAGCGATTAGCGATCCGTTAGGTTTTACGGCACAAGGGCTTGAAATCATCCAAATCAATGAAGAACAGGGAGAGTTCGGTTTTGAACGCCTCAAGGAACTGGTTACTACCTATAAGGTAGACCGTTTTGTTGTTGGTTTGCCTAAAAATATGAACAATACCAGCGGACCGCGCGTGGAAGCCAGTCAAGCCTATGGGGCCAAACTAGAAGAACTCTTTGGTCTACCAGTAGAGTATCAAGATGAACGCCTAACTACGGTCGCTGCAGAGCGTATGTTGATTGAGCAAGCAGATATTAGTCGCAATAAGCGTAAAAAAGTTATTGATAAACTAGCTGCTCAATTAATTTTGCAAAATTATTTAGATAGAAAATTTTAAGACAGAGGAGAAACTATGTCACACGATCACAACCACGATCACGAAGAACGTGAACTTATTACACTTGTAGATGAGCAAGGAAACGAAACTTTATTTGAAATCCTTTTGACTATTGACGGAAAAGAAGAATTTGGTAAAAACTATGTCCTTCTTGTACCAGTTAATGCAGAAGAAGATGAAAACGGCGAAGTTGAAATTCAAGCTTATTCATTCATCGAAAATGAAGATGGAACAGAAGGCGAATTGCAACCAATCCCTGAAGATTCAGAAGATGAATGGAACATGATTGAAGAAGTCTTCAACAGCTTTATGGAGGAGTAAAAACATCCAGTGGATGTTTTTAGCCCTGCGCTAGAAATTGGAAATGCAGGTAGTCTGGGAGACTGTATCAGCCCAGTTCCTTGAAATAAGGAAGAACTGGTAAGTCCAGTGGATGTTTTTAGCCCAGTTCCTTAAAATAAGAGAGAGCTGGCGAGTTTGGGGGACGTTTTTAGCCCAACTCCTAGAAGCTGGAGAGAGTTGGTAAGTCGGGGGAACGTTTTTAGCCTTACGCTAAAAGTAAAGACCGTAAGTAAGTCTGGGAGACTGTATCAGCCCAGTTCCTTGAAATAAGAGAGAGCTGGCGAGTTCGGGGAACGTTTTTACCCCAACTCCTAGAAACTAGGGAGAGTTGGAACGTCCGGGGGACATTTTTCTCCCATACTAGAATTAAATACTAGCTAATGAAGTAAAAAGCGAAGAGAATCTTCGCTTTTTTATTAAGGATTAAGGAGATTAAGCGTGTTTGAAGTAGAAAAATGGCTTCATAGTCGAATCGGTTTGAATTTTAGATCAGGTTTGGGGCGGATGCAGAGAGCGGTAGACTTGCTGGGGAACCCTGAGCAAGCCTATCCTATTATCCATGTGACAGGGACAAATGGAAAGGGTTCAACCATCGCCTTTATGAGAGAGCTCTTTCTTTCTCATGGTAAGAAGGTGGGGACCTTTACTTCGCCCCACATTGTTAGCATCCATGATCGGATTTGTATCAATGGTCAACCTATATCGGATGCAGACTTTATCCGTTTAGCAAATCAAGTTAAGGAAATGGAGCAAAGACTTCTAGAAACACACGATCAGCTATCTTTTTTTGAGTTGTTAACCGTGATTGCTTTGCTTTATTTTAAAGAACAAGAGGTGGATCTAGTTCTATTAGAAGTTGGGATTGGTGGACTTCTTGATACCACTAATGTGGTGACTGGAGAGATTGCAGTTATTACTTCAATCGGCCTAGATCATCAGGAGACCTTGGGCAATAGTCTGGAAGAAATCGCTGAACAGAAAGCAGGAATTTTTAAGCCAGAAAGAGTAGCAGTGATTGCAAACTTAGCTCCTGAAGCCCAGCTCGTTTGTCAAAAGATAGCAGAAGATTTAGATGTAACTCTCTACCAAGCTGACCGAGATTTTTCTTTCAAATCAGGAAATTTTTCTTCTTCTCTAGCGGATTTGACCCAATTAAAACTGGGTTTGGAAGGAGCTTATCAAGAGGAAAATGCCGCCCTTGCTTTGCAGGCATTTCTGTTGTTTATGACAGAGAGAGGTGAAAAGGTCAATGAGGAAGCTATCCGGTATGCTCTGAAAACAACCAGTTGGGCTGGGCGTCTAGAAGCTGTTACGGAGCACATTTATCTAGATGGTGCCCACAATCTACCAGCCTTGGAGCGGTTAGTTGAATTTATCCAGGAAAAAATTCAGCAAGGTTATCAACCTCAAATCCTTTTTGGAGCTTTAAAGCGTAAAGATTACAGTGGTATGCTTGGTTATCTGACAGATCATTTACCTGATACAGCTCTCTATGTGACGAGCTTTGATTATCAGGGATCTTTGGAGGAGAAAGATTTGAGCGACTATCATAGAGTTGCTTCCTATCGAGACTTTATAGATGATTTTGAAAAGTCTGCAGGTGAGAAAGACTTACTGTTTGTTACAGGTTCCCTCTATTTTATATCTGAAGTTCGTGCCTACCTTATAAAAACATAGTTGCTTGATTGACCTTGTTTCCTTTATTTGATATAGTATAAGTAGAATAGTTCTGCAGTTTTTCTGCCTTTAGCTCCTGAAAGAAAGGAGACATTATGTCACTAAAAAAATTTACACTTTCTCTTGCTACTGTAGTAAGTCTTAGTCTTTTAGTTGCTTGTTCGTCAACAACTAAGTCGACACCTTCATCCCAAGCAAGCCCTAGCTCTGAAGTGAGCACTAGTCAAGTATCAGAAACCAGTGCTTCAAGTTCTACTACTAGTGCAAAGACTGACGTAACTACTAATATAGATGGGACCTACAAGGGACAAGACGAGGGTGATAGCATTACTCTTGTAGTCACTGGAAATACCGGAACGTGGACAGAAGTTGAAGCGAACGGAGATAAAGAGGTGAAGAAGGTGACCTTCGAACCAGAAAATCAGAGAGTCTTTATTGGAGACGATATCAAGATTTATGTGGCAGAGGAGAACCAGATTATTATCGATGACATGGACCGTGAGGCTTCAGATCGTATCGTTTTAAAGAAATAGACATCATTTGTTGGGATTTGGATCTGTAAAAGACGGATTCAAATCCTTTTTTTATTGACTTTGAGCTCAAAAAAATTCCATACTCTTAAGGTAGCTAATGCCTACCCCAAAAGTATAGAATGAGTGAAATTAAAGAAATCGTTCCTGTAAAAAGTGAGCGACGCCATCTTCTTCATTGGTCAATGGTAATTGCTCGTCTGCGAAAGGTAACAGAGCAGGATTAGCATTTTTCATGGCATAGCCTTTACTTGCAAAAGAAAGCATTTCTTGGTCATTGTGTTCGTCACCAAAGGCAATCAAATTCTGTTTGTCTATATTCATGACCTTGAGAAGATATTCGAGGGCAAAGGCCTTGTGAACTCCTTTGGGAGTACATTCGAGAATGTTCAAAGGGCCACCCCAAGTGTTAATATTGAGTTGGTGCTTGTAAAAGCTGTTCATCTCTTCAGCTAGTGCATATTTATCATCTGCCCTAGTTTGTAATAAAATACAGTTAGGCCCCTTGGTCACTAAATCAGACTGGAATTGGTTTTCAGGGCGAAAGTTTTCAACACCAAATAATTTAGGGTTGGCAATTTCTTTGTCTGGAGCCGTAATGTAAAACTTTTTACGGTATTCACCTGCGATAAAGTCTGCCTCGATCTCCTCTTTTCGTTTCACGATATCCAAGAGGTATTTTTTGTCCACAGTCAGACACTTTTCATGTTTCCAAGTCTTACCTGGCAGATGAGTGAGTGAACCGTTGAAGTTGATCATAGGGGTTTCAAGTTCAAGTTGATCATAAAAATCTTTGGCCATACGGTAAGGGCGACCAGTTGCGATAACAACTTGGTGGCCTTTTTTAGAGATTTTTTTAATCGTTTCAATAGTAAAATCAGAAAGTTTGCTTTCAGAGTTGAGCAAGGTTCCGTCCAAATCGACGGCAATCATTTTTTTAGTCATAAAATCCTCCCGAATCTAGTTTCAGATAAGATGTTTTCTATTATATCAGAAAGTGACTAGAAAAGCTGATAATAAGCGAAAATAGAGACAATAATATCTAATAAGAATTTTTAAAATCAGAAAAAACATCTTGAAAAGATGAATGATTGGTGATATAATGGTAGTATTGTTCGTAAAATGACAAAGGAGATTAAAAATGGACAAACTATTTAAACTAAAAGAGCACGGGACAGATGTCCGTACAGAGGTTCTTGCTGGTTTAACAACTTTCTTTGCAATGAGTTACATTCTCTTTGTAAACCCTCAAATGCTTTCACAAACAGGAATGCCTGTTCAGGGTGTATTCTTGGCGACAATTATTGGTTCTGTTGTGGGAACTTTGATGATGGCCTTCTATGCTAACTTGCCATATGCGCAAGCTCCAGGTATGGGACTAAATGCCTTCTTCACATTTACCGTCGTATTTGGGATGGGTTATAAATGGCAAGAAGCCCTTGGAATGGTCTTCATCTGTGGGATTATTTCATTGATTATTACATTGACCAATGTTCGTAAAATGATCATCGAATCTATTCCTACAACTCTTCGTTCAGCGATTTCAGCAGGTATTGGGGTTTTCCTTGCTTATGTTGGGATTAAAAATGCTGGTCTCTTGAAATTCTCGATTGACCCAGGTACTTATACAGTAGCAGGTGAAGGAGCAGATAAGGCTCAAGCAGCACTTACTGCAAACTCAGCAGCTGTTCCAGGATTGGTAGACTTCAACACTCCAGCTGTCTTGGTAGCTCTTGCAGGTATTGCCATTACTATCTTCTTCGTTGTTAAGGGGATCAAAGGTGGTATCATCCTTTCTATTTTGACAACGACAGTTCTTGCGATTGCTGTTGGTCTTGTTAATTTGTCTAGCATTGACTTTGCAAGCAATAATCTTTCATCAGCAGTTAACGACCTAGGAACTTTGTTTGGTGCTGCTCTTGGTTCAGAAGGATTGGGATCTCTGATTTCAAACACTTCTCGTTTGCCAGAAACCTTGATGGCCATTCTTGCTTTCTCATTGACAGATATTTTTGATACTATCGGTACTCTTATCGGTACTGGTGAAAAAGTTGGTATCATTGCAACAAGTGGTGAAAACCATGAGTCAGCTAAATTGGATAAGGCTCTTTACTCTGACTTGGTGGCAACTTCAGTAGGTGCTATTGCAGGTACTTCAAACGTTACAACTTATGTTGAGTCTGCAGCGGGTATCGGTGCTGGTGGACGTACTGGTTTGACAGCTTTGGTTGTTGCCATCTGTTTTGCCCTATCAAGCTTCTTTAGCCCACTTCTAGCAATTGTTCCAACAGCTGCAACTGCACCAATTTTGATCATCGTCGGAATTATGATGCTTTCTAACTTGAAAAATATCCCTTGGGATGATATGGCTGAAGCTGTTCCAGCTTTCTTCACATCTATCTTTATGGGATTCAGCTACTCAATCACACAAGGGATTGCTGTTGGTTTCTTAACTTATACTTTGACGAAGGTTGTCAAAGGTCAAGTGAAAGATGTGCATGTCATGATTTGGATTTTGGATGCCTTGTTTATCTTGAACTACATCAGTATGGCTCTTAACTAATGAAAAAAACTAAAAAAAGAGGGGAGTCTCCTCTTTTTTTGTTGATGGAAATATCACAAAATAAAACTTTTTGGTATAATAAATACATGTACACAAAAAATGAAGATGAGTTGATTGCACTTGGGGAAAAGCTAGGGCACTTGTTAGAAAAAAATGATGTGTTGATTTTGACTGGTGAATTAGGTGCTGGGAAAACAACGCTAACAAAGGGTCTGGCTAAGGGATTAGGCATTCATCAAATGATTAAGAGTCCTACTTATACCATTGTTAGAGAATATGAAGGACGTCTACCCCTGTATCACTTAGATGTTTATCGCATCGAAGGGGATGCAGATTCTATCGACTTGGATGAATTCCTTTTTGGTTCAGGTGTAACGGTTATTGAGTGGGGACATCTATTGGGGGAAAATCTTCCATCAGATTATCTGGAGTTAGAAATCCTTAAAAAAGATGAGGGCCGAGAAATCGTCTTTCATGCTCATGGCCAAAGAGCGACAGAACTTTTGAAAGGATTGACGGATGGAGTATGATCTTTTAATCCGTGAAGCGGAAGCCCAGGATGCTTCAGCGGTCATTGCTCTCTTAGATCAAATTGGTCAAGAGACTAGTTTTACCAGTCTGGATGAAAATGGGATTGCAATGAGTGAATCCGAAATGCGATGTTTTATTGACAAGCAGGCCAAGTCGGATAATCAAATTACCCTACTCGCTTTTTTGAATGACGAGTTAGTAGGAATCATCAATACAACAGCTGATCAACGTCCGCGAGTCCGTCATATTGGAGATGTCTTTTTAGGAATAAAAAAAGCTTACTGGGGAAATGGTCTCGGTAGTATCTTGATGGAAGAAACTATTGAATGGGCCAAATCAAGTGGTAGTATTCGACGTTTACAATTGACAGTTCAAAAAAGAAATCTTGCTGCGGTACATCTGTATGAAAAAATGGGCTTTAACATAGAAGGATTACAGGAACGTGGTGCTTGTATAGAAGGAGGAGAATTTCTAGATGTTTACCTAATGGGTCAACTGATAGATGAATAAGAGTATGGCAAAAAAGATAATCGGAATGTTTTTAGGCTTTGTTCTTGTGACAGTACTTGGTGTGGGAGCTTATGCCTATACGATTTACCAACAGAGTACGCAGACTTTGGCCAAAACCTATAAAAAAATCGGAGAAGAAACCAAGGTCATTGAAGCGACCGAACCTCTGACGATTTTGCTTATGGGAGTGGACACAGGGAATGTTGAACGTACAGATCCATGGGCTGGTAATAGTGATTCAATGATCTTGGTGACGGTGAATCCTAAAACCAAGAAGACAGTCATGATGAGTTTGGAGCGTGATATTCTCACACAAATTCAGCAACCAGATGGTAGTGTAATAGAGGCTAAACTCAATGCCGCCTACGCCAATGGTGGAGCAGAGTTGTCTATTTCAACGATTCAAAAAATGATGAATATCCACATTGACCGTTATGTCATGGTCAACATGCATGGACTTCAAAGAATGGTTGATGCAGTAGGTGGAATTACAGTGAACAACACTCTAGGTTTCCCAATCTCTATCCAAGATCAGGAACCATTTAATACGATTTCTATCGGTGTTGGTGAACAGAAGCTAAATGGTGAAGAAGCCCTTGTTTATTCACGTATGCGTTATCAGGATCCAGAAGGAGACTATGGTCGTCAAAAACGCCAGCGTGAAGTGATTCAAAAAGTTGTCGAGAAGATTCTTAGTCTGAACAGTGTGAGCCACTATCAAGAGATTTTGAAGGCTCTTAGTGACAATATGCAGACAAATATCGAGATTACAACGACAACGATTCCTCAGTTGATGGGTTATCAAGATTCATTTAAGAATATTGAGTCTCAACAATTGCGTGGAGAGGATGCAATGCTTCAAGGGACATCTTACCAAATCGTGACATCTGAGCATATGTTAGAGATGCAAAATCTTTTACGCCGTTCGCTCGGGCAACCAGAGGTTACGAATTTGGAGACCAACGTAGTCTTGTATGAGAATCTTTATGGTCAGGGTCAGTTGCCTCAATCTACTAGTGTTGCAGTAGAAGAGTTAGAATAATAGGAAACTATTCATCAAATCGTAGGAATTATCCTGCGATTTTTTCAAAGAAATCCGAATAGGTAAGTAGGAGGAAAAAATGAAAGCAGAAATTATAGCTGTTGGAACAGAGATTTTGACAGGACAAATTGTCAATACCAATGCGCAATTCTTGTCTGAAAAGTTGGCTGAAATCGGTGTAGATGTCTATTTTCAGACAGCTGTAGGAGATAACGAGGCTCGTCTCTTATCCTTGTTAGAAATTGCTCAGAATCGCAGTAGTCTAGTTATTTTAACAGGTGGCTTGGGGCCAACGGAAGATGATTTGACCAAGCAAACTTTGGCTCAATTTTTAGGACGTGACTTGACTTTTGATCCTCAGGCTCAGGCTAAGCTAGATGACTTTTTTGCTCATCGACCAGACTATGCTAGAACTCCAAATAATGAACGCCAGGCTCAAATCGTTCAAGGTTCAACTCCATTACCAAACGAAACAGGACTGGCAGTCGGTGGCATGATCGAGGTGGCTGGGGTAACCTACGTCGTTCTACCAGGACCTCCAAGTGAATTGAAACCTATGGTCTTAAATGAGTTGCTTCCAAGATTGACAACGGGATCTAAGCTCTATTCACGTGTGCTTCGTTTCTTTGGCATTGGTGAGAGCCAGCTAGTGACCATTCTATCAGATTTGATTGACCAGCAGACGGATCCCACCTTGGCACCTTATGCTAAAACTGGGGAAGTGACGCTTCGCTTATCGACCAAGGCTAAGAGTCAAGAAGAAGCGGATCGTGTTCTAGATACTTTAGAACAAAAAATCCTTGAAAGAGAAACTTTTGAGGGTGTTTCACTTCGAGAAATTTGCTATGGCTATGGGGAAGAAACCAGCCTGGCTAGCCTGGTAGTAGAAGAGTTGAAAAAGCAAAAGAAAACTATCACTGCAGCAGAAAGCTTGACTGCAGGTCTTTTTCAAGCTACTTTGGCTGATTTCTCAGGTGTATCTGCTATCTTTAAAGGTGGTTTTGTGACCTATAGCCTTGAAGAAAAAGCTAAGATGCTTGATATTCCACATGCTGAATTGGAAAAACACGGAGTCGTCTCAGCCTTTACTGCTGAAAAAATGGCTGAACAGGCACGAATCAAGACTCAGTCAGATTTTGGCATTAGTTTGACAGGAGTGGCTGGACCAGATAGCCTAGAAGGACATCCAGCAGGTACCGTCTTTATCGCTTTGGCGCAAGCTTCGGGGACAGAAGTTATCCAGGCCAATATCGCAGGTAGAAGTCGTGCAGATGTGCGAGAAATTGCAGTCTTACATGCCTTTAACCTAGTTCGCAAAGCTTTATTAAGTGATGGAGATTTGTTATAATAGAAGAAGGTCTAAGGACTATTAGAATACAGGAGAATAAAATGGCGAAAAAACCAACAAAAAAATTAGACGAAATTGGCAAAAAATTTGGTGCTGATCGTGAAAAAGCCCTAAACGATGCCCTTAAATTGATTGAAAAAGACTTTGGTAAGGGTTCAATCATGCGCTTGGGTGAGCGTGCAGAGCAAAAGGTCCAAGTGATGAGCTCAGGTTCTTTGGCTCTTGATATTGCACTCGGATCAGGTGGTTATCCAAAGGGACGTATCATTGAAATCTACGGGCCAGAATCATCAGGTAAGACAACGGTTGCCCTTCATGCGGTAGCGCAAGCACAAAAAGAAGGTGGAATTGCTGCCTTTATCGATGCAGAGCACGCTCTTGATCCAGCCTATGCAGCAGCGCTTGGTGTTAATATCGATGAATTGCTCTTGTCACAACCAGACTCAGGGGAGCAAGGTCTTGAAATTGCGGGGAAATTGATTGATTCAGGTGCAGTTGATCTTGTTGTTATCGACTCAGTTGCAGCTCTTGTACCTCGTGCGGAAATCGATGGAGATATCGGAGATAGCCACGTTGGTCTTCAAGCTCGTATGATGAGCCAGGCTATGCGTAAACTTGGAGCTTCTATCAATAAGACAAAAACTATCGCTATCTTCATCAACCAATTGCGTGAAAAAGTAGGGGTTATGTTTGGTAATCCAGAGACAACTCCTGGTGGACGCGCCCTTAAATTCTACGCTTCTGTCCGTTTGGATGTTCGTGGAAGCACACAAATCAAGGGAACTGGTGACCAAAAAGATATGAGCGTAGGTAAGGAAACCAAGATTAAGGTTGTTAAAAACAAGGTAGCTCCACCATTCAAAGAAGCCTTTGTTGAAATCATGTATGGAGAAGGAATTTCAAGAACTGGTGAGCTTTTGAAGATTGCAAGTGATCTTGACATCATCAAGAAGGCAGGAGCATGGTACTCTTATAAGGATGAGAAAATCGGGCAAGGTTCTGAAAATGCTAAGAAATACTTGGCAGATCACCCAGAAGTCTTTGATGAGATTGACCACCAAGTTCGTGTCAAGTTTGGCTTGATTGAAGATGATGCAGTAGCTGATGAAAAAGTTGCACCTGCGGAATCAGAAGTAGCTAATCAAGAAGTGACTCTTGACCTTGGCGATGATCTTGAAATCGAAATTGAAGATTAAAAAGTAAAAGTGGCGGAGGAATCCCCACTTTTCTGTTATCTTGGACTAAAGAACTGATACTCAATGAAAATCAAAGAGCAAACTAGGAAGCTAGCCG
>NZ_JVKV01000035.1 GCF_001072375.1 Streptococcus pseudopneumoniae
CGGCTCGCTTCCTAGTTTGCTCTTTGATTTTCATTGAGTATAAATATTGTCCCCCTAGGAATATAGATTTATTCCGCTATAAAAAAGGATGGAAAATCATTCCATCCTTTTTCAATTTCAATAATATACTACAAATCAAATCCTATTCACATCTTTTGTAAATGATTTGGTGGGGTAGATAAGTGGTAGAACAAGTCTTGATGTTCTACCGTTTTTTTACATCCACTACTTCCGTTTTCTTGCAATTAGGTGAATCGGTGTTCCTTCAAAGACAAAGGCCTTGCGGATTTGATTTTCCAAGAAACGTAGGTAAGAGAAATGCATGAGTTCTTCTTCGTTGACAAAGATGACAAAGGTTGGTGGTTTGGTTGCCACTTGAGTCGCATAGAAAATCTTGAGGCGTTTCCCTTTGTCGGTCGGTGTTGGGTTGATGGCGATAGCATCCATAATCACATCATTCAAGACAGCTGATGGAATCCGGGTATTTTGACTCTCGCTGATTTGCTTAATCATCTCAGGCAACTTGTGGAGACGTTGCTTAGTCAAAGCGGATACAAAGATAATCGGTGCGTAAGGTAGGTATTGGAACTGCTCACGGATATCTTCCTCCCAGTTTTTCATGGTGTGGTTATCTTTTTCAAGGGTATCCCACTTATTGACCACGATAATCATCCCTTTACCAGCTTCGTGGGCAAATCCAGCGATACGCTTGTCATACTCACGAATACCTTCCTCGGCATTGAGGACCATCAAAACTACATCTGAACGGTCAATAGCACGCATAGCACGCATAACCGAGTATTTCTCAGTATTTTCATAGACTTTACCTGACTTACGCATACCAGCCGTATCAATCATGGTAAACTCTTGGCCGTCAGCATCTGTAAAATGGGTATCAATGGCATCACGAGTGGTACCAGCGACAGGGCTGGCAATGACGCGATCTTCTCCCAAAATGGCATTAATCAAGCTAGATTTTCCAACATTTGGACGACCAATCAAGCTGAATTTAATAACATCTGGATTTTCTTCTTCGACTTCATGTGGGAGGTTTTCCACAATAGCATCCAGTACATCCCCTGTCCCGATACCATGAACAGATGAAATCGGTAGTGGTTCGCCCAAGCCTAGAGCATAGAAATCATAGATATCATTTCGCATCTCAGGATTATCCACCTTGTTAACGGCTAAGATGACTGGTTTATGAGTTTTATAAAGTTTACGGGCAACGTATTCGTCCGCATCTGTAATTCCTTCTTTACCAGACACGACAAAGACGATAACATCTGCTTCTTCCATGGCAATTTCTGCCTGGTGCTTGATTTGTTCCATGAAAGGCGCATCGACATCATCGATCCCTCCAGTATCAATCATACTAAAAGAACGATTGAGCCACTCACCTGTGGCATAGATACGATCTCGCGTTACACCTTCAATATCTTCTACGATTGAGATGCGTTCTCCCGCGATACGGTTAAATAGGGTTGATTTCCCAACATTGGGACGTCCCACAATGGCAACAGTTGGTAAGGCCATGTTTTCTCACTTTCTACAATAACTTCTTCTGCTCAAGATTTTCTCGAGTCGAGCTTGGTTCTGGATTGCCAAATTGCTCTGCCAAACGTTGACTCCAAGTTGTAGTCGCACGCGCACCTGCATATTCAGTCTGCACACGGTCATAGGCTTCAATAGCCTCAGTTGACTGTTCTTGGTATTCTTCCTCAAAGACAACATCCTCTAGTGGCAGTCTTGGTTTTACAGCATGCTGTTGATTTGGCACACCGAGTGCAATCCCAAAGACTGGATAGGTATAGTCAGTAAGTTTGAACAATTCTGCTAACTCAACAGACTTGTAACGCACCAAACCGATAATCACTCCACCATAGCCTAGGCTTTCTGCCGCAAGCAAGGCATTTTGTCCAGCTAGAGCTGCATCTACTGAAGTGATGAGGAGTCCTTCCACCCCTTGAGGTTGGAAAACATCCGTATGGAGACGAGCCCCTTTTTCTGCACGGTTTAGATCACCAACAAAGAGAAGAAAGGCTGCAGACTGGCGAATCGCTTCCTGAGGAACTAGCTCAAATAGGGCGTTCTTCTTTTCTTGACTTCTGACAAGAATGACCGAGTAGGATTGGAAATTTTTCCAAGAAGAAGCCATTTGGGCAGCTGTCAATATCTCATTCAAGTCTGCTTGGGGAATCTCTTGCTCCTTAAATCTACGCACTGAAGTGTGAGCCTTCATTAATTTGATTGTTTCTGTCATCGGCGGTTTTCTCCTTCAAGTCTTGTTTCCTCTGCTAAATAACGAATGCGTTCCATGACGCGTCTAGCTTCCCAGGTTTCGTCATTTCCATTTTTCCCTTTAGCGAAATGCTTCTCCAAATCTTCAAAGTTGAAGTTGGAGGTGAAAAAGGTTGGCAAATCTTCCTGCATACGATATTGAAGAATGACCTGCAGGATCTCGTCACGCACCCAAGCTGTTGATTGCTCGGCACCAATATCATCCAAAATCAAGACTTCAGCCAGCTTAATCTCATCCACCAAGGTCTTGACATTGCCATCACCGATGGCATTTTTGACATCGATGACAAAGCTCGGATAGTGGAGGAGCGTTGATGAAACACCACGTTTTTCTGACAAATCATGAGCTAGGGCAGCCACCATGAAACTTTTACCCACACCAAAGTCTCCATATAAGTAGAGACCTTTTCGAATAGCTGGATATTGCTCCACAAAGTCTAGGAGCTTTTCAAAAACTGGCAAGCGCCCCAAATCATCCAAGTCTACTTGTGCTAAGCTAGCTTTTTTAAGACTAGCTGGAAGATTGATTAGCTTGAGACGGTTTTTAATCGCTGCTTCTTTTTCCGCTGCAATTAGCTCAGGAGTCTCTTCATAAGAGACATCTGCATAGCCATGGTTCATGACTAGGATAGGCTTGTAGCCACGCGCGATATAGTCTGTATCTCCTCGGAGGAACTTATCTCTCTCAGTAATATATTGGTTAAACTTGGAAATACTACGATTTAACTCCTCCTGACTGAGAGATTCTTTCTGGATAAAGGCCGCAACATCAGGGTCTTTCACGATTTGCTGGACTAAATCCTGGTACTGAAATCGGCTTGGTTGACGCTTGAGTACGTCTCCGACACTTTCCATCTAGTCTCCTCCTTTTTCTAATCGAGCTAACATTTCTTTTTTCTTACGTTCTAGTTCTAAGCGAGTTTCTTCGCTGGTTTCATTCTTATATTCAGGATTGCTCCATTTAGGCACATTGGTTTTCGCTGGGGCATTCTGATTCTGCTTTTGCGTTTTTGCTTTTTGGCCACGTTCACGAATACGGAGAACTGCCTCCTCTGCACTACGGATATTTTGATAGGCGTAGTCATTAGCCACCTTCATGGCGTATTTTTCATTGATATTGGCCGAATCAACCTTATTAAAGGTCAGGAGCAAGATAACATTGATTACTTCATCCAGCAAGCCCAAGGCCGCCATCTGCTGGAGCAGGTCCCGTTCAGTCTGAGTAATACTTCCCTTGCGGGTCTGCTTAATCTCAGCAAGGAACTGCAAGGCTGTCTTTTTCTTAGCCTCTCGGATAATGGTTGCCTCCTTGGGACTAAAGTCAGAAGTCACAGGCTTTTGCGCTATCTTTTCACGGATGCGTTTGACAGAAATCACTTGCGACACTGCTGTCGCTTTAGCTACTTGATAAGTTTCAAACCAAGTCCACCTCTGCTCGTCTGCTATTGCAAACAAGGCCAAAACATCCGAAGTCTCATCTTGAAAACGAAGACCATCACGGGCCATGAGCTGACGGAAATGCTCCAAATCAAAATCATCTGCTGCTGGCTGACTGCTAGAGGTTTCTTGACTCGCAGACTCGGATAACTGAGGGAAGATTTGACTCAAGGCCACCGAGATAGGTTCCCCTTCAACACGTTCCTGTCTCATGGCTGCAACCGCACTATCCCCAATCATTTTTTCTAACAAGGTCCGATAAACTGTATGTTGTAAAAATTCTTGAGTTGATAAGGGAGAATGGAGTAACAAGTTATAGGTCTCACCCTGCTGATAGAGGGTCACCAATTTCATGGCTGTTAGAGTTTTAAAAGCCTTTAAAAGACTATCCATCCCAAAATTCAAATGATTGAGCATGGCTGCAAAGAGATGCTCCTTTTGGCCACCATCCCAAAAAGTCACAGCATAAAGATAGAGGCTCAGAGCTTCCTGACCGATAATCGGGAGGTAGCACTGCACCATTGAGGAGGTATCTTGCGACACCCGATTATTCTTTACAAAAGAAAAACGGTCATTTGGCTTCATTTATTTTCCTTTTTCTTTTTTGAGGATTGTGTGATCTGCTGGAGTAGGCTCTCTAACTCACTAACATCCTTAAAACTACGATAGACACTGGCAAAACGGACATAAGTAATCTCATCGAGCTCTGCCAATTCTTCCATAACCAAGGAACCAATAACCTCACTCTGAATTTCATTTTCATTGCGACTACGGAGTTTTTGTTCGATGCGATTGACCACCATGCCAATCTCATCACTAGACACTGGACGTTTCTGGGCTGAACGAATAATTCCGTTAAAGATTTTATCTCTTGAAAATTGTTCCCGTGTACCATCTTTTTTGACCACAACCAGCGTTCTCTCTTCAACACGTTCATAGGTTGTAAAACGATGCTGACACTCTTCACACTCACGTCTTCTTCTGATTGTATTTCCTTCTTCAGCCTGGCGACTATCGATCACACTTGATTTTGTAGCGCCACATTTTGGACAACGCATGCCTTTCCCTCCTTGTCGTTTTCTTTTCATTATACCATTTTTTAAGAGATTCCCAAAATAATTCTCCTTTTGGCTTGACAAGTTTTTTGTTTTGTTGTATTATTGAATTAACACAAAGGTGAACAGAAAGGAGATCGTGATGTCTTGGACATTTGATAACAATAAACCCATTTATTTGCAGATTATGGAGAAAATCAAATTGCAGATTATTTCCCATAAACTCGAGCCCAATCAACAGCTTCCAACCGTTAGAGAATTAGCAAGCGAGGCAGGGGTCAATCCCAACACCATTCAGCGTGCCCTATCGGACTTGGAGAGAGAAGGCTTTGTCTATACCAAGCGGACATCTGGACGCTTTGTCACAGAGGACTTGGACTTGATCCTCCAATCCCGTAAGCAACTGTCAGAAGAACAGTTACAACAGTTTGTAACAGGCATGGTAGAATTTGGCTATAAAAAAGAAGAACTACCGACTGTTTTGAGAGATTATATTGAAGGAGTTTAAACTATGACCTTGTTAGCATTTGAAAATGTGTCAAAATCCTATGGAGCAAGTCCTGCTCTTACAAATGTTTCCCTTGAAATTCCAGCTGGAAAAATCGTTGGTCTCCTTGGCCCAAACGGTTCTGGAAAGACAACCCTGATTAAACTAATCAACGGCTTGCTACAGCCAGAGGAAGGGCGTATCCTTATCAATGGCATGGAACCAAGCCCAGCAACTAAAGCGATTGTTTCTTATCTCCCTGATACGACCTACCTCAACGAGCAGATGAAGGTCAAGGAAGCTCTCACTTATTTCAAGACCTTCTACCAAGATTTTAATCTGGAACGTGCTCAAGGTCTTCTTCGTGACCTTGGCATCGATGAAAATAGCCGTTTCAAGAAACTCTCAAAAGGGAACAAAGAAAAGGTTCAGCTGATTCTTGTCATGAGTCGCGATGCTCGTCTATACGTGCTTGATGAACCAATCGGGGGTGTAGACCCAGCAGCTCGTGACTATATCTTGAATACCATCATCAACAACTACTCTCCAACTTCGACTGTCTTGATTTCAACCCACTTAATTTCAGATATTGAACCAATCTTGGATGAGATTATCTTCCTAAAGGATGGAAAAGTCGTCCGTCAAGGAAATGTGGATGATATTCGCTATGAGTCTGGAGAGTCTATCGACCAACTCTTCCGCCACGAATTCAAAGCCTAGTTAAAGGAGATTATTATGTTTTGGAATTTAGTTCGTTATGAATTTAAAAATGTTAACAAATGGTATTTAGCCCTCTATGGTGCTGTGTTGGCACTTTCTGCTCTTATCGGGGTTCAAGCTAGTTCCCTAAAATCCATCGATACACCTGATCAACAAATGATTATGTTAGTTTTTCTGGCTCTAGTTTTTGGTGGACTAATCATTACCTTAAGTATTTCAACCTTGATTTTGATCATCCGTCGCTTCAAGGGTAGTGTCTACGATCGTCAGGGATACCTAACTCTCACACTCCCCGTATCTGAGCACCAAATCATTTTATCCAAACTTTTGGGTGCTTTCATCTGGTCTCTGGCGAGCTCATTAGTCTTTATCTTGAGTATTTATATCATTTTAGTTCTGACTGGTGCAAACTTCCTTGATATCTTTTCTCTCGAATACCTCTTTAAATTTTACATGGATAGTTTCTGGCTTTCTGTGATTTCATATATCCTCAGCACAATTTCAGGAATCCTCTGCATCTACTTGGCAATCTCTATCGGACAACTCTTTAATGAATACCGTACAGCTCTTTCCGTTTTAGCCTATATTGTTATCCAAACCATTCTCGGCTTTGTCGGTCTCAACCTTCGCATAGATATCGACTACAATTGGATGATCTCCTTTGAAATCGTTAAAGACCTCATCCTCAGCGTAGCCTTCTATCTCGGAACCTACTATATCTTGAAGAATAAAGTTAATTTGCAATAAAAAATGCCCAGCTACTAGAGCTGGGTTTTTGCGTTAACTCAAAATCAAATTAGCTACAATAGGACTGACAAATACATAGAGAATACCTGTAACACCGATGGCTAGTCCTCCCATAGCACCTGCAACTGGTCCATAGCGAAAGGCCGTTCCAGTTCCAACGGCGTGACCTGTTCCACCCAGGGCTAGCCCAGCCGCTACTGGATCGTCTATTTTTAGCCATTTTAGAAGTGTTGGTCCGATCACGCTGGTCAAAATCCCCGTCGCTACTACAACTACTAGAGTCACAGTAGTCAAGCCTTGCAACTTTTCTGTAATCCCTACTGCCATAGCGGTCGTTACTGACTTAGGAAAGAGGGAAATAGCTAGGAAAAAGTCCATGCCAAAGATTTTAGCGACTAGGGCTGTAAAAGAGGTATTGACGATGACAGCTAGAAAACTACCCAGCAAAATACTTCTAACATGATGCTTCATCAAGTGGAAGCTCTTATAGAGGGGAATTCCTAGAGCCACTGTTGAAGGAACAATCAAGTTATTAAGATAAACCCCACCTTGGTAGTAATCTTGGTAGGAAATGCCAGTTACCTTTAGAAATATGATAATAAAAATAGCTGACAGTAGCAAAGGAGTCGTTAAGGGATGAGGATATCGTCTGAAAATCATCATTCCCCCAAGATAGGCTAAGATTGATAAAGCAATCCCAAATAGGGGATTAGATACAAATTCGCTCATTTGGTACCTCTTTCTTCGTAGTCACCTTCATAGCGTTTTTTGATAAATTGAACCACAAGCGCAATCAAGATGATATTAATCACTGCTGCAAAAAAGACAATCAAAACAATCGGCAGAAGATAGGGAGCAATCACATCAAATTTTTCCATAATTCCAACCGCAGGAGGTAAAAAGAGAATGGTCATGTTGGCCAAGAGAAAATTCCCAACCATGTTGACATGGCGGGTGCGCAGCCACTTGAACTGCAAGGCTAGAAAAAGAATAATCAAGCCGATGATACTTCCAGGAATCGGCAAATGAAAAAAACTAGAGATCCCTTCACCGATTAGAGAAATCACAAAGAGAATCATTAACTGAACATATAACTTCATCGTAAACTCCACAAATAGACTTTCTGCATACCAGTTTACTCTTTTTTCAGAAAATATCAAGGAAATATATAAGAAACATCCTTCTTGCTATCCAAGCCAAAAAGGTGTATACTAATTGCGTGCGCAAGCATCATAGATGCACTAGTATGATTACACTATTATAGAGGGAAAGGAGATGGACATGACTTACTTAGAAAAATGGTTTGACTTCAACCGTAGGCAAGTGGAGTTAGAAGCTATTTTAGAAGAGACCATCGCTGAGCAGAGTGAACAAACCTTGACACTCAAGGAATTTTACCTCTTGCACTTTCTAAATCAGGCTGAAGGCAAATCCCTAAGACAAATCGACTTGCCAGATAAACTCCACCTGAGCCCTAGTGCTGTTTCACGGATGGTGGCACGCCTAGAAGCCAAGAACTGCGGTTTACTTAGTCGGAGATGCTGCGACCAGGACAAGCGAGCTAGTTTTATTTGCCTGACTAATGAAGGACAGACTACCTTGGCTTATTTACAAACAGCTGTCGAAGAAAGCTTAGCAAGAAAATCAAACTGGTTAGCCTAAAATATTTTTAAAAAACTTGCGTGCGCAATCATTTTTCTTGACATTCCTTTTTTCAAGGAGTAAAATGAAAACATGATTTAGCAAAGGAGAATCCTATGATTGAAATCACTTATCTTGACGCCAGCAAGCAAGAGAGAACCATGACCTTTGAGTCATACGATGAATTTGAACGTTCTCAACATGCCTGCCTGATTGGTGTCGCAGACTATTACCCCGTCCAAAAAGTAACCTACAAGGGGCATGATTTGGACTACCATGGGACTTACGGAGATGTTTTCTTCTATCTCATGAAACAAGATTTAAGCCAATATAACTAAAAAGGAGAAATACTATGGCAAAAGCAATTACAGACGCAACATTCGAACAAGAAACTAAAGACGGATTGGTCTTGGTAGACTTCTGGGCAACTTGGTGTGGCCCATGTCGTATGCAAGGCCCAATCTTGGACAAATTGTCTGAAGAACTTTCAGAAGATGTCTTGAAGATCGTTAAAATGGACGTTGATGAAAATCCTAACACAGCTCGTTCATTTGGAATCATGTCTATTCCTACTCTTCTTTTCAAAAAAGATGGACAAGTGGTTAAACAAGTTGCTGGTGTTCACACAGCAGAACAAATCAAAGCTATCGTTGCTGAATTAAGCTAATCAAAGGAGAGACCAAGTGCATTCATTTGGCCTCTTTTTTCTTGCCCTTTGCCATTTTTCAAAAAATATGCTAGACTGTAACTAGAATATCACGATGTTTGGGACATGCCATCGCTAAAAAAAACCTCTACTTGGTATTTTTTAGCTCCCTATAGGGAGCTTTTTGCGTGCTCTGAACATTTCCCATTTTGGAAGGAGTACTATGAAACGTCAATCAGCCTTGGTCGTCTTTAGCGGCGGTCAAGATTCAACAACCTGCCTTTTCTGGGCCAAGCAACACTATGAAAAGGTAGAAGCCGTTACCTTTGCCTATGGCCAACGCCACCATCTCGAAATTCAAGTGGCCAAAGAAATCGCTGAGGAACAAGGAATTCGTCATCATATCCTAGATATGTCTCTACTAGGACAAATTACTGAAAATGCCTTGACTTCAGATCTAGAAATTGAGCAAAAAGAAGGAGAGGTACCTAATACTTTCGTCGATGGTCGCAACCACCTCTTTCTGTCCTTTGCGGCAGTTCTTGCCAAGCAACGTGGAATTACGGATATCGTGACAGGGGTCTGCGAAACAGACTTCTCAGGCTACCCCGATTGTCGAGATGTCTTTGTCAAATCACTCAATGTCACGCTCAACCTTGCCATGGATTACGACTTTGTGATCCAAACGCCTCTCATGTGGCTAGACAAGGCTGAAACTTGGGAATTAGCTGACCAACTCGGTGCCTTTGACTATGTTCGTGAGAAGACCTTGACCTGCTACAACGGGATTATCGGTACTGGTTGTGGAGATTGTCCTGCCTGCCATCTACGCCAACATGGTTTAGAGGTTTATCTCTCTCAGAAAGGAGAGGTCTGATGTTTTTTGCCCCCAAAGAAATCAAACAAGAAACTGGGGAATCTCTTGTCTACAATCCTCACAGAACCTTAGTCTCAAAAGAATTTACCTTCGATGCTGCCCACCACCTCTTTCACTATGAAGGAAAATGCAAATCCCTACACGGTCACACCTATCATCTGCAAATCGCTGTCAGTGGATTTTTAGATGAACGTGGCATGACCTATGATTTTGGGGATATCAAACAAATCTACAAGGACTACTTAGAGCCCCACTTGGATCATCGCTATCTCAATGAAACCCTTCCCTACATGAATACGACTGCTGAAAATATGGTTTACTGGATTTTCCAAACCATGAGCCAAGAGTTGCCAGACGAGCGCGGTCTCCGTTTGGAATATATTCGCCTCTATGAAACTCCGACTGCCTTTGCAGAGTTTAGACGGGAGTGGTTAGATGACTAAGGAACGTGTCCTCAAACTACCAGTTCTGGAAATTTTCGGCCCAACCTTTCAAGGAGAAGGTCGTGCTATCGGCCAGAAAACCATGTTTGTCCGCACTGCTGGTTGCGACTACCACTGCGACTGGTGCGACTCTGCCTTTACTTGGGATGGTTCTGAAAAACCAACTCGCATGACAGCTGATGAAGTAATCGCTGAGTTAGATAAACTAGGAAGCTACGACTATGTAACCCTATCTGGGGGAAATCCTGCTATCCTAGCAGCCAACATGGCTGAACTCGTCACTAAACTCAAGGAACGTGGTGTCACTCTAGCTGTTGAGACCCAGGGATCCCGTTGGCAAAATTGGTTAAAAGATATCGACCAAGTCACTCTGAGTCCCAAACCTCCTTCATCCAAGATGGAAGTCAACTTTGAGACCTTGGACTTTATCGTTTCCCAACTTGATCCAGACAAGGTCACCTTTAAAATCCCTGTCTTTGACGATGCAGATTTGGCCTTTGCCAGAGGCATACAAGAACGCTACCAACCAGATGTTCTCTTCTTATCAGCAGGAAATCCTGAGCCCAAGGCTACGGGTAATATTGTCCAAGACCAACTGGACCGTCTCAAAGAACTCTGGGAACGCATCGCTGCCGACGATAGCTGGGGCAATGTCCGCGTCCTTCCTCAACTCCATACCCTCCTTTACGATAATCAACGTGGTGTTTAAAATTAGAAAGAAAAAATCATGTCACAACAAGAAGAAATGAAAAACCTAAGCCTACTAGGCAACAAAGAAACCAACTACATTTTCGAGTATCAACCAGATGTCCTCGAATCTTTTGACAATCGTCATGTGGAAAATGACTATTTCATCAAGTTCAACTGCCCTGAATTTACCTCACTTTGTCCTATCACTGCTCAACCAGACTTTGCAACTATTTATATTTCCTACATTCCTGACAAGCTCTGTGTTGAGTCAAAATCTCTCAAACTCTACCTCTTTAGCTACCGAAACCATGGAGATTTTCACGAAAACTGTATCAACACCATCGGAAAAGACTTGGTCAACTTGCTAGACCCTCGCTATTTAGAAGTCTGGGGAAAATTCACCCCACGCGGTGGTATTTCAATCGACCCTTACTACAACTACGGTAGACCTGGAACCAAATATGAAGGCTTGGCAGAACAACGCCTCTTCCAACACGACCTTTATCCAGAGAAAATTGACAACCGCTAATACTCATACTCAATGAAAATCAAAGAGCAAACTAGGAAGCTATCTACAACCTCAAAGCAGTGCTTTGGGGTTGCAGATGGAAGCTGACGTGGTTTGAAGGGATTTTCGAAGAGTATCATACGAAAAAGCCCTGTTCCTCATCATGAGGAGCAAGGCTTTTTGAGTCTCAATTATTCTTCAGTCCCAAGGAAGTTTTTAGCAACAAGGGCTGCAAGAACTCCACCAAGGATTGGTGCAAGGATGAAAATCCAAACTTGTTGAAGAGCTGCGCCACCTACCAATACAGCAGGAGCCAAGCTACGAGCTGGATTTACTGAAAGTCCAGTGATGTTCAATCCAGCTAGAATCAAAGCTGTCAATGACAAACCAATGACCAAACCAGCGATTGCGCCATTACCTTTGCTTGCTGATGTTACAGTCATGATCACCAAAACAAACAAGAAAGTTGCGATTGTTTCAAACAAGAAACCACCAAAGACAGTGACACCTTTTGCCAAGGCATTTTCACCAAGACTTGCAGTTGACATACCTGAATTTGCCAAGAGGAAGAATACAGATCCTGATGCTAGGAAGGCACCAACTACTTGACCAAGGATGTAGTTTACAAGCTCTGAAGATGACAAACGTTTGTTAACAAACATAGCGATCGAAACAGCTGGGTTCAAGTGAGCCCCTGAAACAGTTCCGATTGAGAAAGCTGCGACTACGATTGCCAAACCAAAGGCAAGAGCAATTCCAAGATGTCCAAGTCCCTCAACACCATTTCCAAAAACAACAGCTCCTGTTCCTATGAACACAAGCATAAAAGTACCGATTAATTCAGCAACAAATTTTTTCATGATAAGTCTCCTTTTTTCAAACTATGTATTAGTCTATCAGAAGAAGGAAAGGGTTTCAAGAAATGTGCTTGGAACTTTTGTGCAAGTTTTCACATTTGATAATCAAAATCTAATATTGGAAAGATTGAATAGCTTCTTTCAAGTCATCTTGTAAATTATTTCTCTGGTCGAGTTGAACATAGATTTCTAAGAGACAGGATCTGAAATTGGAAAATTTATAAAAATCTTCCCTCTCTTCTATCGGGAAATCAAGTGACTTTATCCAAGAAGCCAGCGTCGCTTGCTCCACCTTGCCTTGCAAAATAGGTTCATAAAGGACTCTGGCCAAGCGCCAGTCCTCATCATCTATAAACCGAATCGAAATTCTTTTAAATAGTTGGCCAAGTATGTCAAATACTTCATGAACTCTGTTTTTAGGAAAGTCTGGATGACAAACAACTTCAGTCAAAAGATCAGCCCCATGAGCAAAAGCATGCACCCAACCATACTGGCTTGAAAAACCAGTCGTATCCTCTTCTTTTTCAAGGTAATGCAAACCTTGATCGAGCAACGTATTTCTGATATCAGTTTTAAGCACTTGATAAAAAAGAGACTGTTCATTGCCATCAGCAGATAAGAGATTGGCATAAATAAGTGCCCTAAAAGAACGTTCAAGCGTGAAAACTCCGATCTTATCAATCTCTTTATCTAGTCCACCATCAGAGACAATCTCAGCAGCAATCAACTGAAATTGCTCCTTGGTAAATAACTCTTCTTGAATCCCCCTAGCCAGACTGGTAAAAACCAATTCATCGCGAATCTCTGGACTAGTATCTCCTAAGTGCTCAAGCAACCACTGGAGTTCTTCTTGACGATAACTCGGTTTTTCTTCTGCTACTTTTCTTTTCAATTCTTGATACATCCCCATACCCCCAATCATACACATCTATTATACAACATTCTTTTCTAGCTATCTTCATTATAAGAAATAAACATGTTAGTCTCAGATAGTTTTTTCACTCTTAGAGGGTTAATTTTTTCCAAAAGCTAAGTATTTGTTTGACACAAATTTCACAAAGGTGTATACTGAAACGTGATAGGACTTCTTTTAGAAACTTATCACAACTCACTTATAACCCTTTGCTGTTCTTTTATGAACGTTGAAATGGTATCACGGATACCAAAGGAGGAATCATATGTCTAAAGTAGCTATCGTTACAGGTGCAGGTCAAGGGATCGGTTTTGCAATCGCAAAACGCTTGGTTCAAGATGGTTTTAAGGTTGGAGTTTTAGACTACAACGCTGAAACAGCTGAGAAAGCAGTTGCTGAATTGTCAGCAGATAAAGCTTTTGCTGTTGTAGCTAATGTATCTAAACAAGCAGAAGTTGCTGCAGCTTTCCAAAAAGTTGTCGATCATTTCGGAGACTTGAACGTTGTGGTAAACAACGCTGGTGTCGCTCCGACTACACCTCTGGATACAATTACAGAGGAGCAATTTGCTCGCACATTTGCTATTAACGTCGGTGGTGTGATTTGGGGAGCACAAGCTGCTCAAGCTCAATTTAAAGCACTTGGTCACGGTGGTAAAATCATCAATGCTACTTCTCAAGCAGGTGTTGTCGGAAATCCAAACTTGACTGTATACGGCGGTACAAAATTCGCTGTTCGTGGTATTACTCAAACATTGGCGCGTGATTTAGCAGAGTCAGGTATCACTGTCAACGCCTATGCTCCAGGTATTGTAAAAACACCAATGATGTATGATATCGCTCATGAAGTTGGAAAAAATGCAGGAAAAGATGACGAGTGGGGTATGCAAACATTCGCAAAAGATATTACATTGAAACGCCTATCTGAACCAGAAGATGTAGCTGCAGCAGTTAGCTTCCTTGCTGGACCAGATTCAAACTACATTACAGGTCAAACCATTATCGTTGATGGTGGTATGCAATTCCATTAAGATACATAAAAAGAGGTTGGAAAATGATCCAACCTCTTTTATCATCTCAACGATTCCAATTTTCGGAGTCGTTTTTTGTCATTTAAAACAATCTTTCTGTCCTATTCATGCTTCAGAAATGAAAGGATTTCTTCAAGGCTAGCGGAACTTCCTTGCTCTAAATAGCGTGATTTACTACCATTTTGATAGACTGAAAGATTCGGAACGGTTTGGATATCCATTTCTTTTGCAAAGGCTGTAATCTCATCCTTTTCATCAGAATCACTATCCAAATAATAGACCGTCTGGTGACTTTTTTGAATCGCTAGAGCCAAATTGGGCACAAACTTTTGACAGTAGGGACAGGATTCTCTTCCAATGTAGACGACAAACTCGTCGCCATTTGCAAGTTTGGAGCGCATTTCTTTCATATTGATTGCTTTAGTATACTGAACAGCTTCCTGATAAGTTTTTGGAAGAACAGGTTGACTGAATTTCCAAATCATAAACAAAATCGGCATAGCAATTCCAATGATAAACAAGCTAAGTTTTTTATTGACACGCACTAGCATCTCCGTCCTTTTCTAAGTATTTTCCCTAGTCTAATCGCCCACGACAAGATATAAAATCCAACCGATAGATCTATAATGATGCAGAGTCTGAAGACAAAGTCTTCGGCAAACTTTATGAAATAAATGTCATTCTAAAATCTCAACAATATAGCTCTATTGTTGCACTTTTTTAATTTTATACTCTTCGAAAATCAAATTCAAACCGCGTCAACGTCGCC
>NZ_JVKV01000036.1 GCF_001072375.1 Streptococcus pseudopneumoniae
CGGCTCGCTTCCTAGTTTGCTCTTTGATTTTCATTGAGTATAAAACACACAAAAAATGCCCACAAGCTAGATTTTCTTTCTAGCCTGTAGGCATTTTTTCTATTATCAATACTTAAAATTAGTCTTTCCAAAGATCCATAGCATTTTGAAAATCTGCAGAAACTTGAACATTTTGAGGATTAGTCGCTTCTCTCTCCTGACGCTTAGCCTCTACCTGGACTACACTCTTAATACCTTCATGACGCCAGTTTCTTAGGATAGCCTGGATGTACTTCCAATTTGGTTTTCCATTCAAAACAGCCTCACGTAGGGCTTCTTTAATCAGGTCCGCACTGGTTCCGTCTTCTTTCAAACTCTTTTCTAAATCTTCGATTTCAAAAGGACTTAAGAGACGACCTAGCTCTTGTTGGAAGGTTTCCACCAAGTCTTTCAAATCATTTTTAGAAGGTACCACTTGATTTGGTTCTTGATTTTCAAAAAGCTGGTCCAAACGTTCTAAAGCAAGGGTCGCATCAAAAATAACTTCTATTTCTCCATTGAGTTCAATGGTTCGGTATTGAAGTAAGCCTTTTTCTGTCAAGCGCGAAATAGCTTGATTGACTTCAAAGACTTGCTTGCCAATTTTCTCTGCGATTTGACTTGGGGACAATTCCCCTAAGGCTGTTGTATTTTGTAGGTAAAAGAATTGCCAAACTAAGAAATCATCGCTTGATGAAAACAGTTGATTGTAGTTTAAGAGCAGAGCACTTGGTAACACCAAGTTCCCTGATTTAAAAGCATCTAAATATGTCATAATTCCTCTTATAAATATCCAAAATGAGACACATCTTCTTCTGCACTCTTCCACTCAAAAGGCGTTTCTTGGTAAACTGCATAATTTACCCAGTTACTGAAAAAGAGAGCTGCTGAGGAACTCCAACGCATACAAGGAAGTTCATGGATGTCATCATTTTTGAAATAATTTTCTGGTATATGGGGATCTAAACCAGCATTTAGATCTCTAAAATATTCCTTGGCTAGCGTATCGCGATCATACTCTAAATGCCCAAAGCTATAGACTTCTCTCAAATCTCGACTCGCAAGGATAGAGACTCCTACCTCTTCTCCTGATGCTAAAATCTCTAGATTTGTTTTGTTTAGAATATCTTCTTTGTGGACTTCTGTATGGCGAGAATGAGGGGATACATATAAATCATCAAAACCTCTCAGTAGAAGATGACCTTCTTTCAAAACATCTTGAGAATAAATCCCAGAAAGCTTCTGGTCCATCTGGTATTTATCTACGCCATAGCGATAGTATAGACCCGCTTGTGCTCCCCAGCAAATATACAGGGTTGAAAAGACATGAGTCTTAGACCAATCGATAACCTTAGTAAATTCCTCCCAATAGTCCACTTCTTCAAAAGGGAGATGTTCAACTGGAGCACCTGTAATAATCAAGCCATCAAAATACTGGTCTTGAACTTCTGAGAAGGTCTTATAAAAAGTCTTCATATGCTCAGAACGAGTTGTTTTCGACTGATGACTTTCCATATATAAAAATTCAATATCTAACTGCAAAGGAGTATTGGCTAAATGGCGTAAAAGCTGAGTTTCTGTAACCATTTTCAGTGGCATCAAGTTTAAAATCAGAATTTTCAGTGGTCGAATATCCTGATGAGCCGCCCTCTGGTCATCCATGACGAAAATATTTTCCGTTCGTAAAATCTCAACTGCTGGTAATTTTTTATCAATTCGAATCGGCATAGAAATCTCCTTACTGTATCATACTGGACTCAAGTAACCTGACTGTCATCGAATGGAATAATCCAGCTGATGACATTGCTTCCCTTTATTATACTGTAAGAAGACATAGTTTTCAATTATAGTTTTTCTCTAACTAGATATAGCCTTTTTTTATATCCGATGAAGAGAAAACAGCCCTAGGGACTGTTTTTCATTAATAATGCATCAAAACTTTATAATCGTAATCTCCGATTGCCTCACGACCTTTTAGCTCGTCAAGCTCAATCAAGAAGGCACAACCTGCTACAACACCACCTAATTTCTCAATCATTTCGATTGTAGCTTTAACAGTACCACCTGTTGCCAAGAGATCATCTACAATAAGAACACGTTGACCTGGTTTGATAGCATCTGCGTGCATGGTCAAAGTATCAACACCATATTCTTTTTCGTAGTCAGCTGAAATCACTTCTCGTGGCAATTTCCCTGGTTTACGAACAGGTGCAAAACCAATTCCCAACTCAAAAGCAACTGGACATCCAACAATAAATCCACGTGCTTCTGGTCCTACGATCATATCAATTTTTTTGTCAGTAGCATATTGAACAATTTCACGAACAGCATAACTGTAGGCATTTCCATCTGCCATCAATGGGCTGATATCACGGAAAGTAATTCCTTCTTGTGGGTAATTTTCAATACTTGCAATGTAATCTTTTAAGTTCATAGCATTTCTTTCTTTTAAAGTTTTTACTCCCTATTATACCATAATTCCTAGAAAAGCAAAATAGAAAGAGGCCTTGATACTTGGTTCAAGACTTCTCATTTTTTCTTCAATTGTTGCTAGAAGTACTTACTTCTTTTTGCTTTTAGAGTTTTGGTTGCGTTGACGATTTTGTTGGATGCGCCACTCTCGCTCATAGTAGGCCATGGTTTCAAATACTCTGCGTGGTAAACCGACATCTAGCAAATAGATTGGGATTTTCAAAACATTTGATTGCTTTGCAGTCAAAAATCTACTTCGTAGACGATTCCATAAAGAGTTGGTTTTCAAAAGATCTTTATCATTAAAATGAACTTCAATAGTATAAAAATCCCTTGAACTTCTACCACCCTTGATTCTCATTAGAGAAAATGTTTCTACTTGCCCCCAGGAATAAAACTGCCAATCTTTTTTAGGATGTGGCTTATAGGAAAAACCTTGGGACGTACATTTCAAATACTCTTTATCTGAAAAAAGAAGTCGCAAACGTTCATACAAAATCCATCCAACAATGATGATTAAGAATAAGACAAAGAGTCTTAATGCCACCAATCCCACAGGTGCCTCCTTGGGATAGGTCATCATAAAAGATAGGATCCAAAGAAAAAAAGCTAACTCAAGGAAGCAGAGAACAATAGTCCAAATGATTTTCTTACTGCTCCATTTGATAATTTTTTCTTCCATTACGCCAACTCACTTAAATATTCATAGCGTTCATATTTTTCAAGCAAGGCTTCATTCTTCTCATCTAACTCTTTTTGAAGAGTAGCTAGCTTCCCAAAGTCCGAGCCATTGGCCTGCATTTCCTCTTCAATGACTGAGATACGGTTTTCCAAGGCTTCGATGTCACCTTCAATACTTGCCCACTCTTGCTTTTCTTGGTAGGTCATGCGTTTCTTTTCTTCACGAACTTTGACGACTTTTTCCTTCTCAGCCTTTTGAACTTGATTTGTCGCTTCTGCTTCGAAGGCTTTTTCATCTAGGTAGTCGGTATAATGCCCAAAGAAAGGACGAATGCTACCATTCTCAAAAGCAAGAATCTTAGTCGCAACTTTATCAAGGAAATAGCGGTCGTGACTAACTGTCAAAACTGGACCTGCAAAACCTTGTAAGAAATTTTCTAAAACAGTTAAGGTCGCAATATCTAAATCATTTGTTGGCTCGTCCAAGAGAAGCACATTGGGTTTTTCCAAGAGCAATTTGAGGAGATACAGGCGTTTTTTCTCTCCACCAGATAACTTTTCAATCAAGGTACCGTGCGTTGAACGCGGAAAGAGGAACTGTTCTAATAACTCCGCGATAGAGGTCGTAGAGCCACTACTGGTCTTAACCTCTTCTGCCACTTCCTGCAGATAATTGATAACCCGCTTACTCTCATCCAAGCCTTCGATTTGTTGAGAGAAATAGGCGATGCGAACTGTTTCCCCAATGATAACTTGGCCTTCTGTTGGCTCAAGACTTCCTGCAATTAGGTTAAGAAGGGTTGACTTCCCAACACCATTGTCACCAACGATTCCGATACGGTCTTTGGCTTGAACCAAAAGGTTAAAATGTTGCAGAATCTGTTTGTCGTCATAGGCAAAGGAAACATCCTTAAACTCGATGACCTTTTTACCGATACGACTGGTTTCAAAATTCATGCTCAAGTCTGTTTCAACACTAGTATCAGAAACCTCCTTTTTCAAGTCATGGAATCGATTGATGCGTGCCTGTTGCTTGGTTGCACGAGCCTGCGGTTGGCGTCTCATCCAGGCCAATTCTTGATTGTAAAGCTGTTCCTTTTTGTGAAGAAGCGCTGCGTCGCGCTCATCCTGTTCAGCCTTGAGACGAACATAGTCTTGGTAATTTCCTTGATATTCGGTCAAACCTGCTCTGTCCAACTCAAAGATTCGTGTCGAAAGAGCATCTAGGAAGTAACGGTCGTGGGTGATAAAGAGAACTGTCTTCTTGGAATTTTTCAAGAAGAGAGTCAGCCACTCAATGGTGGCAATATCCAAGTGGTTGGTAGGCTCATCAAGAAGCAAAAGATCATGATTGCCCAGAAGGACTTGCGCCAACTGAACCCGTCTTCGCAAACCACCTGATAGGGCTCCAACGGGAGTTGATAAATCCTGAATTCCCAACTTGCTGAGAACGGTCTTGACCTGACTCTCAATTTCCCAAGCTTGGAGGGAATCCATCTCCGCCATAACCCTTTCCAAACGTACCTGCTTGTCCTCACTGTAGTTGAGCATGAGCAATTCATACTCACGGATCAACTGGATTTCTTTCAAATCACTCGATAGAACAGTATCCAAGACAGTCTTGCTATCATCAAAATCTGGGTCCTGAGTCAGATAACCAATCTTATAGTCATTTTTTGCCGAAAAAGGGCTTACGTCACCATCAAAACCAGAAACTCCTGAAAGCACATCTAAAAGGGTTGTTTTCCCAGTTCCGTTGACACCGATAAGACCGATTCTATCCAAGTCATGGATGATAAAGGAAATATCCTTAAAGACAGTCTTGTCTCCAACGGATTTACTTAGTTTTTCAACAATAAAATCACTCATTTTTTCTCCCTCAAGTAGGCATGAATAGCTTCCAAGTTATTTTCCAAATCTCCATCCACAATAGCATACTCAATCTCTGCTAAGATTTCTCCCATTTCTGGTCCTGGCTGATAGCCGTATTCTTTGATCAAAATCCCACCATTGATTTGAATCTCTTTCTTATCATGGATGGTTAGACTGTGGTAAATCTCTTCGATAGCCTGTGGATTGACTTCTTTTCCTTGAGCCTGACGAAGATTTTCAGCCTGTAAAAGCAAATCTAGATCAAAACGGTAACAATCACGCTTGCTTAGTTCCCCATCTTCTCGGAGAGCCAAAATAGACAGCAAATCCTGTACCTGCTTGGCAAATTGGCGTGAAGTCTTCCAATGTTTCAAAAATTGTTGAGCATCTTCCACTTCTAAAACCCATAAAAGTGTTGCCCAAGCTTGCTCAGAAGATTCAAAAGTAAAATCTTTTTCTAAATCAAACAAAGACTGGAGTTTCTCCTGACTACCTACCATATCTGGAAGATAATCATAAGCTTTACTTGCAATCATAGAAGACAGACCTACTCGCCAATGAGGAGCTAGTAGAAGTTTATCAAATTCAACAAAAGTACGTTCCACAGAGATTTTTTCTAGGAGTGGCGTCAAATCTTTCATAGCCTCAAAGGTTTCTTGCTCGAGTTCAAAACCAAGACTAGCTTGAAAACGAAATCCACGCATAATGCGTAGGGCATCTTCGTTGAAACGCTCACTAGCTACACCGACAGCTCGCAGGACCTGGTTTTCTAAATCTTTGAGACCATCAAATAAATCGACGATTTCCCCTGTCTCATCCAAGGCAAAGGCATTGACTGTGAAATCTCGGCGTTTGAGATCTTCTTCTAACGAACGAACAAAAGAAACTGAACTTGGCCTACGGTAGTCTACATAGACATCCTCAGTTCTAAAAGTGGTTACTTCGTACTCTTCATCTCCGTCTAAAACCAAAACTGTTCCGTGCTCAATGCCAATATCAGCTGTCCGTGGAAAAATCTGCTTGGTCTCTTCTGGATAAGATGAAGTCGCAATATCCACATCATGGATGGGACGATTGAGTAGGGCATCCCTAACAGAGCCTCCAACAAAATAGGCTTCAAAGCCTGCTTCTTTAATTTTTTCTAATACTGGTAAAGCCTTCTGAAATTCAGAAGGCATTTGTGTTAATCTCATAATAAGTGTTCTAATCCATAGACAAGCTCATGACGCTTGACAACTTCTTTGATTCCCAAATTCACCCCTGTCATGAAGGAGCTACGATCATAGGAGTCATGACGTAGAGTCAATCCTTCTCCCTGATTTCCAAATATAACTTCCTGATGAGCTACCAAACCTGGCAAACGGACTGAGTGGATTCGCATACCATCAAAGTTGGCTCCACGTGCCCCTGAAATGAGTTCTTCCTCATCACTAGCACCTTGTTGGATAGACTCACGAACTTCTGCCATCAATTCCGCTGTTTTGATAGCTGTTCCGCTCGGAGCATCTTTTTTCTTGTCATGGTGAAGCTCAATAATCTCTACATTTGGGAAGTATTTTGCAGCTTGTGCCGCAAATTGCATGAGCAAGACAGCACCCAAGGCAAAGTTAGGAGCAATCAAGCCACCCAAGTTTTTAGAACGAGAAAATTCTTTTAGTTCTTCAATCTCTTGACTAGTGAAACCTGTTGTTCCAACTACTGGAGCAAAGCCATTTTCAAGAGCAAAGCGTGTATTCTCATAGACAACAGCTGGTGTTGTAAAGTCCACCCATACATCTGCCTCAAAACCTGCCAAGTCATTCTTATCATTGAATACTGGAATTCCCTGCCAGTCAGATGCAGACTCAAAAGGATCTAAAACCGCTACCAGTTCAAGTTCAGGATCAGACAAAACCATCTGACAAGCAGATTGGCCCATTCTCCCCTTAAAACCAGCAATAATTACTCGAATACTCATTTCAATCTCTACTCCTGTTTAAGATACAAAGCCTGTAAGAACACAAAGTGAAAATAGGAGGTCTGATCAAGGAGTATCTACTCCTTGGAAGAACTATCTTTTTCACACAGGGTTTCAGGCGTGTTCAATTTTAAGATCCAAAGGACGTAAGCTGTCCATGAAAAATAGTCTAGATTATGGGTGTATATCCCAGAGCAATACTTCCTTCTCCCAGGTGAGTCCCAATAACACTACCGAAGGTTGCAATTGAAACATCTGTAGCCACTCCACCATCGATTAAAAGCTGGCGCAAATCTGCTGCTTTTTGAGGAGCATTTCCGTGAATGACAGTAATCTGGTAATTCCCATTAGCTGTTGCTTCTTTAACAATTTCAACTAAGCGTTTTGTAGCCTTTTTCTCTGTACGAACCTTTTCATATACTTCTATCACACCTTGGTCATTGAAATATAGGATTGGCTTGATACTTAGGAGATTCCCCAAAATAGCCGCGCCATTAGAGAGTCGTCCCCCCTTAACTAGATGGTCAAGATCATCCACCATGATAAAGGCTGAGGTATTTTCAATCTGTTCAGTTACTTTATCTAAGATAGACTCAAAGCCATCTCCTTGCTCTGCCCATTTCAAGACACTCTCAACCATATAGCCTAGGGGAGCGCTTGTAATACGGGTATCAGGAAAGGCAATGGTTAACCCTTCATATTCATCCTTCATATACTGGATGTTTTGGTAAAATCCTGAAATTCCAGAAGATAGGAAAAGACCTAAGGCATGTGTATAGCCTTTAGCTTTTAATGATGATAAAATTTCATCCAACTTGGCAATACTTGGTTGGCTCGTTTTTGGCAATTCGCTTGCTGAAGCCATTTTTTCATAAAATTCTTGAGCGGTTAGATTTACACCTTCAACATACTCCTGTCCATCGATATTCACAGGAATGTCTAGCACAAATAAATCTTCTTTCCGCAAGGCTTCCGCTTGTAGAAAAGCAGATGAGTCTGTTATGACCGCTAATTTCATTTCTTAAAACTCCAAATTAATTCCCGGTAAATCAAGGGCAATTTCTGTTACTTCATAAGTCAAACGATTAAGCATGTCCAAACATGGACGAGCTAGGGTCTCAACCTCTTCTTGGCTGAAATCACTTGGTTGATCGATAATACGACCTTCAACATGGTTGACTTGAGAAATCGTTCCACTAATGACAAATCTATCAAAGACAATCATAAAGCTCAAAACAACTACTAAAGAGGTAACTTGATTTTCTTGATCATGCTGAAGCAACTGGAAGTTTACATCTACCTTAGTTTCAGGTGCTCCATTTTCATTTTCCCATTCAAAGTTACGCGCATCAAAGTGATACTGACTGACAAATTCTTGTTCACGTTTTAAATTCATTTTCATCTCCATTGGTACAATATAGTTGCCATTGTACCATATTTTTTTATTTTCTGCTAGATTTACTAAATACCAATCTCAGTTTTAACAACTTCAGCAATAGTGTCTACATAGTAGTCTACTTCCTCAGTGGTTGGGGCTTCAGCCATGACACGCAAGAGTGGCTCCGTTCCACTTGGGCGAACGAGGATGCGACCATTTCCTGCCATTTCTTCTTCCATCTTCTCGATAATAGCTTTGATAGCAGGAACTTCCATAGCTTTTTCTTTCATGGTATTTTCCACACGGATATTGACCAATTTTTGTGGGTAAATTGTCACTTCTGAGGCCAATTGAGACAAACTCTTACCTGTTTCTTGCATGATTTTCGTCAATTGAACAGCTGAAAGCTGACCATCACCAGTAGTATTATAGTCCATCAAGATAACGTGACCTGACTGCTCACCACCGAGATTGTAGCCAGATTTTCTCATTTCTTCAACTACATAGCGGTCTCCAACAGCAGTGACTGCTTTATTGATTCCTTCACGATCCAAGGCCTTATGGAAACCGAGGTTGGACATAACTGTTGTCACAATCGTGTTTTGAGCCAATTGACCTTTTTCAGAGAGGTATTTCCCAATGATGTACATAATCTTGTCACCATCGACAATTTCGCCATTTTCATCAACAGCAATCAAACGGTCGCTATCACCATCAAAGGCTAAACCAATGGCAGATTTGCTTTCTTTTACAAGTTCTTGCAAGGCTTCTGGATGAGTTGAACCAACGTTCAAGTTGATGTTAAGGCCATCTGGTGTTTCACCGATAACTGTTAATTGAGCACCTAGATCTGCAAAAATTTGACGAGCACTGGTTGCAGCTGCTCCGTTAGCAGTGTCCAAGGCAACCTTCATCCCTTCAAGAGGAGTTCCAGTTGAAACAAGATAGGATTCATACTTACGTAAACCTTCTGGGTAGTCAACAACCGTACCCAAGCCCTCTGCACTTGGACGTGGGAGAGTATCTTCACTGGCATCTAGCAAGGCTTCGATTTCTGCTTCTTTGTCATCGTCTAGTTTAAAGCCGTCACCACCAAAGAATTTAATGCCATTATCAAGGGCTGGGTTGTGACTAGCTGAAATCATGACACCTGCGCTCGCACCTTCTGTTTTTACAAGATAAGCTACTGCTGGTGTTGCAAGAACTCCAAGCTTATAAACGTGAATTCCGACCGAAAGGAGGCCAGCAATCAAAGCTGCTTCTAGCATTTGACCTGAGATACGAGTGTCACGCCCTACAAAAACCTTAGGTGCTTCCGTCGTATGTTGACTGAGAACATAACCTCCAAAACGTCCCAATTTAAAAGCTAATTCTGGCGTAAGTTCTACGTTTGCTTCTCCACGGACTCCGTCCGTTCCAAAATATTTACCCATGTTATATCCTTTTCTAATTTTTTAGTCTTTCTTTGAAGAATCTGGTTTGGTTTCAGACCCTGCAGTAGAAGATTTCGTTGAAGATGAGCTAGTAGTTGAAGTGGTAGAACTACTTGCTGATCTAGCTTGTTTCGTTGTTATCTTCATGGTTGTTTCATACGGTGTAATCACCGTTGGTAAAACTGTTCCATTCTTATCAATAGCTTGTAGAGGAACTGAACCCGTATAATTTCCTGTAATTTTTTCACTAGTTGGTAAAACAGCCACAATCTTATCAATCTTAGACAAGGTATCAACATCACTAGTAACCGAAACGCGTTCATCTGAAACAGTCACACTATCGATGAGAATTCGTTCATCAACCTTACCAGAGTCGATCTGTGGAGTGACTGGTAAATTATCCCGTGTTGCCTTCTTCCCAATTTTAACGGTGATTTTCTGTGGTGTTGCTAGGGCTGTTAAACCGCTTGGAAGATTCTCAATGGTCAAGGGAACTTCAATGGTTCCTTCGGTAGCTTGTGTCAAATCTGCAATAACCTTGAATTTACGAGTGCTTTCTTGCATCTCACTAGCCAAGGTCACTCGATTAGATCCAGTTAAAAATACCGTTACTTCTGAACTAAAACCGCTAATAAAATACTGCTCACTATCGTACTGAATATCAATCGGTACATTTACGACTGTATTGGTATAGGTTTCTGTTCGAGCCGGTCTTGCATTATTATTATTTTGGTAATTAATAGAGGTAGCGTAGATAAATAAAACACAAGCAAAGAGGAGTGAGGAGATGATATATAAACTATTTTTTTTCATTCTTCCAGCCTCCTAATATACGCTCTGTTAAGCTTGGCTCTTGTGAATTTTCCGGAATCAGTATACGACGTAGTTCTTCCTCAAATTCTTCCATCGTTAAATCATGCTTAAAGACACTATTATAGGTAATGGAAATGCCTCCAGTTTCTTCTGACACAACAAATGTTAAGGCGTCTGATACTTCAGATAAACCAATAGCTGCACGGTGTCGTGTTCCAAACTCCTTAGAAATATCAGTGCTCTCAGTAAGTGGAAGATAAGCAGATGTTACAGCTATACGATCACCTTTTATAATGACTGCACCATCATGTAAAGGTGTGTTTGGAATGAAGATATTGATTAAGAGTTCTGCAGAAATCTTAGCATCTAAAGGAATCCCCGTGGAAATATATTCCTGCAAAGTTCTGACACGCTGAACAGAGACCAATGCTCCAATTTTACGAGGGCTCATATATTCAACTGCCTTAACAAAGGCCTGAATCATCTGTTCTTCTGAACTCATTGGTGTACTTGAAAAGAAATCAGTCGCACGTCCCAAGCGCTCTAAACCTGTCCGAATTTCTGGAGAGAAAATAACTACCGCTGCGATAACACCGTAAGTAATCAATTGATTGATCAACCAGGAAATAGTTGTCAAGCCTAGGGTATTTGCTGCTATCTGAGCTAAGATAAAAACTAAAACACCTCGAACCAGGATCATAATCTTGGTTCCTGCAATTGATTTTGTAAATTGGTATAAGATATAGGCAACGATAAGAATATCAATCACATTTATCAGAATACTCCAAGGACTGGAAAATAAACTAGACCAGTATTGAAGATTAGATAATTGTTGAAAATTCATTCTAGGCCTCCTCTCCATAAAAAAGCTACTCTTCATTATATCATTTTATATGAAAATTTTCTTCCCCCTACTTCATTTTAAATTGGTAGAAAATATTTCACGAATATTGCTTTATCACTTTAGCTCTCTAAAAAAACTAGTGTTGCCGAATTTTTAAAAAACGCAATTCATTAGAGAACCTTACAAATCATTTAAAGTTCCTAAAAAAGTTCACAAAAAAAGCCCCTAAAAAAGGGCTACTAAATCGATGAGTTCAGCAGGCAAGAAACTAGCACGATCAGACGTGCTTTTTTTATTACCTGGTACCATTATACCATACTATCAGCAACCTATATATTTGAAAATCTAAAAACCCTTAAATTCATTTCTAAGGGCTTCTAGTTTATCCATAGTGTTTTAGTTGTCCAGTATGAAACAGAACAAAATAGGAGGGCAAACATGAAGCCTTTGCCTACAATTGCCTACTTATACGCTTCTAACTCTCCGTTCTGGTGGATTTTCGCAAAGTTTAAGACAGCTATCTGTTTGTATCTGTGATAATTAGTGGATTTTGTCCCAGCAATTTCTAAACATTCACTTACTGTTTTCTTCCTCATGTAACAATAATGAATGATAAAACACTTTCTAGCACGTTCGTTCTCTATCTTATTGATATCATGGGCAAATGTTTCTAGACTTTCTCTAATTGCTTTTTCATGCTTACTAGTCAAATTCCACTGATCAGGTAAGACAAGTTTCCAAGCCTCTTCATCTATTGTAACTTGGTTTTCACTTCCTGCCATCCTCTGGAATCTCAGAAAATAAGTCATCCGCTTTCTGACGTTCATCATCGTTTTAAACTTATCCAGCTCCATTTTCAACGACAACCTTTCTACTCCTATAACTCATGCCTATCTTAATCTTCTTCTAGGATTCCCAAACTTTGCAATCCTTTCATCTCGTTTTCTTTTACGTTCTTCAGCGGACTCTATACCTATCTGTTTCCGACGTTCCACTTCTTCTTGATTGATATTACTCCATTTTCTGGTATGTACATTCTGCCGTCTACCATCTTGCGGATAATATTCAACGGTACACCTACAATTACTATGACGTCTATAAATATCATGAGGAACGGAAGGATATTTATAACTGCCTTCCAATTCTTGACACCACTTACAACACTTTCCAGCCGTTCGCCTAGTAATTTTAGGGCTAAGTCCTGCTTTATACTGAAATACCACATTTTTTTGAATCGTATCATCTACAATACTTTGCGTAAAATTAACAATTGTTTCACCCACCAACCATTTTACAGCTTCAAAATCATCTTCACTAGCTAAACGATTTACTAAGCCGTCAATCCTATCTTGGTTTAACTCAGGAACTTGAGGAGGAATGCGAAGGTTAGCCCTAAAGTTTAAATCTTCTTGAACTTTTTCAGTATATTCGCTTACAAGGTCATAGTTTCGACCTAAAACATCTTCTAGCAATCGTTTAGCAATATTATAGTACATCTTACCATCTGGTAGGCTTTCATTACTTAAGTAAGCTCCTAAAACTTTTGAGAGTATTTCACCAACTTCTATTGCATATTGATTGGCATCGAGATAATCAGCTTTATTATCTTCTAGCTTATCTAGTAACTCTTCCAGAATCTCACTATCAAGCCTAGCTTTTTCAAATTCGGCCTTAATTTTCTGGAGTAGACTCGGAAAGATATCTTCCATTACTTTTCACCTCCTTCCAGTGAACTGCCTTTTTCATTTTGGCGCTCTTTCTGCCGCCTATAGTATCGTTTCTTTTGGGTCAATATCTTGTCTTTTTTCTTTTGGTAACGCTCTGCGTCTTTCTTTTTATTACATACCTTACAAACTTTTGAGAAACCTTTCTTGTCTGAATGCTTTCTATAAAAGTTTTCACTAGATAATTCTTTGATATCATGACACTTGGAGCATTTTCTAGTTAAAGTGGTTTCATTCAATCCTATTTACTCCTTTTTTCTTTCTCGCTCGCGAGAAAATACGTACAGTGACGGCGTGAAGCCCCGAAGCCTCGAGGGGGAGGGGGTGACCCCCCTACTCTCA
>NZ_JVKV01000037.1 GCF_001072375.1 Streptococcus pseudopneumoniae
GTAAGGCGACGCTGACGTGGTTTGAAGAGATTTTCGAAGAGTATGAAATTAAGTTTATGCCCAGACTCTTAATATAGACGTATTGGATTTTTGGATTTTTTAGAAAATTATGATAAAATAAAGGATATGAAAAATGGGGACTCCTCATGCCTAGTTTAACTAGGAAACAAAATAGAAATTAGGTAGCTAGATGTCATCAAAAGTTATTGTTACAATTTTCGGTGCAAGTGGGGATTTGGCCAAACGTAAGCTCTACCCTTCACTTTTTAGACTTTATAAATCAGGTAATCTTTCTGATCATTTTGCTGTTATTGGAACTGCTCGCAGACCTTGGAGTAAGGAGTATTTCGAATCTGTCGTTGTCGAATCTATTTTAGACTTGGCAGATAGTGTAGAGGAAGCTCAAGCATTTGCGAGTCATTTTTACTATCAAAGCCACGATGTTAATGACACTGAGCACTATATCGAATTACGCAAGCTTCAAGCTGAATTAAACGAAAAATATCAGACTGAGCACAACAAACTCTTCTTCCTCTCAATGGCACCTCAGTTCTTTGGTACCATCGCCAAACACCTCAAATCAGAGCAAATTGTTGATGGTAAAGGCTTTGAACGTTTGATCGTTGAGAAACCTTTTGGAACAGACTATGAGACTGCAAGCAAACTAAACGAAGAACTCCTAGCTACTTTTAACGAAGAGCAAATCTATCGTATCGACCACTATCTCGGTAAAGAAATGATTCAAAGTATTTTTGCTATTCGCTTTGCCAATATGATTTTTGAAAATGTTTGGAATCGTGAGCACATCGATAACGTACAGATTACCTTTGCAGAGCGCCTAGGTGTTGAAGAGCGTGGTGGCTACTATGATGAATCTGGTGCCCTTCGAGACATGGTTCAAAACCACACTCTCCAACTTCTGTCACTCCTTGCTATGGACAAGCCAGCAAGCTTTACAAAGGATGACATTCGCGCAGAGAAAATCAAGGTCTTCAAGAACCTTTACCACCCTACAGATGAGGAACTCAAAGAACAATTCATCCGTGGTCAATATCGTTCTGGTAAAGTTGATGGCATGAAATACATCTCTTACCGTAGTGAACCAAATGTTAACCCTGAATCTATGACAGAAACCTTTGCATCAGGTGCTTTCTTTGTTGACACTGATCGTTTCCGTGATGTACCTTTCTTCTTCCGTACAGGGAAACGCCTCACTGAAAAAGGAACACACGTGAATATTGTCTTCAAGCAAATGGATTCCATTTTCGGAGAACCACTAGCACCGAATGTGCTTACTATCTACATCCAACCAACTGAAGGATTCTCTCTCAGTCTTAACGGAAAAAAGGTCGGAGAAGAGTTTAGCCTTGCGCCAAATTTTCTTGACTATCGAACAGATGCGACTGCAACAGGTGCTTCGCCAGATCCCTATGAAAAACTCATCTATGATGTTTTGAACAATAATTCAACTAACTTTAGCCACTGGGATGAAGTGAGTGCCTCATGGAAATTGATTGACAGTATTGAAAAGCTTTGGGCTGAAAACGGTGCTCCACTCCATGACTACAAGGCTGGTAGCATGGGACCTCAAGCTAGCTTTGAACTCCTTGAAAAATACGGAGCTGAGTGGACTTGGCAACCAGATATCGCCTATCGTAAAGATGGTCGTTTAGAATAATCAAAAACAATCCTGCAAGAATTCTTGCAGGATTTTCTTTTATATCAGACCTTCTAAAAGTCCCTTCATAAAGTTTTCTGAGTTGAACTCACCGATATCATCAATCTTTTCACCAAATCCAATCAACTTAACAGGAATATTGAGTTCTTCACGGATAGCAAGAACGACACCACCTCGGGCAGTTCCATCAATTTTGGTTAAGACAATTCCTGTAACAGGAGTAATTTTTGAAAATTCCTTGGCTTGTACCAGGGCATTTTGACCTGTTGAGGCATCCAGAGCTAGGAAGGTTTCATGCGGAGCTTCTGGAACGACACGTTTAATAATACGACCAATTTTTTCCAACTCTGCCATCAAGTTTTCCTTGTTTTGTAAACGGCCAGCTGTATCAATCATGAGAATGTCAACACCTTCTGCCACTGCTCGTTCCATCCCATCAAAGACAACACTGGCTGGATCAGCTTTTTCTGGTCCTGTAACCACTGGAACATCCACACGACGTCCCCATTCAGCTAATTGAGCAACTGCACCAGCACGGAAGGTATCTGCAGCAACCAGCATGACTTTCTTGCCTGCTTGCTTGTAGCGATGTGCCAATTTACCGATTGAAGTTGTTTTGCCGACTCCATTGACACCTACAAAGAGCATAACTGTCAAACCATCTTGGAAATTAATACTTTCGTTGTAGTTGCCATCCTTCTCATACAACTCTACCAATTTTTCGATGATGACACGACGAAGGGCATCAGGTTTCTTGGCATTTTCAAGCTTGGCTTCGTAACGCAATTCTTCAGTAAGATTTGAAGCTACCTGAACACCAACGTCACTCATGATAAGCAGTTCTTCTAGTTCTTCGAAGAATTCTTCATCAACAGAGCGGAAGTTAGCAAAGAAGGCATTCAAACGAGCACCAAATCCCGTACGAGTTTTCTTGAGACTACGGTCATATTTTTCCTGTACAGTCTCTTGAACTGGAGGAATTTCTTCGATTACTAGATCTTCTTCCACTTCTTGAGAAGTGTCTGCTTCCGTTTCGTCTGGTTGAACTTGATCAGATTCTTCCTCGCCACTATCACTTGAAGCTACTTCTTCGACTGGTGACTCAGGTTCTTCTGCAACAAACTCCACTACTTCTTGAGAGCTGGCTTCAGTTTCTTCAACTTCTGTTGACTCTGACTCTTCCTGACAACAATGACACTCAGTTTCCTCTTCAAACTGAGTCTCTTCTTCCTGAGGGGTTGCTATTGGTTCAACTGTTTCTGTAGTAGTTTCTGCTACTGGTTCTTCCGACTCACTAGCTTCTTTAGAATAAGTTTCCTCAAATTCTGAACTTTGGTCGATTTCTTCAGTATTTTTCACTTCAACTTCTTCAGTTCCAAGTGCTTCAACTTCCTCGCCAGGTTCTGTCAGATCCAAGTTTTCCAAAGCTTCTTTAACAACTTCTTCGATTTTTGGTTCTTCTTTTCTACCAAATAAACGGTCAAATAATCCCATACTTTAGTTCTCCTTCAGTACATATTTTTCAATGGCCCAGGCAACAGCTTCCTCGTCATTGGTCATAGGGGTGACTACATTTGCAACTTCCTTAACCTCAGGCACAGCATTTTGCATGGCGACGCCAAGTCCTGCCCATTCAATCATGGAAAGGTCATTAGCCTCATCTCCACAAGCCATCACCTGACTTTGGTCAATTCCTAGGTGGTCGATCAATTTAGCTAATCCAGTAGCCTTATGAACGTTCTTTGGTGACCATTCCAAAAGCATGTCGCGAGATTTAAAAATTTCATAATTGTTAAACAAGTCTGATGAAATGTTAGCAATTGCTGCATCCAGCGGTTCTTGGGCAAAGGCTGTCACACATTTATTATAAGTCATTTGACTAGACAAATCTTCAAAGTCAATTGGAACAAAAGTTAGAGCAGGATTAAATTTAGCATACAGACTCTCTTGATCTGATTGAATTTGGTAAACTGTACCTTCAGAAATAGCATCTAAAGGAATACCTAGCTTTTCAGTTTCCTCGTAAATGCGTGTCACATCATCAATCGAAAAGACTGTTTTATCAAGGATTTCTCCCGTATTTTTCTGAACCAATCCACCATTAAAGGTGATAGTATACTCATCATCATGGCCCTCTGTTCCAAGCTCTTTGAGGAAGAAATCCATAGCCTTGAGGGGACGTCCAGTTGTCAATACCACTTTGACTCCCTGATCACGCGCAGCCTTTAAAGTTGCCTTGGTACGATCCGTCAATTTCTTGTCTGTCGTCAGCAAGGTTCCATCTAAGTCCAAAGCAATTAATTTAATATCTGCCATTACAATTCCTCCATATAAGCAATAACTGATTGGTCCTTGTGGTGTCCAATAATTGTTTCAGCAAGTTCTAAAATCTCTGGACGAGCATTTTCAGGTGCGACTGGGTGCCCTACAACCTGCATCATGTGAAGGTCGTTGAGGTTATCACCAAAGGCCATCACTTGATCCATATCTAGATTTAATTTCTTAGCCAATTCGACAATAGCGACTCCCTTGTCAACATGATCTAAAACGATGTCAATAGATTCAAAACCTGTCGTCATAGCCTTAACACCAGGAACATGTTCATTGACCCAAGCTTCTCCAGCTTCTACTGTCTCTTCAGTAAAGTTAGTTGTGAATTTGAAAATCTCATCGGTAATCTCTTCAAGACTGGCTACTTTTTTGATATTTTCATTGTAATGATGACTAAACATAAGATAGGTTTCATCTACTGTATCTAAGACATAGCAAGCCTCTTTACCAGTCAAGAGCATCTTTTTCTCATCAAAATAATGTGAAGTCTTTAGTTTTTCAAATGTTGATAGGTAAAAATCACGAGGCATGGTTGCTTCATAAAGGTCCTCTCCATGGAAGCGAACGAGACTCCCATTTTCAGCAATGAAAATAATCTCATCTTTAACATCCGCAAAATGCTTTTCAAGATTATCAACACGGAAATACTCAGTCAAGCTATTGCG
>NZ_JVKV01000038.1 GCF_001072375.1 Streptococcus pseudopneumoniae
TCAACAAGTGCAAGCACATCGGCTAGCACGTCAGCATCAACAAGTGCAAGCACATCGGCAAGTACATCAGCCTCAACAAGTGCAAGCACTTCAGCAAGTACGTCAGCATCAATGAGCGCAAGCACATCAGCAAGTACGTCAGCCTCAACAAGTGCAAGCACGTCAGCAAGTACGTCGGCATCAACAAGTGCAAGTACATCTGCATCAACAAGCGCAAGCACATCAGCAAGTACGTCGGCTTCAACGAGCGCAAGCACGTCAGCAAGTACGTCAGCCTCAACGAGCGCAAGCAC
>NZ_JVKV01000039.1 GCF_001072375.1 Streptococcus pseudopneumoniae
AGAAATCAAATGTTCCTCATCAATGTATGTTTTAGATTTTTTTAAATGATTTTTAATCGAGAAAGAATGTTGAAATACAATACCAATATTGTCATAAATGTATTTAATAAACTTATTATCTCTTTTGACTACCTGGTCAGGCTTCCCCAATACAGTTTCAATATCTTTCAAGGACAAAGGAAAAGCTAAGCTGATTCCGTTAATAATCATTGAATTGTTTTGAAGATTGATTTCAAGTTTTTTGTGTGTTTTTTTCTTAAAAAAATCAAACATATTACTACCTTTTCTTAAGTTTCTTCCAGATAAATTTTGACCGCTTGGTATTCCTGCTCTTTAGCATAGGCAAACACCTCTGAAGCTCTAATGTAATCAAAGATATTTTCCTCTAAATCTTCATCCCAGGTTGATTCACTAAAGATTTGATTGTCTTGACTTGCTTCATAGAAAATATCAAGGTGAACCTGATAAAACTCTTCATCTTCATTTGGAGCTTGCCTTACTAAGGATAGTTGAAACAAGGGCTTATTAGATATAGCTGTAAATGTCCCTGTTTCAAATAAAATCATCTCATCCTCAATAGGCTCACGACACAAGTCTTCAAAGATTGCTACCATATCCTCTAAGGGCATCTTATCGGTGATTCTTTTTCTTAAAAATTCAAGTGATTGCTTCATATTGCTCCTCTTTCTACATGTTTACCATCAGAAACTGACTAAACATTAAAAGTAACCTATAACTCTAATAATCTCTATAAAGTAGTATATACCTATCGCGATAGCTATCATAATTGCTAGAACAACTAAACCAATGATAATCCTTGCCCAGATATGCCTTTGTGCCTGTTCGATGACAAAAGCACTAAGAGACGCGAACGATAATCCGAAAGCAAGAAAGATAGATATGGCCCAAACAAACGGAATAACTGTCATCCATGGATATGGAAATGGTTGGCCGACTGGATGATTCTCTAAAATAAAAAAAGTAATAATCGAAACTAGATACAAAAAAATATTCACGATATATAAATATTTAAAAACCTGACGTCTATGAAAGAATACCATCAATCCTAAGACGAAAATCATGATAAGGGGGATGAAAAGACGCCCCCAAATATAACTGTCATTAAACATAGCTAACTCCTATATCTTATGCAAAATCACTTTCAACTACCAATCCTGCAATTTGCTAATCTGGTCTCCCTTATTCCTGATGATTCCAAATATATTTTTCTGAATGACAGCAGCCAGAAATATAGTCTAGCATTTCTGCAAACCACTCTTTTATCATTCCATCTTGTAAGCTGTCATAGTATGTAAAAAATCTCTCATAAACTTGTGTCTCCTTTATACCTAGATGATGGATTTTCCTTAAAAGATCATACCCTAACTCCTCATATTCTTGATAATTTTCAGCTGTAACCTGATTCGAATATTCGATTATTTGAAGAAATAAGCTCTCAAATTCAGTCAACTTTCTCACCTCTGATCTAGCTTTTGACTCCATAAAATAACTAATCTTAACTTGGAAAAATCCTATTAAAAAATTGAATCCCTACATCTTTTATTATACTACATAAACAGAAAAAAAGACTGAAGCAGATGGGTTTCACCATTGTTTCAGTCTAGATCATTTTGATAATCGGAAATGCCTCTGTAAGGACGTCTATCCCAAAATTAATTCCCTGTAAAAGGGTTAATAAATACATATGCTAGGAAGCTATGGAAATCATAAAATCTCCTAAGAACTAACCTGGCTCATCTTTTAATCTAACTTGATAGTTTCAGATAGGATAATTGCCCCAGTACCACTGACATCAAAAAATCCCACATCATGTTTTAAGGCTAACATGAGCATTGTCTTATAGGCTGTTTCTGCTTGTGACCATGCAAATCCTGCATAGATAAGATTCTTACCAATACTATAGTCAGTAAAACGACTTTCCAGCTCTTGGTCACTCTCTAAAGCATCATCCATATCAAAGTCACCATTCATAGGAGGAAATAGTTTTATCATGTCCAGAAACCAACTTTTTAGTTTGCTTGAACTAACTTCAATTGAATCATAATCGTGGTCTTCCTTCCACTCCACTTGCTCCTCATACCATTCTAAAAATTCAGCTTTACTAGCTGGTGCGATTGATTTCTCAAATACTACTAAATCATAAGACATAGCTATACCTTTCTCTTTTATTATCATTACGCATATTTTCTCAATATCCTATACAGCTTCTCTCAGCTATGCAAACTTTCAATCATGATTAAAACTAGAGATTGGGGATTGGTTTCAAACCCATCAGCAGTAATTTTATCATTAAAATACTTGACCGCTTGATCATGATCAAGAAAGCGATTGCTACTAAGATACTGTTCAATCTCATCCAAGAGAAAAGTACTTTCTTTTAAAGATTTATCTTCAAAACCATTCGCATAATGGATGCCCTTCATCATTCGTTTGAGCTTAGTTTTAGGATAGCAATCTTTAAGTTTATCCCTTAAAGAAAGAACAAGATCCTCAAAGGATTGACTATCTATATCATCCTCTAACAAACCTGATATTATATTCTTTTCGTACATATCTTCGATTAGTTCTTTCAAAGCCTGTTTCAGGACAAGATTGCTTTCTTCAGAATCTGGTGTCATATAAAATTCTTTATCCATTATCCTTCTCACTAAATATATTAAAAATTATGATTTCCCACAAAAATATTTCAGTAAACTTTTTAAAAGCGAGCATTTTCAATTTGCAGCTCACCTTCTTCAGAAATTCACATGAGCGACTTCTTCAAAATAGTCATCCAGATGATGGTAAATTTGTATATCTTCTTCTGAACTATCTTGTAAAACTGCAAATACCTTCACTTTCTCATCATTGACAAATATAAAGTTATGTTCTCCAAAATAAGCCTGAAATCCCTTATCTACTAAGGTCCAGAGTTCATTTTTTCTAAAACTGAAAATATCTTTTTTTACAAGATAGGTTTTCCCGATTTCCATTTTCATGATAGACCTTCTTTAAAATACTATAACTACCTTTTCTCTGACAGCAAGGATACTACTACCACATGATAGTATCAATTATTTATTACTTCCCATCCCAGGAAGGATCATCTGATATTTTAATATCACCTATAAACCATCGCTTCATCTTCTTTTTATCCTTAAAGGGATTGGGGTGGACAACGGTAAATGCATGAATACTTGCATCTGGAAAATACAGTTCGACATTTAAGGACTGCTTGGGATTATCATTGACATAGGCTGAAAAGTAAATATGATAATGACCGCCCATATCACCACTATCATCATAGCCTCCTCGAGCAGTATTCGGCAAAATCGTCACAGACTTTACGTATTTTCCGTCATCTTTCAAATGGGTCATAATTTCACTCTTGATTGAGTCTTCATGATCAAGAATTAACTTAGAATTGTTGCTATATAGAAGATTACCATTACTTAAATTCCCATTGATAAAAAAGGGCAAACTCACAAGCAGAAAGGGGGACAAAATAGCGATGTATAGCCATTTTTTGGATTTTAGCATGGATTTCCCTCTCTAATCATTTAATATTCGTTGAATGAAACTATAATTAATAAATCATATTCATCATACTTTGATTTTATAGATCCCAATTTGCATGATAAAAACTAGTCAATTTTCTCTATGATGTTCCCAGATTTATCCAAGACAAGATAAGTATTTATAGCGATTTAGATTCGAAAAAAATTGTCAAGTAATCGTAATATAATTTTTCCAAAATTGATATTCCAACGTTTATATTATTCAGTCTTCTTCTTGTTCAAGTACCAACTAGGAATGATTTGCTTCATATCATTATACCATTCCAAAATTTCCTTAGCTTGATTTTGCATTACTGATATTTCTTCAGGTCCGTAAGGTACAGCCCAGGGAAGTGATCCAACTAAGTTATTTAGAATATAGATAGCGAGAAGCTTCCAAAATAAATCCGGAACCTTATGATCAAAATATCCATCTATCATACCAGACGCAAAAGAGGGAGAGACTTGAGCAGACCATACAATACGATTGAATTCCTCCCAAGGATCTCCAATATCAAATCGATCAAAGTCAATGATATAAATTTTACAATCTTCACCAATCATGAAATTCCCTATATGATAATCTCCATGTTGGAAAACCTGAGGTCTGTCTTTTAACAATTCTCGATTTTCATTTAAAAAATCAATGAATATCTGACCATTTTCATATTGAACGGGACATTCTTTGTATTTGGAGATTTTGTCATCAATTTTTCGATTAAAAAAGCTTTGCCAATCTTCACGAACTTCTGTTATAGGGAGTGAATGAATTTTTTGAAGGATTCTTCCTGCTTCTAGTCCATAAGTGTATTGTTGTTCTTTCGAATAAGTTAAAATGGTTTCTCTTGCATCTTTCCCATCTATCCATTCGTGTAAAGAATATACTTCGTCATCGCAGAGTTCAATGCTAATTGGTTTACACATTGGAACTCCAAGAGAAGCTACTTTCTCCATCATATCAAATTCAAATTTTTTTGAATCAAACTTCTCCTTATCAGAAACACGCAAGAAATATTTTTGCTGATTTTGATCTGTCACACAATATTTTTTATCATCTGACCAGCCTTTATTTATGGCTATCTTACTACTAAAATCCATTAAACACTCTCCGCTTCATTTCATAACTCTTTTTGCAGTTTTCACTAGTAATCTATCCAGTTCGTCTACACTTTAGTTACCTAGATCAAGATTTAGATAATGGAAACTAGTCAATTTTCTCAATAATGTTTCCAAGTTTATCTAATACAAGACATGAATGATCATTTAGTGGAATTATGGGAGCATTAACGAGTTCTTCAGCTCTATCCTTATTAGCTTTATCATTCCAGGAATCATAATGGACACTAATTAAAAACTGACTAAAGAGTCCTAATCCATTTTTTATCTTTATCTGATGATCGGAATTATCATTAGGTGAGACATATACTTTTTCTCCTAATAAAAGGGCTCCTGCTGAAAATCCTATAACTTTCACCCCTTTATTCAGCATACGATCAATATAATTTTTGAACTGCTGATTGACATAAGTAGCTATATATTTTTCCGTATTTCCACCACCAATGATGATGACATCAGCATCTAGATAACTATCAAAATCAATCTGCTCAGTGTCCAAGAGTAAGTAATCAGTGTTTAGGTTAGGAAAATGGCTTTGGAAAACTTCCGTGTACTTTTTCATATACGGTTCCCAATTTTCTCGATAAACTGTAAAAATGACAATCCTTTCGATATTACTTGATGATACTATTTTATTAACAATCGTATGGTTTTTTATCGGCGGATTTCCACCCATTAAAAAAATTTGTTCGTCCAATCTTTCACACTTTCTAAAGATACATAAAGTTTAAACAAGTTTATTCACGTTTCTAAATTATAATTTTTTCTTAAAACATATTATTTTATTATTGACTGACTAAGATCGCACAAGTAATATTACACACTAACAAGGAACTTTGGTTGACTACTGAATAGCATCCACTGCTTCTTTAACAAACTTTTCGACATCTTCAATCTCTACAAACGAAGGATCAAGGTGACACAAGAAGTGCCAATCTTCAGTATCTTTTTTTCTATAAACAATAGCTTTGCCGTCTTCACTCCCAAAAAAGCTTCTGTCAGCTTCATATCCATTGCCTTCTAAGAAGTCTTTTGCCTTGCGATAGTTCGCTTCTCTTGCTTCGATATAAGCTTTGACTTCATTGTTGTTAATGACATAGGCATCTATTTTTGAATACCCTTCGATTATTTGATCGTTTTTAACGGACAAATTCGAAATCTCTTTCCAAATAATATCCACATTTTCCTCAGAGTTGAACATAAACTTAGAAAAGGGCACAATATTTCCCTTATAGATAATTTCCATATAATCCGGCAAGTGTTTAGGGTTAAAATACTCCACTTCAAACCCATCTTCTGTTTCTAAAGTATAACCAGGAATTTGAGCTACAAAAGCTTTACCCTCCTCTAAAGAATCAAACACGACTAAATCTTTAGAAAAATCATTTTGGTACAATTCCAATATAATCATCTATCATCCTCTAATCTTAACTGTTTCTATTAATTCTGATCATTTTTACGTTATTACTATCTCAGCCTGTGCTACTTCTGTTGAAAATTAAAAGTAAGACATTAAATTTTGTTAATCTCCTGCTTAAACTTTAATTCAAGCATCTTATTATAACCTTCATAAAAACGTTCTCTTGTTACCACTTCACCTGGATATTTCTCTTCTAGAAGTTCATAAATTTCAATTGGTCTAATCCCTTCTTCTGCCATATCTTGAAGGAATGGACTGCATAACCTCATCTCACCTTTACTCGATTGTTTTAATAAAATTCCATATATAGGAATCTTAGTTAATAGATTATGGGTACTCTTTTTCATAACATTTATCTCCCCCACAAATTCGGATTGATTGGCAAGTCTACTTAACAAAATGATGCTGAACATAGCTTGACTTAATTTTATGAAAAGAGGCCAGTAACAAACTTAAACCCAGCCTCTTAGATAATCATTTTTCTTTGTAGCAAATAATGTATGCTTTGATGAAATCACTTCCCACGACAATGGTTAGCGGAACACTCAAAACAACTTCATCAGTTTTACCATTCTCATACTCTTGTCTTTCTTCAGGAGAGTATAGGTACATAGCTATTGAATAGGTGTTTCCAGCCTCCAAGTCAAGATCCATACTGATATTTTCTGATTTGATATTGATTGTTTTGTTCAATCGAGTCTCAGTCGTTTTATAAACGCCCTCGATTGTATATCTCCCAGGAACTAAAGCAACTACTTTTTCTAGGTTTTCTCCAGTTATTGGATTAAAGTCAGCAAGATTCTGTCCATTAATTTTAGTTTTTGAACAGTATAAATGAACAATAGCTTTATCATTATTATCACTAACAAAGCTAACAGCTTTTTTCTTTCTATTGCTATATACAATCATAAATCCAACAAAAAGCAAGAGCCAAAGGACAAGAAAAAATACAATAATATAAGTTGAGTTCATCATATATCTCCTATATTTTCTTTATTTTTTAACTACATTATAGCACCAATCATTGAACAAAGCAAAAAGATATACTAAATGCAAGTAATTGTTTTGGTTCTTCTCTTTCAACTCCTTTTTGTCACCTTTAAATAGCTGTTTTCACAAGCATTTTTATTTATATTAAGTAAACGAGATCACTAGAATAAATCTTTTATCAATAATCTTTATAAAGCGCTTGCTCATGACCTTACGTCATGATGTATAATATATATTAGGAGGTGAGAATGATGGCAAAATTCAGAGCAATCCCTGAAGGTTTTATGACAGTTGGGGAAGTCGCCAAGAAAATGGGAGTTACAGTCCGAACTCTACAATACTACGACAAAGAAGAATTGCTTTCTCCATCTGCAGAAAGTGATGGGGGACGTAGGCTTTATACCGATAAAGATCTAGTCATGCTTCATCAGATTATATCCTTGAAATCACTTGGTTTTTCTCTGAAGGACATAAAGGGGCGTTTGAACTCTTTGAAAACTCCAGCTGAAGTTGCAAATGCTCTTACTGAGCAAGCAGATGATATTCGCCAAAAAATAGAACAGCTTCAGGCATCATTGTCAGAAATAGAGCAGTTAAAAGTTGAAGTTTTACAAATACAGACTGTTGACTTTAAAAAGTATGCAGATATTATTGTCAATCTACAGATGAAGAATGACTCCTACTCTCTCATTAAGCGCTTTGATGATGATACGCTCGACCAGATACGCAGTCGATTTGACAAGAAAAGCGGACAAGATTTTATGGATAGGTTGAACCGCGTAAGTGATCAAATCGTCGAGCTTCAGAAAGAAAATGTGCCAGCTGAAAGCGAACAATGCCAACAGGTTGTACAAGAATACTGGAGCTTGATCACGGAGTTTACAAATGGAGATATGACTATGCTTCCGAAGTTGATGAAAGTCGGTAATATTGATACCGCTACTAACGCTTGGGAGGAAAAGCAAAAAATCGTTAACTCATATTTAGAGCCCGCTTTGCAAGTTTATTTTTCAAGACTTGGAACCAATCCCTTTGAGGAGGTGTAGGCATGAAATACGCAATAGAGGTTCGTGGATTAGAGAAAAAATACGGAAGTAAGATGGTCCTAAAAGGTCTTGATCTTCAAATCGAAAAAGGAGAAATTTTTGCTCTGCTCGGTGTGAACGGAGCTGGTAAAACAACAACGCTTGAATGTATTGAAGGTCTGAGAAAATATGATGGAGGCACTGTTATTGTAAACGGCAAAATGGGAATTCAACTGCAGTCATCTTCTTTGCCAGCTCATATCAAACCTATGGAGGCGATAAAGCTCTTTGCAAAATGGAATCAGACAAGCATTGATAATGCCATGCTGAAGGCTCTTGAAATAAAAGAAATTGAGAAATCACAATATCTGCAATTATCCACAGGACAAAAAAGAAGACTACATCTCGCCCTTGCTCTTATCGGAAATCCCGATATTATTTTTCTCGATGAACCGACAGCGGGACTTGATGTTGAAGCAAGACTAGCCCTCCACGAACAAATACGGAATCTCAAATCACAAGGGAAAACAATCGTTTTGGCAAGTCATGATATGGCTGAAGTTGAGGCCTTATGTGATTGCATTGCTATCTTGAACAGTGGAAAGATTGTCTTTTGTGGCACTCCTTCAGAACTGACAGACAAGGTTGGAAGAAGATATTATATCCATTTGAAGACTCAAGAATCAGAGAAGTATTTTGAAACGACCAATATTGAGGATACCTTAATTTCATTATTGAATGAATGTAAGCAGAAAAAAATTCAGATATTGGATATTAAGGTTGATCGTGGCAGCTTGGAACAGCATTTCATAAAAATGGCAAGGAGGTAATCAGAATGAACTCTTATTTATATAGTCTAGTATTACAGTGGAAATTAGATATACGAAGCAAATCTCTCTTGGTTACTTTCTATATTGTACCGCTTATTTTCTTTCTCATCATGGGTGGTATTTTTACTTCTGTTATGCCTGAAATGGGAAGTACGCTCATACAATCTATGATAGTCATGAGTGTCTCAATGGGAGCCTTTCTTGGCTTGCCACCTTCATTGGTCGAAATTTATGGAAGCGACATTAAAAAGATTTATAATGCTAATGGTGTCCCTATTTATTTAGGATTGGTGAGCATACTTCTCTCTGCCTTTGTTCATCTGATGATGACCTGCATTGTAATCCTGCTACTGGCCCCTATTTTATTTAAAGCAAGTCTACCGACACAACTTCCCTTATTCTTTCTTGCGCTGTCCATCTACATGATTGTGTCATTATGTATTGGTAGTTTACTAGGGCTTACTTTAAAAAACCAAGCAAAGCTGACCATGATAGCGCAACTTGTATTTTTACCTTCAATTATGCTTTCGGGGATTATGTTTCCTATTAGCTTACTACCCGATTTTCTCCAAATATTAGGGCGAGTTTTCCCAGCTTATTGGGGATACAGATTGATGCTAGAGAATGATTTTAGTCTTGAAAACCTGTGGTATCTAATTCTTGTATCTTGTATTGCAGTAATGACTTGTATCCTTCTCTTGAATAAACAAAAATCTGAGTAAATACCTGAATAGATCAACATGAATCCATGGCAACATTAACTTTAAAGAAAAAGCGACGAGATTGTTTCTTATCTCGTCGCTTTGCTATTTTTCAGTGGTCAAGCTCATGTCTTTGTCAAGTTTGTTTCAAACTTTTCTTCTCGTAAGACGATAACTCTTTACCCGAGGATTTGCTCAACTTCCTTAACCTTATCTTTCATAGTTTGATATTGACTGGCTAGTCTCCATTATGATATTGAAACTTCTTTCTCCCACCGTCTAAGCACATCTTTTAAAGGCTCATCTAGATATGTATAGACCTTTTCCTTAATCCAATCAGGAATTCCATAAGCTGCCTCTGCTATACTTCCTGTGATGGCAGCAAGAGTATCACTATCCCCACCAAGGGAAATCGCATTTCGAATCGCATCTTCAAAATCTGTACTTTCTAGAAAGGCAATGATTGCCTGAGGAACTGTATCCTGACACGTTTCATTTAAACGATACGTAGGACGAATTTCATCTAGTGATTGAGAAAGGTTATACCCATACTCTTGCTCTATGTGTTCCTTGATGCGTCTCTTGCACTCTATAGGGTTATCATTGATTGGTTGTTCATAATCCCCACAGTAACCTCCAAAGTAAAAGCGACACATAAAGATAGCATCAGACGTCGCCAAAGCTCCTTTGACCCCCTCTGGATGGTTATGAGTCACCTCTGCAGAAAGTCGTGCAAGAGCTCTCCCGGAAGGCCAGGCTCCTGTTCTGGCGCAGAAGCCACAATCCATGACCCAAGCACAAGGAGAAACACGCATGGCAGAACCATTTCCAAAGCTATTATATGGTTCTCGATCGTTGCCCTCAACCCAATTACTAAATCTTGCACCGTAACCTGCATCAGGATACATCCTACCATATTTCTTCATGGCGTCAATAAAGTTATCCTTCTGGCCACCATTCATGATTGCTTCTGCCACAGCACAGGTCATCACCGTATCATCTGTAAAAAAGCAGTCTTTCCGAAATAAAGGAAAGTCCTTAGTTTTGATATTGTTCCATTCGTAAACTGATCCTACAATGTCTCCAACTATTGCTCCTAGCATGGCATGCCTCCTTACAAACTATCGATTTAGACTGACATTTCTACTTGTCATACTCTTTTATTTTATCTGTATATTTAGTTAAAAGATTCTTTGAATAAATTTTTGCATTACTTGAATTTCTAACTTCTTTCCAAAGAATGGAAGCTACTTTTAGTTTATTCGAGTAGTTGCCACTATTTTCGTCTGCACAGAAATCCTTTAAAAATTGATTCCATTGACAAACCGAATGGTCATACTTGGTATAATCTGAATCTCCATAATAGACTTTTAGCATATCTTGGATTGTGAAATTCAAATCATTTTCTTTTTTCACTTTTCTCCAAGCAGTAGCCATATTAGCAGTAAATTTAAAGGGCGAAACACCTGTTAAAGTTGAGAAATATTCTCTAAAGTTTGCATTAAAGGAGAATCCACATTCAAGTAAGGGCGTATCTAAAGTAACGACTTCTACTCGTTTCTTTTTCCTTTTTACTGATGATTTTTTAATCAAATTCCCCTTGAAGTACTGCTCAATAATATCATTGAGTACCTGTTTTGTACCTCTATATTCAAGTCCTAATGACCTGCATATCTGTGAAAGTTCATCACGATACCAGTAATATTTATTAAATTCATCAAAGGATGAGATTTTTTCAAACATAGGTCTGCTTTCTATCAATATTTCACCTCCTTAAAAACAGTTTAGGTTTTCATCTCAAAATAATGGAGTTTTAGTTTCTTTATTTTGAGGATTAACTACGTTTCACTAACAAACTCACACACTCAGCGGTTCGAACTTACCGTATCATCCGTGAAAAAACAATCCTCACAAAATAAAGGAAAATCCTTCGTTTTGATATTGTTCCATCCGTAAACTGAACCTACAATGTCTCCAACTATTGCTCCTAGCATATATACCTCCTTATAAAATACCCATTATAAATTTACTTATGAATCTGCTCGTACAAGTAATGATACCGCCTCAACATGTGCGGCCATCGGGAACATATCCACGGGTTGTACGTATTGCGCAATGTACCCGCATTTTTTGAACTGCTAAGTTGAATCACTTATTGTCTCCCTCTAGCTGAACCTGTGTATGAGCTAGCAAATCTCCTAGATGCCTTTTATCTTTCCTAAAAATTGCCATTGCCAGTAACAACAGTGCAAGCAGGTTTGCTAAAGACGAGAGGATAATGGATATTAGATCAAAATCACTATAGACTCCATGAATAGTTCCCATATGCCCTAATTGCCAAGGTAAAAATTTGATGAGATTTCTAATAAAGCTGGCCTGAATTGTTTTTTTCTGATAGACCAGACGAAGCCCTGCTTTTGATTTCCCAAAACTTCCATTTTTTGCATAATCTGAAAATGTGAAATAAAGCATAATTGGCAGGACACTGATAAAAAATGTAAGAGTCTGCGCCTGAAATTCTGTTTGCATTGGCACACCATTAAAAACAATGTAGTAATGAGTTATAGCGCAAAGAAACAGAATACCCAAGTAAGTTATGATTAAAAGATAATCAAATAGTAGTTCAGTCATTCTTTTTTTAACCGAAATAGGATTAATTTCCAAAATCTCCATTATTTTATCCTCCTGTCTAATCTCGTACAAGCAGTGATACCTCATCAAATAGAAAACTCTCTATCAAATCCTCTAAATAGCCAATCATTACCTTCAATAATGGATAAGCTGATCTAAAATTTAAAATCTTTTTCTTTACTAATTCTATTACTAGCCAATATAGTATAAATTAAATAACCAATAAAAATGATGATAAAAATAACATAGCAGACAGTCTTACAACTTACTACTTTTCATATGATAATTTACAAATATCTTTCCAGCCACTCGATCTTTTTAAAATCCTTATTGTTATTGTGATCATTTCGATAGGAGTCTTGAGAAGAAGCTTTGTAAATACTTAGATACTGCTCCAGACTTGGAAGACGAAAAGTGATGCCTTCAATGTGAATAAGCTCTATATCCGATTCCGAAACTCCTGCAAAATCAAGTAAGGAATCGATACTTCCAAATTCAACACTCACTCTATCCTTTTGGAATTCATGCTCATGAATATCTATTAAGACGTAGCCTAAGTCTTTCATCACTTTCATTATCTTGTCCCATTCATAAATTCTGAGATGGTCAGGTGCTTCCCAACCTCTAGGGTCGCCAGGCACATGAATGTCAATGTCAGACGGCTCCCAATTTTCTTTCGTTCTAAACTCCAATCCCAAAGACCCCATCAGTGTCGGTGTAATTTCGACTCGATTTAAATGGAAACAAATGGTTTTAAATTCTTCAAATAAGAGACTCATGTTTACTCTATACCTTTCATCTAAATGTTCGTTATTTCTACTTTATTACCTTGAACAAAATCATTTTCATTTTCTAGAGTTTATCCAGTTATTTTAGATACAAATTCTTTTCCTTCTTTTAAGGACCCAAACGCGACTAAATCTTTAGAATAATCATTTTGATACAATTCCAATAGATACATCTTTCATTCTCCCAATATTTGAAAAACTAACCGATATTTTAAAGCAATTTACAATCAAATTATCTATCCTTAATATACACATTTATCATATAACAAAGATAATTAAGTTTGGTTTATCCAGGATCTACATCTATAGAAGTTATTTTGTAACCATCATTATCGTATAAAAATTCTAATTGTAAGGTTAAATCTACTAATTCAGATTCGGAGGTCATCTGATATTCAACAACAAAGCCAGTTTGATCATTAAATTCATAAACTTGTAGTTGGGAGTACTCATAATTCGGATGAAAATTACATTCTACACCATATTCATCAATTTTATCAAAATCATTTAATTGTAATGACTCGTCAATATATTCAAGTAACTCTCTTACATCATCAACTTCTGAACCATCAACACAATCCATAATATCTCTATAATTATTTAGATGAATTGCTCTTAAAATCTTTTTAAGTACCTCAATTACTTTTTCTTCATTTTGGCATTTTTCTTTGTACTTAAAATCATCGAATATTCCCATGATAATACTTCCTTTTCTAAAATTTAAAATCCTTTTCTTTACTAATTCTATTACTTGCCAATATTGTATAAATTAAATAAGCAATAAAAATGATAATAAAAATAAGATTAATCTTCAGCACAAAATAGAGATTTAACAAATTTGCGAACGCATGAAATAATATGCAGTAACCGACAGATTGGGTTTGACGGTAAAGAAGTCCTAAAACAAAACTTAAAAATAACGTATATATAAAAAATAAAATAAAAGGAAATCCTTGATGACTTTCTCCTACTATAAACCATAAAGGCAGATGCCAAATCCCCCAAATTGATCCTACAATCAAATTAGATTTCCGATAAGTATATTTTTTATCAAGTAAGGGTTGTAGTATGCCTCTCCATCCTAATTCTTCGTGACCACCACCAAAAAAGATTAATTGAATAAAGAATAGTGGCATTAGGTAAATTGATACTCCGTTTAATTCTAAGGAAGATACAGAAAATAGTATCAAAATTGCTAACAAATGAATAATGAAATAAATACTACTATTTTCTTTCTTACTAAATACAAAATGTTGAAATTTTATATTATTCCTTTTCAAATAAAAGCCACTTGCAATAGCTGGACCAAGTGCACCTACTATATGTAATATTCTACCTATAATCGTTTCTAATCCCAAAATATGAGATTGCGTAATTATGGCGAGAAGCCCCCATGTTATATAAGTAATTCCAAATGTAATATAAAGATAATTTTTTAAATTCTTTTTGTCAATTTCTGTCATTTTATCTCCATATCTTGATTATTTTAAATGTAATATTTGTTACTGCTTATTAGTTGGTCTTGATTATAACTACCTATATTTTATCACAAAAATACAAAAAAAGCCTTACATTCAAGGCTTTTCAGTACCCCTTTTGTTAGAAGGTTTTTACGCTTTTACAAGCAAAGCTACACACTCAACGTGATGCGTTTGCGGAAAAAGGTCCACTGGCTGGACTTTCTTCAACTCATAGCCCAACTCTTGGTAGAGTTTGATATCACGCGCCATGGTTGCGACATTACAGGAGATATAGGCGATGCGGTCAGCTCCGGTTTGGGCGCTTGCTTTGATAAAGCTTTCCGTCAAGCCCTTGCGTGGTGGGTCGACAAGGATGGCAGTTGGTTGGATACCCTCCTTGAGCCAATTTTTCATAGCATTTTCAGCTGTGTCACAGACATAGTGGGCATTGGTGATATTGTTTAATGTAGCATTCTTCTGGCTATTCTCCACGGCTTCTGGGATGACCTCTACGCCATAAACTTCCTTGACATGCTTAGCGACAGATAATCCAATAGTTCCGATTCCTGAATAAGCATCGATCACCACATCGTCTTCTTTTAACTCCGCAAAGTAGATAGCTGTTTGATAAAGCTTCTCTGCCATTTCAGTATTGACCTGGTAAAATGCTGGTCCAGAGATTTGGAAATCATTGCCTAACATTTGATCTGTAATGTAATCTTGACCATAGAGAACCCGCCATTCTTTTCCAAAAATGGCATTGGTATTCTGGTCATTGATATTTTGCATGACAGACACAATCTCTGGGAACTGCTTAATCAATTGTTCGATCAATTGTTCTACTCGGAAAATTTTAGGACGAGTTGTCACCAAGATAACCATGATTTGACCTGAATGATGTCCACGACGAACGACAAGGTTACGAATCAATCCTGACTGTTCCTTCTCATCATAGGGTTTTAAGTCATAGCGGCGAAGCAAATCACGTAAGGCTACAATAACTTGGTCAATGACTGAATCCTGAATATAAAAATCTTCTAGAGGCATAAGGTCATGAGAATTCTTACGGAAAAAACCAGTCTCTAGAACACCATTGACACGACGAACAGGAACCTGAGCCTTGTTACGATACTTGATAGGATCTTCCATACCAAGAGTATCTGCGACCTCTATATCCGTGATTCCAGCAATCTTATAAAGGCTGTCTTTTACTTGTTTGGTTTTAAACTTGAGTTGCTCTGGATAAGCTAGATGTCCCAAGTCAGCAATGCCTGAACGCAGATAAGCCAAATCTAAGTCTTGATTACGATGTGGAGATTGCATCAGGTATTCCTCGACTTTACCAAAGCCAATCTTCTTGTTGACTTTAAGGACTCGCATAAGGATTCTTTCAGTCGGAAGAGCATTCTCTACAAAAAAGACCAAGCCATCGACCTTAGCAACACCTGCTCCTTCATGAGTCAAATCGACAATCTCAACTTCTACAATATCATTTTTCTTTAACATATTTTTCACTTTCTATGTGCCGAAAAAAAGACGGCAACTGTTCTGTTACCATCTATTATACCATGAATTAACCTAAGCACCAAAACTCTTGAAAAAGTTTACAATTGCTTGCCAAATAGCACTGAGGATATTTCCACCGTCTTGAATAGCTTTATTAGCATCAAAGTTAAGGTCAATATTGCTGAAACTATCACCTGCTTGAGCAACAATGCTTTGTTTCAAATCTTTTAGGGTCTTTGTGAAGTCTTCGTTATTCAGAATATCACTCTTTGAAAGATTAAAGGCAAAGTTGATGATGATATTGATCTGATTTCCTGTTATAACCTGATCTAGCTTATAATTTTTCAATGTATCTTCTACAATCTTACGAACATCATCTTCAGTAAGCTCACCCTTGGACTCTTTAGCCTTAGCGATAGCAGACTTGATATCGGCAAGGGCTACATTGAGTTTATTGGCATCATAGCCTGATTTGTCCTTGTTTTCATCGTTGATGTCTGACAAGGCTTTTAGCTCTTCCTGAGCTAGGTCTTTATTTTCTTGAGGAAGTTGAACACCATTAGCTTCTAATGAATAGTAAATACCTGCTAGGGCACTTTCACCTGTTACAGGAATTGGGGCCGCAACGGTGATACGCGCGTGCTCCACACCCAAGGTAACAGCCGCATTACGGTACATGTCTTGGGTCACTTTAGTGATATTTTCAGGGGTTTCAATCTTCACTTCAAGTGGAGATTTTTCACCCAATTTTTGAATTTTTGCAGATGAATAGAGCTGGAGACTAGAGTCATTGGCGACGTTCATAATCTTTGAGTAGACATCTGGCGTCATAGTCTTCAGTTCTTTGGTATCTGTAGAGGCATTATAGCCGAGTTTTTTTAAGGTTTGATTTTTTTGATCCTCTGTTAATGATGAACCCAAGACGTACTCAGGTTGAACATAAGTTTCATCAATTACTTTTTGAACATCAGTGGCTGCTTGAGCGCTTTGCAAAGTTGCAACTGCTAAAAGAACTGCAGCACTAGTCAGAAAGAATTTCTTTCGCATGAGACGTTCCTCCTTTTCCTATCTAGGATAGTCGATTAGCCTTAAAGAAAGCTTATAAAAGCACCTAGAATTTTCTAAGTGCTTAAAATAGATTAAAAAATTTAATAATGTAGAGATTTAGTTGAACCTGTCTAGAGTAATAATAGTTCCCTCCATCCACATAGAGTTCTCCACCTTGAAAGATGGAAATTGGATTGACGTAGCGATAGGTTTTTCCAGTTGTATTTCCTAAAGTTGGCGCAACGGTATCTCTTGAGTATTTCTTGGCTAGTGCAAGGGTATTTTCTTTCCCGTTTTGGGCGATAAAATCAATATAAGCAGGCCCAAAGTTATAGGCCTGTACAGCAGTCCAAACATCTACACCCTTTTCTTGAGCTAAATAAAGATTCTCTGTCAAGGTTTGAATTCCCTGACGAATACTACTCCTATTGTCAGAAATCGTATTTGTAGTTCCGCTAGCAGACTCACTAGACTGCATCACGTCGCTTTCTTTACCTTTGGTTTCGGTATAAATCATGGCCAGGACTAGTTCTTCATTTGCTGGCGTATCTTGCTCACTTAAAACCTCTCGTACCAAGGATTGATAGGTCATGACCTGCTTCACATCCCGATACATATGAAAAAGTTTATAACCAGTAAATAATACAAGAACAAGTAGCAAGACCCTTCTTATAAATTTAAACATTATTTGCTTTGTATATCCTCGATGTTTTTGATTAAGATAGAGTAGGTTCCATTTTCATTTTGGATAAATTCGACCGACTCAGCATCTTGGTAAATATTATTGGGTACGATTAACTCAATCCCATTTGACAGAGAAAGCTTTTGGTTTTCAAATTTCTTTAATTGACGACTGGCATCGATTTCATCAAATTGAACTGGCTCTGGCACTGCTTCCTTGACTTGGTCAATAAAGCTAAGACGTGCAGTGAGATTGTTGTCAAAAAGGTCATTTGCCAATTTTTCTGGAGACAATTCATTGCTTTCTTCAAGGTTATTAAAAATAGCTGATTTGACCTTGGATTGAAATTGAAAATCATCTGTATTAAATGTTTCAGCAATTCTCTGAGCTGTTTTTTCCAGTTCCTTGATTGACTTTTTAGGTGAAATCTTTGGCTGAGCCTGTATCAGATTCTCAGAAAAATAGTTCAAAAAAGTCCCGTTATACTTGATTCGTTTCTCAATCAGGTGATATTTTCGGCTTTGAAGATTGACCACCAAGGCCTCATCTGCGCCTGTACCAAATCCAGGAAGATTGTTTTGAGTCAGCTTGATTGGATTATCAACCTCTCCACCGAGGTGGGTCAAGGTCTCACGCAAGGCAATACGTAGAAAAGCAAAATGCTCTACTCCTTCTTTAGAAAACTGCACAAAAATCAAGTCATTGGTCTTGAGATTTTCAGAAATGCTGAATTCCTCTTTCCATAGGTTTGCTAGCGTCACCGATGTCTCCAACAAATCATCTGTAATATGATTGAAGAAGGGATTTTCTTCTTCGAAAATCCCAGTCTTGGCTTCATCTGAATACACACGTTCAATTTTCTTACGTAGGTATTCTTCGATTTTTGGAGTGATATTGAGAAATTTATCCGCTAGAAACAACTCTGTGTCATTAGGGCTGAACTGATGGATAATGGCTTTCTTAATATAAATGTCCATAAAAATTTTAGTCCTCGTATAATGGGAAGGCATCTGTCAAGACTTTGACTTCGCTTCTTACTTCTTCTAAGACAGCTTCATTTTCTGCATTTTTAAGGGCTTTAATGATAAGCTCAGCCACTTTACGACTTTCTTCTTCACCAAAACCACGTGCAGTTGTTGCTGCTGCTCCGATACGAATACCACTTGTCTTAAATGGTGACAAAGTTTCGTAAGGGATTGAGTTTTTATTTAGGGTAATATTGACCTCATCTAGCAAGTTTTGAGCAACTTTTCCGTTTTCTACAACCTTAGTTACATCAACTAGGAAAAGATGGTTTTCAGTACCACCAGAGATAATACGGAAATCAGGGTCTTGCAAGAAGACTTCTGCCATAGCCTTGCTGTTCTTAATAACATTTGCTGCATATTCCTTGAAGGCTGGGTCCAATACCTCTTTAAATGCAACAGCCTTAGCAGCAACAACGTGCTCTAATGGTCCACCTTGGATACCTGGGAAGATAGCTGAGTTAATTTTCTTAGCAAGATCTTCGTCGTTGGTCAAAATCAAACCACCACGTGGTCCACGAAGGGTTTTGTGGGTCGTTGTTGTTGTAATATGTGCATAAGGGACTGGACTTGGATGAAGACCTGCAGCAACCAAGCCAGCAATGTGCGCCATATCGACCATAAGTTTAGCACCAACAGCATCTGCAATTTCACGGAATTTTGAAAAATCAAGAATTTGAGAATAAGCTGAAGCTCCTGCTACGATTAATTTGGGTTTCACTTCTTGAGCTTGTTTCAAAATGGCGTCAAAGTCCAAGAGTTCAGTCTCAGGATCAACACTATAAGAAACAAAGTTGTAGGTTTGACCAGAGAAGCTTACAGGAGCTCCGTGGGTCAAGTGCCCACCTGCTGCCAAATCCATTCCCATTACCGTATCACCTGGCTCAATCAAAGCCATGTAGGCTGCACAGTTGGCTTGACTTCCTGAGTGAGGTTGGACATTGGCAAACTTTGCCCCGAAGATTTCTTTTGCACGTTCAATGGCTAGAGTTTCGACGACATCTACCACATCAGTACCACCATAATAGCGGCGTCCAGGGTAACCTTCGGCGTATTTATTGGTCAAGATAGACCCTTGAGCAGCCATAACAGCCTTAGAAACGACGTTCTCAGAGGCAATTAACTCGATGTTGTTTTGTTGCCGTTCTACTTCTTTAGCAATAGCATTCCAGAGATCTGCATCATATGCTTTAAAATCATCTTTGTCAAAAATCATAGGTCTTCTCCTTTATAGTGTGACAGGTCTTTAATTTGTTTTTATATAAAATCCAAACTAAAAAATGCTAATAAACCGTTTCTGCGTCTTATCGCAGGTATAACCAACTTTTTCATAGAAAGCATGCGCACCTAAACGATGGTCTGCAGAATTTAAGCGAATAAAGTTATAGCCTCGTTTTTTTGCTTCAAGTTCCAAGCCTTGGAGTAAAGTTTTTCCGATACCCTGACCCTGTATTTGAGGCAAAACAGCTAAAGCTAGGATATTAAAACCTGGTTTTGAATAAAGGGATTCATAAACCTCGGCATGAACATAACCAAGTAGTTGATGACTAGCCTCGTCCTCAAAACCAAGTAGGTAATGATGTGAGTCTTGAGATAACTTAGCTAGTTGACTAGCCGTTTCCTCTAAACTAAACGAATAGCCTAAAGTTTCTTTGTTAATGACCCAAATCGCTTCAACATCTGTTGTTTTCAAATCACGTAGCATTTCATACCTCCTCAAAAGGAATTGTTGGTATCTTGACAAGGATATCTTCTCGAGTAATCGCTCCTTGGCGTAGAATCTTCACCTTGTCACCAGATAGGTCTAAAATAGTCGAATCCTGACCTGTTAAAAAAGCATCGTCTTCTAGTCCCAAGACCTCTTGGTCAAAGTCTTGAAGAATCTTGTGAAAATTTACTCCACTTGATTGACCTGAGATATTGGCAGAAGGTCCGATTAAGGGGCCAAATTCACGAATCAACTCCAGAGTTACTGGATGACTCGGCATGCGAAATCCAACAGTCATCAAATCTGAATTGACCCAGTAAGGAACCTTGTTATTAGCTTCTAAAATAATGGTCAAAGGGCCTGGCAAAAAACTTTCAACCAGTTTATTGAGATAAGGTGGCTGGTTCTTAGAAAAGTTCAAGATATCGTCTAAACTTGCGACATTGAGATTAAGTGCCTTGTCTCTTGGGCGACGTTTAAGCTGATAAACATGGTCAACTGCCTTTTTATCCAAAGCTTTTGCAAAGAGACCATAAACTGTTTCTGTCGGCAGAACAACAGCTCCACCTTTTTCCAATTCTTGCTTAATCTTCTCAATCATCAATGACAACCATCCTATCTTGACCAAATTGGTCTTTCAGAGTTCGAACTCGCTTCTCGGGAAAATTTTCCTTGAAAAGAGCTGGAACACTTTGTCCTTGTTTGTAGCCAATTTCAAGATAAATCTTACCACCATCATTTAGAAAGTCCTTTGATTCTTCCGCAATTCTGCGATAGATCGCTAGACCATCCTCATCTGCAAACAGGGCTAAATGTGGCTCTGAATGGAGAACATTCAAACCTACTTCTGCCTTATCTACTCGAGATATGTAAGGTGGATTGGATACAATTATATCATATTTTGAAGAAATTTCGGAGAAACAGTCAGATTTAATAAAGGATAATGTTAGACCTTGATTATTAGCGTTTTCCATCGCCAAATCCAAAGCATCCTGAGAAATATCGGCAGCTGTGATTGTCCAATCTGGTCTATTTTTAGCTAAGGCAAGAGCAATAGCACCACTTCCTGTTCCAATATCCAGAACTTTGAGATTTTCCTTTGGATTTTCAGCTAGGATGAACTCCACTAGTTCTTCTGTCTCTGATCGAGGAATCAAGACCCTCTCATCAACCTTTAACTGCATCCCAAAGAATTCAGCATGACCGATAATATACTGGGCGGGTATATGAGCTGCCAGTTTCGTGTAAATATCCTCTACAAATCGTCTTTCTTCCTCTGTTATCTCTTGCTGGAGAGCAAAGACGAAGTCTGTAAAAGATAGATTTTTCAGGCTACGATAGACAAAGGAGAGGCTTTCTGCTTCCTCTCCCTGTGCTATCAACTTTTCCTCAAAATCCTTAAAAATTTGAGCTAATTTCATTATTTGTTTAATTCTTCCAATTTTTGCGTTTGATCATAAAGAACCAAGGCATCCACAACTTCATCGAGTTTACCAGACAAAATAGTATCGAGTTTTTGAAGGGTTAAGCCGATACGGTGGTCGGTAACACGGTTTTGTGGGAAGTTATAAGTACGGATACGTTCTGAACGGTCACCAGTACCGATAGTAGACTTACGCTCTGCGTCCTGCTCGTCTTGGGCAATCTGTGCAAAGTGGTCAGCAACACGCGCACGGATAATCTTCATAGCCTTCTCACGGTTCTTTTGCTGGGTACGTTCTTCCTGCATTTCAACCTTAATATTGGTTGGCAAGTGAACAATACGAACAGCAGTCGCAACCTTGTTGACGTTCTGTCCACCAGCACCAGAAGCGTGGTAGATATCGACACGAAGGTCTTTTGGATCAATATCGTATTCTACTTCTTCCACTTCAGGCATGACAAGGACAGTTGCTGTTGAGGTATGGACACGCCCTTGGCTTTCTGTCACAGGGACACGCTGTACACGGTGAGCACCTGATTCATACTTAAGTTTAGAGTAGACAGACTGACCAGAAACCATGGCAACCACTTCTTTGAAACCACCAACGCCGTTCATAGAGGCTTCCATAACTTCAAAGCGCCAGCCTTGAGCTTCAGCATATTTTTGGTACATGGTTAGCAAATCGCCAGCAAATAGGGCTGCTTCATCACCACCTGCAGCTCCACGTATTTCAAGGATGATATTCTTGTCATCGTTTGGATCTTTAGGAAGGAGCAAGATTTTCAGTTTTTCCTCGTACTCTTCTTTTTCAGCCTTAGCATCTTTCAATTCTTGTTTGGCCATTTCTTCCAAGTCCGCATCTCCGCCTGATTCTTTAATCATCTCTTCGGCATCAATAATGTTTTGAAGGACTTGTTTGTATTCGCGGTAGGCAGTTACAGTATCGCGAGTAGAAGCTTCCTCTTTTGAAAGCTCCATGAAACGCTTGGTATCAGAGACCACATCTGGGTCACTGAGCAATTCTCCCAGCTCTTCATAACGGTCTTCTACAGCTTGTAGTTGATCATAGATGTTCATTTTTTCTCCTTATTTCTCAATTGTTAAATCGTATATGGCTACTACTTCGTTCTCAAATATTTCCCCAGTTTCTTTAAATCCATAACTGAGGTAACAAGATCTTGCATGTTCATTTTCTGATTCATAAGACAACCAAAGTTTATTGGATAAACCTGCTGGCGCTGTCCGAACATAGTCTAGCACCTTATCCATAATTGGTTTAAAATAACTTTGATCTTGAAAATGCTTATCAATCATGAAACGAAATAGTAAATAATTTCCATTACTAATTCCGATTTTTTTATCATAAGCTAACATCACAAAACCTATGATTGCATCATTATCGTAAACTGCCAATGGAGCTACAAAATCTCCATTTTTTGTGTAGACATATGCTTCAGCTAAACTAATTGCGTTAGTAGCAATAAATTGTTTTTGATATTCCTTAACATTCAAATTTAGAATATCAAAATAATTTTCCATTGTAACATCTCTTAGTTCAATTGTCATTGTCTTGTTCCTTTTTAGATGTTATCAGTGGTGCAAAATAATGTTTACGGCAAACCGAGATATAGGTTTCATTGCCACCTATCTGGATTTGCTCTCCATCATAGACTGGCAATCCGTCCTGCGTGCGCAAGACCATGGTCGCTTTTTTCTTGCAATACTGGCAAATGGTCTTGATTTCGTCAATCTTATCTGCTAAGAGCAAAAGATATTTTGAACCTTCGAATAGTTCATTACGAAAGTCATTTTTTAAACCAAATGCCATGACAGGTATATCTAACTCATCGACAACACGAGCTAGGTCGTAAACATGGTGACGCTTTAAAAACTGGGCTTCATCGACAAGTACACAGTAAGGTGTTTCTGGTAAATCTCGGATAAATCCAAAGATATCCGTTGTTTCCTCAATAGCAACTGCTGGTCTCTTCATCCCAATCCGACTTGAAACATAGCCAACACCGTCACGCGTATCCAGAGCCGAAGTCATAATCACAACTCCCTTTCCTTGCTCTTCATAGTTATAGGCTACCTTGAGAATCTCGATCGTCTTGCCTGAGTTCATGGTCCCATAACGATAATACAACTGTGCCATGCTTCTATTTCACGTCCATTTCTAAATTTTTGCTACATTCTAGTATACCATATTTTCTCAAAGCTTTAAATGGTAAAATGTGGTAAAATAGAAGAAATCAAATAACTAGTGGAGGACGCAATTATGCCATTTGTACGCATCGATTTATTTGAAGGACGCACGTTAGAGCAAAAGAAAGCCCTAGCCAAGGAAGTTACGGAAGCTGTGGTTCGCAACACTGGTGCACCTCAATCTGCTGTTCATGTCATTATCAACGATATGCCTGAAGGAACCTATTTCCCACAAGGTGAAATGCGCACTAAGTAAAGCTTAAGCAATCTGCTTAGGCTTTTCTTTATAAGTGCCATTCGTTGAATAAAACACTATATTTTGTTACAATTTTAAGAGATATTAGTCTATACAAACAAATAAACTATAAAGGAATTGAAATGATTACACGGGAATTTGATACCATTGCAGCAATCTCGACTCCGCTTGGTGAAGGGGCTATTGGGATTGTTCGTTTAAGCGGAACAGATAGTTTTTCCATTGCGCAGAAAATCTTTAAAGGCAAGGACTTGAGTAAGGTTGACAGCCACACTCTTAACTACGGTCACATTGTTGATCCTCAGACAGGTAAGGTTATGGACGAGGTCATGGTTGGTGCTATGAAGTCTCCAAAGACCTTCACTCGTGAGGATATCATCGAGATCAATACCCACGGTGGAATCGCCGTAACCAATGAAATTCTCCAACTGGCTATCCGTGAAGGGGCTCGTATGGCAGAGCCTGGTGAATTTACTAAGCGTGCCTTCCTTAACGGTCGTGTAGACTTGACTCAGGCCGAGGCTGTTATGGATATCATCCGTGCCAAGACAGACAAGGCCATGAATATTGCAGTCAAACAACTAGACGGTTCTTTATCTGACCTCATTAACAATACTCGTCAGGAAATTCTCAATACACTGGCACAAGTAGAGGTTAATATCGACTATCCTGAATACGACGATGTTGAAGAAGCCACTACTGCTGTTGTCCGTGAAAAGACCTTGGAGTTTGAGCAATTACTTACCAATCTCCTTAGAACAGCTCGTCGCGGTAAAATCCTACGTGAAGGGATTTCAACAGCTATCATTGGTCGTCCCAACGTTGGAAAATCTAGCCTACTCAACAACCTACTACGTGAAGACAAGGCTATTGTAACGGATATTGCAGGTACTACCCGAGATGTCATCGAAGAATACGTCAACATCAACGGTGTTCCACTGAAGTTGATTGATACAGCTGGTATTCGTGAAACAGATGATATCGTGGAACAAATTGGTGTTGAGCGTTCCAAAAAAGCCCTCAAGGAAGCTGACTTGGTACTACTTGTCTTAAACGCCAGCGAACCTCTAACTGCCCAGGACCGACAACTTCTTGAAATTAGTCAAGATACTAATCAAATCATTCTTCTCAACAAAACTGACCTGCCAGAAGCGATTGAAACTGCTGAGCTTCCAGATGATGTCATCCGTATTTCAGTCCTCAAAAATCAAAACATTGATAAGATTGAAGAACGGATTAACAACCTCTTCTTTGAAAATGCTGGCTTGGTCGAACAAGATGCTACTTACTTGTCAAACGCCCGTCACATTTCCTTGATTGAAAAGGCTGTTGAAAGCCTACAAGCTGTTAATGAAGGGCTGGAACTAGGTATGCCAGTTGACTTGCTTCAAGTTGACTTGACCCGTACTTGGGAAATCCTCGGAGAAATCACAGGGGATGCTGCTCCAGATGAACTTATTACACAGTTGTTCAGCCAATTTTGTCTGGGGAAATAAGAAAAAACTAGGCCAAAAAAATGCTAGTCACCTAAAAAGAGGTTGGGACAAAACGATCCCGACCTCACTTTTTATTATCAATCATAATTTGACGCGGTAGCTGATTGAACTTTTTGTTCGTCTTTTTGACTCCAAAAAGCTCCTAATCATCCTCGCGGGGCTGGGACTACG
>NZ_JVKV01000040.1 GCF_001072375.1 Streptococcus pseudopneumoniae
AAACCAGATGTAGCGGTGATCTAGGGATAAGAGAGAAGGCAAAACTTTGTGAGTCCGTGTTCTAATTCTCATTGTCAAGTGAATTATAAAAAAGAAACTATTGATATAAAGAAACGGTTCCAGATAATCTTTAAAATTTTTCTTAGTTGAACAAATTTCTCGCAAATAATAAGCGTACATCCTACCGAATATAAAGAATATATTAAGAAAAAGCGGAAACATGTAGTCCATATGTTTATAATGACTTGGAAGGGGGATAAATTGACTTAAAACAATACTTACTATCCCTACTAAGACTAGGTAAACTGTAAAATCCACTAAGAAGGCCAATAGCTTGTGAGATTCTAACCACAGATTGAATTTCTCTACCCTGGATAATTTCTTTTTCCTTTTTAATTTTCTTTTATGATTTTTCATTTGAGTGAATTTTCCCCATTTCCTTTTGTCCTCTTTTCTTTTCAATATACTTGGAAAGAAAACCTATCAAAATCGCTACTAAAAAGAATATTAAATAAGTAACGATTGGAAACCAGATGTAGCGGTGATCTAGGGATAAGAGAGAAGG
>NZ_JVKV01000041.1 GCF_001072375.1 Streptococcus pseudopneumoniae
AAACCAGATGTAGCGGTGATCTAGGGATAAGAGAGAAGGCAAAATTCCTTTACTATTTTTCCCACCAATCCCAATAAAGAGATGAACTATTAAACCGATACTATTAAGATAGATAAATAAATCTGCATATCTTTTTATCGTCATTCTTGTCCTAGTCAAATCTAGGAACCAATAGTCAAATAATCGATACACCAGACAAAAAATATTTATATATATTGGAAAACTATAGTTGATATCTCTGTAGGGCAACGGAATAGGAAGGTTTTCGAAAATTAGATTCAGACCTAGTCCTATTGCTAGGATAAGACCAAGGACCAGGAAGAATCCTAAAAATTTATGAGAATCCATCCAAAGCCGAAAACTTTCTTTCCTTGGGCGATTCTTTTTTGTGTTTGATTTTCTTTTATGTTTTTTCATTCGAGTGAATCTTCCCGTTTTCTTTTCAATATACTTGGAAATTATAATTGTCACAATAGGCAATAGAAAGAAAATGAAATAAGTAACGAGGGGAAACCAGATATAGTGATAGTCTAATGCCCATATCGGAAGTAATCTTCTTCCTCTTTTAGAGGTCATCCCAATCGTTAACTGTAATACACAAGCAATTCCGTTAGTATATAAAAACATATTTGCAAAATTTCGCAAGGAAATCCAGTCTTTTCTAAAGGTACGAAGGAAAGAATGATAAGATGCATTCACCAATACAAAAAGATTTAAAAAAAGTGGAAAACTATAATGCAGTTCCCGATAGGGACTTGGAATAAGGGTTGTTCCGTACAATAGATATAATATTCCTAGAGCAGAAAACAAAAGAACGCTTGCATCAAGGATCCAGGCAATTGTTGAATGTTGCACAAACCACAGATTCATGCAGTCTAGTAGACCAATCTTTCGCTTTGATTTCTGGTGTTTTTTTAATGTTTTCTGTCTCTTATTTTTTTGTTTCATGATAGTTTTTTAACTTCTTCTGCTACTTTTTGGAGATGCTCTTCACGCATACTTGCTGTATTCACATCCCGTCCAACTTCACCTAGTACGCAAACGCGCTTAGTTTTAATTCCACAGTGATTCAAGACCGCATTTTTCAAAACAGAGATGCCATAGCTATCTGGAATGTTGATAGGACCCGAAAAGATTTTGTACCACCAAGTGGGCGCCATAGAGGTTGCGTAAATACTGGCTGTTTTCCCTTTTAATAACTTTTTAAACTGCTTGCCTCTAAGGTAATTCCAGATAAAACTCCCCTGATTATTAGCAGAGTAAGCAATCCCCGGTGTAAAGACTCGGTCAATCCAGCCTTTCATGAGGCTAGGCATACTACTCCACCAGATAGGATAAATAAAAATGAAATGATCTGCCCATTGGATTAATTTCTGAGAACGAAGGATAAAAGAATCTTCTTCCATACGTTTTCGATAACCATAACGTAAAACAGGATCAAAATCTTCTTCATTAAGACTGATGACTTCAAGCTCATGGTGACTTAAATCAATATTATCTACAATGGTTTGAAAAATAGCCTGGCAGTAACTTTCCTTATCCGGGTGTCCATTGATGACTAGAATTTTCATTCATCTTCTCCTTCATCTCTTTGTTTCATTCTATCTACTTCACTTTTTATACTTGATTAGTTGATAATGGTTCGAAGATTAATAGATACGTCCTTTAGGAATTTTTATTTGAAGAACACATCATCCTCAATTCCTTAACAGGTTTTCCAAGTTTAAGTATTTTTTCTTGGCCATCAAAAGTAAAACCCATTTTTTGATAAAAAGCAATAGCTCGCTTATTATCTTTCAATACCCATAAATAAATTTCAGAGAAATGATCGAGAGCAACAAATGCAGCATGCATTAACTGTTCACTCACACCTTTTCCATAGTAATCTTTTAAAACATATAAGGCAATGATTTCACCAGCTTGAATAGTCTCATCACGAAAATTTCCATAGCTGATAAATCCAACGACCTGCTTTCCATCCATCGCAATCAAGGTATTTTCTGGATATTTTTGACTAAAGAATCGACATCTTTCTAATGTCATCGTCTCCTGAAATTCCACGGGTAAAAGATCGTCATAAGCCTCTCTCCACGTTTGCCAATGAACGAGGGATTTGCCTTCTATCTCTTCAGGAGTTTCCATTGTTTTAATGATAATCTTCATTCGCTTTATCCTATCTAACCCAACGCCTTGACTTCCAGCATCATATCACGTATTTGCGCGGCCAACTCGAAGTCAAGCACTTCGACGGCTTCTTGCATTTGTTTTTCCAGTTTCTTGACTAGTTCTTTGCGTTCTTGTTTATTGAGGCTATTGATATCGACTTCCTTGTCTTCTTCTTTAGCCACAGTTTTTGTGACAGAAATAAGGTCACGGATTTCCTTCTTAATAGTTTGTGGGACGATGCCATGCTCTTCATTATAAGCCATCTGAATTTTACGACGACGAGCTGTTTCACCGATGGCTTTTTGCATAGACTGAGTCATAGTATCAGCATACATAATCACATGCCCTTCACTATTACGGGCTGCACGACCGATGGTTTGGATCAGACCACGTTCGTTACGGAGGAAGCCTTCCTTATCAGCATCGAGAATTGCAACCAAACTTACTTCAGGTACGTCAATCCCTTCACGAAGGAGATTGATTCCAACCAAGACATCAAAGACTCCTAATCGTAAATCTCGAATAATCTCGGTACGCTCTAAAGTCTTGATATCAGAGTGCATATACTTGACCTTGATGCCCATTTCCTTGAAGTAGTCTGTCAAGTCTTCTGCCATTTTCTTGGTCAAAGTTGTGATAAAGGTGCGTTCGTTCTTTTCAACACGGGCATTGATTTCCCCCAAGAGGTCATCAATCTGTCCCATGGTTGGACGCACTTCCATCTCTGGATCCAAAAGACCTGTTGGACGGATGATTTGCTCAATCACGGTGTCCGTTTGTTCCATCTCGTAATCACCAGGCGTTGCTGAAACGTAGACAATCTGGTGGACATGACTTTCAAACTCTTCACGACGAAGGGGACGGTTGTCCAAGGCAGACGGCAAACGGAAACCGTAGTTAACCAACATTTCCTTACGTGAACGGTCTCCGTTGTACATTCCTTTGATTTGCCCCATGGTCATGTGGCTCTCGTCAATCATAATCAAAAAATCATCAGGGAAGAAGTCAAGAAGAGTATAAGGTGGCTCTCCTTCGCTTCGTCCATCCATGTGACGTGAGTAGTTCTCGACACCATTGGTATAACCCATTTCACGCAACATCTCGATATCGTACTCTGTCCGTTGTTTCAAGCGTTGCGCTTCGAGGAGCTTGCCTTCTTTTTCAAAGATAGCTAACTGCTCCTCCAATTCAGCCTGAATCTTAGCAATTGCTACCTCCATGTGGTCGTCATTGGTCACAAAGTGAGTGGCTGGGAAAATCGCCAAATGGTCCACTTCACCGAGGACTTGACCAGTTAAAGTTTCAACCTCCCGGATGCGATCAATCTCATCTCCGAAGAACTCAACACGAAAGGCATGCTCGTCACGAGATGCTGGGAAAATCTCCACCACATCCCCACGTACACGAAATCTTCCACGCTGGAAATCAATGTCATTACGCTCAAATTGAATGTCGACCAATTCATTAAGGAGTTTATCACGAGAAATTTCAAGTCCTGGGCGCAAACTTACTACACTATCAGCATATTCCTTAGGAGAACCCAAGCCATAAATACAAGATACAGATGCTACAACGATGACATCATTACGTTCCAAGAGCGCTGATGTAGCGGAGTGACGAAGTTTATCAATCTCATCGTTGACTGAACTATCTTTTTCGATATAAGTATCACTAGAAGGAACATAAGCTTCAGGTTGATAGTAATCATAGTAGGATACGAAGTACTCGACCGCATTCTCTGGGAAAAATTCTTTGAACTCCCCATAGAGCTGGCCTGCTAGGGTCTTATTGTGGGCGATGACTAGAGTTGGTTTATTAACTTTGGAAATAACCTGACTCATGGTATAGGTTTTCCCTGTACCAGTTGCCCCCATCAAGATTTGAGCTTTTTCACCACCCTCGATGTTATCTACCAACTGCTCAATAGCCTGCGGTTGATCCCCAGAAGGTTGGTATTTGGATACAAGTTTAAATTTATTGTCTGTAATTCTATTGATCATAATTGCCTCATACACATTTTCTATCCTTCTATTTTACCATAAAAAGGATCGACTTACTGATTCTCAATTTCTTGCCACTTATCACCTCATGTCACATCTTATGACATCAAAACACTAAATATTTGCCAACTTTTTTATTTTCTGCTATAATGGGTAAATATTCTAAAAAGGAGACTAAACATGAAGAAAAAAATCCTTGCATTTTTATTATTTTTATTTCCCTTATTCTCTTTAGGCTATGTTAATGCGGACACTATCAAGATTGTTAGTGATACTGCTTATGCACCCTTTGAGTTTAAAGATACAGACCAGACTTATAAAGGAATTGATGTCGACATTATCAATAAAGTCGCTGAGATAAAAGGATGGAATATCCAAATGTCTTATCCAGGCTTTGATGCTGCTGTCAATGCGGTCCAAGCAGGGCAAGCAGATGCGATCATGGCTGGTATGACAAAAACCAAAGAGCGTGAAAACGTCTTTACCATGTCTGATACATACTATGATACAAAAGTTGTCATCGCAACAACTAAGTCTAACAAAATCACTAAGTATGAAGAACTCAGTGGTAAAACTGTTGGTGTTAAAAACGGTACTGCCGCACAACGTTTCCTAGAAAGCATCAAAGATAAATATGGTTTCACTATCAAAACCTTTGATACTGGTGATTTGATGAATAACAGTCTCAGTACAGGTGCTGTAAATGCCATCATGGATGACAAACCAGTCATCGAGTACGCTATTAACCAAGGGCAAGATCTCAGTATCAACATGGACGGAGAAGCCGTTGGAAGCTTTGCTTTTGGAGTTAAAAAAGGTAGCAAGTACGAATACCTAGTTACAGAATTTAACGAAGCTTTAGCTCAGATGAAAAAAGATGGTAGCTTGGACAAAATTATCAATAAATGGACAAGTTCTTCTAAAACTAGTTCACAAGTGACTTCTCTCACTTCTACTACAAGCGCAGGTCAAAAAGCTACTCCAGTCAAATCAAAATACGTTATCGCAAGTGATTCTTCATTTGCACCATTCGTTTTCCAAAACTCAAGCAACCAGTACACTGGTATTGATATGGACTTGATCAAGGCTATTGCCGAAGACCAAGGTTTCGAGATTGAAATCACCAACCCAGGTTTTGACGCTGCTATTAACGCAGTTCAATCTGGTCAAGCTGATGGTATGATTGCGGGTATGTCTGTTACTGATGCACGTAAAGAAACCTTTGATTTCTCAGATTCTTACTATACAGCTAATACGATTCTTGGAGTTAAGGAATCAAGTACGATTTCTTCTTATGAAGATTTGAATGGTAAAACCGTTGGTGTTAAAAATGGTACTGCTTCTCAAACCTTCCTAACTGAAAATCAAAGCAAATATGGTTATAAAATTAAAACCTTTGCAGATGGTTCATCTATGTATGATAGCTTGAATACTGGTGCAGTTGACGCTGTGATGGATGACGAACCAGTTCTTAAATACTCTATCAGTCAGGGTCAAAAATTAAAAACACCAATCGAAGGTACTCCAATTGGTGAAACTGCTTTTGCAGTTAAAAAGGGAAGCAATCCTGAATTGATTGAAATGTTCAACAACGGTCTTGCAAATCTTAAAGCAAGCGGTGAATTCCAAAAGATTCTTGATAAATACCTTGCAACTGATTCAACAAGTGAATCATCAACTGTTGACGAAACTACTATCTGGGGCTTGTTGAAAAACAACTACAAACAACTTCTAAGTGGACTTGGAATTACCCTTTCTCTAGCTTTGATTTCCTTTGCAATTGCGATTGTTATCGGAATTATCTTTGGTATGTTTAGCGTTAGTCCTTATAAATCACTTCGTCTTATTTCAGAAATCTTTGTCGATGTGATTCGTGGTATTCCATTGATGATTCTTGCTGCCTTTATCTTCTGGGGAGTTCCTAACTTTATCGAATCCCTTACAGGCCAACAGAGTCCAATCAATGACTTTGTCGCTGGTACAATCGCCCTCTCCCTAAACTCAGCCGCTTATATCGCTGAAATTGTACGTGGTGGTATTAAAGCAGTTCCTATCGGACAAATGGAAGCTAGTCGAAGCCTTGGTATCTCATACAGTAAAACCATGCGTAAGATTGTCTTGCCACAAGCAACCAAACTTATGCTTCCAAACTTCGTCAACCAATTTGTTATCGCACTTAAAGATACAACTATCGTATCTGCAATCGGTTTGGTCGAACTCTTCCAGACTGGTAAGATTATCATTGCTCGTAACTACCAAAGTTTCAAAATGTATGCAATTCTCGCAGTCTTCTATCTTGTGATTATCACTCTTCTTACTAGACTTGCAAAACGCTTAGAAAAGAGGATTCAATAATGGCTAAATTAAAAATCGATGTCGATAATTTACATAAGCAATATGGTAAAAACAAAGTCCTTAAAGGAATTTCAGCAAAATTCTATGAAGGAGATGTTGTTTGTATCATTGGGCCTTCTGGTTCAGGTAAATCAACTTTCTTGCGTAGCTTGAATCTCCTTGAGGAAGGTACAAAAGGTCATATCACAGTTAATGGCTATGATTTGACGGATAAAGCAACCAACGTGGACCACGTTCGTGAAAATGTCGGAATGGTGTTCCAGCACTTCAATCTTTTCCCACACATGACGGTATTGGAAAATATCACTTTCGCACCAGTAGAGCATAAGTTGATGACTAAGGCCGAAGCTGAAAAATTGGGAATGGAACTTCTTGAAAAAGTTGGACTCGCTGATAAGGCTAATGCAAATCCTGAAAGCCTATCAGGTGGTCAAAAACAGCGTGTGGCTATCGCTCGCGGTCTAGCCATGAACCCTGATATCATGCTCTTTGACGAACCAACTTCTGCCCTTGACCCTGAGATGGTCGGTGACGTTCTTAACGTTATGAAGGAATTGGCTGAACAAGGTATGACTATGATCATCGTAACCCACGAAATGGGATTCGCCCGCAAGGTTGCCAATCGAGTTATCTTTACTGCAGATGGTGAATTCCTTGAGGACGGTACACCTGACCAAATCTTTGATAACCCACAACATCCTCGTCTTAAAGAATTTTTAGACAAGGTTCTAAACGCCTAGAAGAAGTTGGGCAATAAGTCTTTATAATCAAAAAAACGCATTGTATCAGGTATAAAAAACTTGATATTATGCGTTTTATTGTGGAAAGATTTACTTCGGTTGCTCCTGATACTCAATGAAAATCAAAGAGCAAACTAGGAAGCTAGCCG
>NZ_JVKV01000042.1 GCF_001072375.1 Streptococcus pseudopneumoniae
CGCCTTAAATTAGCCCTACAGGATTATTTATAGAAGGCAAGGACGTGTCAATTCAGCACGTCTTTTTTTACTTTTTCTATGGTATAATAGAAGGTAGATTTATTAATTGGAGTATGAAGAACTTATGATTAAATTAGTAGCAACGGATATGGACGGTACTTTTTTGGATGGTGCCGGTCAATTCGATATGGAGCGTCTGAAAAAGTTGCTCCATTCTTATCAAGAAAAAGGAATCTACTTTGCTGTTGCCTCTGG
>NZ_JVKV01000043.1 GCF_001072375.1 Streptococcus pseudopneumoniae
GCCTAGGGATGAATCCCGACAAGGTACCTGATGGCGTCCACTGCGCTTCAACTAGCAACCGTAACTTTGAAGACAGACAAGGCTTTGGCGCTAAGACTCATCTCTGTAGTCCAGCTATGGCAGCTGCGGCAGCTATTGCAGGGCGCTTCGTAGATGTTCGGCTAATGCCAGAGGCCCAGTAAGGAGAGGATATGGAGAAATTCACAGTTTATACAGGAACGACCGTTCCTCTTATGAATGATAACATCGACACCGACCAAATCCTACCCAAGCAGTTTCTCAAGTTAATCGATAAGAAAGGCTTTGGTAAGTACCTCATGTATGCTTGGCGTTATCTGGACGATAAGTATACTGAGGATCCAGACTTTGTCTTTAACCGACCTGAATACCGCAAAGCCAGTATCCTCATCTCAGGTGATAACTTTGGGGCAGGGTCTTCGAGGGAACATGCAGCTTGGGCACTAGCAGACTACGGTTTTAAGGTCGTGATTGCAGGATCTTTCGGTGACATTCATTACAATAATGAACTCAATAATGGTATGTTGCCTATTGTTCAGCCTAGAGAGGTTAGAGACAAACTAGCCCACTTGAAACCAAGCGATCAGGTAACTGTGGACTTGGAACAACAAAAAATCATCTCACCGGTTGGAGAATTCACTTTCGAAATCGATAGCGAGTGGAAATACAAGCTCTTAAATGGTTTGGATGATATCGGTATTACCTTGCAGTATGAAGATTTGATTGCTGCTTATGAAAAACAACGCCCAGCCTACTGGCAGGATTAGAAAAAATAGAAAAGGAAATAGAACTATGACAAAACACATTCAATGGAACGGAACACTTTCACAAGAAGGCTATGAAATCTTGAAAGGTGAGGGCGGATGTATCGTTTGCCCTACTAAGGTTGGTTACATTATCATGACTAGTGATAAGGCAGGACTTGAACGTAAGTTTGAAGCCAAAGAACGTAATCGTAATAAACCAGGAGTAGTCCTCTGTGGTAGTATGGATGAGCTTCGCGCTTTAGCGCAGCTAAATCCTGAAATCGAAGCCTTCTATCAAAAACATTGGGACGAAGATATTCTCCTTGGTTGTATCCTTCCATGGAAACCAGAAGCCTTTGAGAAATTGAAAGCATACGGTGATGGTCGTGAAGAACTCATGACCGATGTGCGTGGAACTAGCTGTTTTGTTATCAAGTTTGGGAAAGCTGGTGAACAATTAGCTGCCAAACTTTGGGAAGAAGGCAAAATGGTATATGCTTCATCTGCAAACCCTTCTGGAAAAGGAAACCGAGGTAAGGTTGAAGGAATCGGTGAACGTATCGAAGGAGCAGTGGATCTTGTCATCGAAGCTGACGACTATGTTGCATCTATCCAGCCAGACAAAACGATTGAAACTCGTTACGAGCAAGGTGTGATGGTGTCTATGGTTGATAAGGATGGAAAACTCATCCCAGAACAAGGTGGAGCACGTTCAATCTCACCAGCTCCAGTTGTGATCCGTAAAGGACTGGATATTGATAAAATCATGATGCATCTATCAGATACCTTTAACTCATGGGATTATCGTCAAGGTGAGTATTATTAAGACAGTATAAAAATAGAGAGCTCATAATCTCTCTATTTTTTATAGAACAAACAAGCAAAATCCGAACGTTATAAATTTTAGGTTTCAAAATGTTTGACAAAAACTTTACCTTAGTTTATAATCGTTAAAGGAAACGTCGGAAAAGACGTAGCGATGCGAAAGCATAGGTAGGTCATTATAAAAGAAACGAGACATCGAAATGTTAAACGAATTTCCAATCTTTGACTATGAAGATATTCAGCTAATCCCAAATAAGTGTGTCCTTCAAAGTCGAGCAGAAGCTGATACACATGTGACCTTGGGGAAACATACCTTTAAGTTGCCAGTTGTCCCTTCTAATATGCAGACGATCTTAGATGAAAATGTTGCTGAACAACTTGCTAAGGGTGGATATTTCTATATTATGCATCGTTTTGATGAAGAAGGACGCATTCCTTTTGTCAAACGTATGCACGATCAGGGCTTGATTGCTTCAATCTCGGTAGGTGTTAAAGACTACGAGTATGATTTTGTGAGTCAATTAAAGGCTGATGCACCAGAGTACATCACCATTGATATTGCTCATGGTCATGCAGACAGCGTGATTTCAATGATTCAGCACATCAAGAAAGAATTACCTGATACTTTTGTCATCGCTGGTAATGTTGGTACTCCAGAAGCCGTGCGTGAACTTGAAAATGCTGGTGCAGATGCTACTAAGGTCGGAATCGGTCCAGGTAAGGTATGTATTACTAAGGTAAAAACTGGTTTTGGTACTGGTGGTTGGCAGTTAGCAGCCCTTCGCTGGTGTGCTAAAGCTGCGCGTAAACCGATTATTGCCGATGGTGGTATCCGTACACATGGTGATATTGCCAAGTCAATCCGCTTTGGTGCGAGCATGGTCATGATTGGTTCACTGTTTGCAGGGCATATCGAAAGTCCTGGTAAAACAGTTGAAGTTGATGGTAAACAATTTAAAGAATACTATGGTTCAGCCTCAGAATACCAAAAAGGTGCTTATAAGAATGTCGAAGGTAAGAAAATTCTTCTTCCTGCCAAAGGACATTTGCAAGATACCTTAACAGAGATGGAACAAGATTTGCAAAGTTCGATTTCTTATGCTGGAGGTCGAAAGGTAGCTGATCTTCGTCACGTTGACTATGTCATTGTGAAAAACTCTATCTGGAATGGTGACGCTCACTAATATTACTATTACTTATTTATGCCACGAATTGGCGTGGCGTTTCTACAAGGTACCGTAAATACCTAACAATGAGTAAGCTGCAGAGATAAAAGGATAGGTGTTAAATCTATTTCTTTGTTTCCTAGAGGCTTACTTGGTAAGTCTCTTTTTATTTCGGAGGTTATTGTGAAATTATTAGAAGAACGAATTTTAAAGGACGGAAACGTCCTTGGTGAGAATATTCTTAAGGTGGATTCCTTCTTGACCCACCAAGTTGATTATTCCTTGATGCGCGAGGTTGGTCGTACCTTTGCAGAGCATTTTAAAAATGCTGGTATTACCAAAGTCGTGACCATTGAAGCGTCAGGAATTGCCCCAGCCCTTTATGTGGCTGAACAGTTAGATGTACCTATGATTTTTGCTAAGAAGGCAAAAAATATTACGATGAATGAAGGAATTTTGACTGCTGAGGTTTATTCTTTCACTAAACAAGTAACTAGTACCGTATCTATTGCAGGTAAGTTCTTATCTCCTCAAGATAAAGTATTGATTATTGATGATTTTTTGGCTAATGGTCAAGCAGCTAAAGGTTTGATTCAGATCATTGAACAGGCTGGTGCTACAGTTGAAGCTATCGGAATTGTGATTGAAAAATCCTTCCAAGATGGTCGTGAACTGCTAGAAAAATCAGGTCATCAAGTAGTATCACTCGCGCGATTAGAGCGTTTTGAAAATGGAAAAGTTATCTTTAAGGAGGCAGATATCTAATGAAACAACAGGAAAACCACTCACAGGCAGCCGTTCTTGGTTTGCAACACTTGCTAGCCATGTACTCAGGTTCAATCCTGGTACCAATCATGATTGCAAGTGCTTTAGGGTATTCAGCTCAACAGTTGACCTATCTTATCTCAACAGATATCTTTATGTGTGGGGTTGCAACTCTCTTACAATTGCAACTCAATAAACATTTTGGTGTTGGTTTGCCTATTGTTCTTGGGGTAGCCTTCCAGTCTGTTGCTCCTCTTATCATGATCGGTCAGAGTCATGGTAGTGGTGCTATGTTTGGAGCTTTGATTGCTTCAGGGATTTATGTTATCCTGATTTCTGGTATCTTCTCTAAGGTTGCCAATCTTTTCCCTGCTATCGTAACCGGTTCTGTTATCACAACTATCGGATTGACCTTGATTCCAGTTGCCATCGGAAATATGGGAAATAACGTTGAAAAACCTACTGGACAAAGTTTAGCTTTGGCAATGATTACAGTTCTCATTATTCTTTTGGTTAATATCTTTACCAAAGGATTTATCAAATCTATTTCCATTTTGATCGGTTTGATTGCAGGTACCATTATTGCTGCTACTATGGGCTTGGTTGACTTCTCTCCAGTAGCAGAAGCTCCACTAGTTCATATCCCAACTCCATTCTACTTCGGTGCTCCACAATTTGAGATTTCTTCTATTGTAATGATGTGTATCATCGCTACTGTATCTATGGTAGAATCAACTGGTGTTTATCTTGCCCTTTCTGATATTACTAAAGATCCAATCGATAGCACTCGTCTCCGCAATGGTTATCGCGCTGAAGGTCTTGCTGTCTTACTTGGTGGACTTTTCAATACCTTCCCTTATACAGGATTTTCACAAAACGTAGGCTTGGTGAAACTTTCAGGTATTCGTACTCGTTTGCCAATCTATTACGCAGCTGGTTTCCTTATCTTGCTCGGTCTCTTGCCTAAGTTTGGTGCCTTGGCTCAGATTATTCCTAGCCCTGTTCTTGGTGGAGCAATGCTCGTCATGTTCGGTTTCGTGTCTCTCCAAGGGATGCAAATCTTGGCGCGTGTAGACTTCGAACACAATGAACACAACTTCCTCATTGCAGCGGTTTCTATCTCTGCTGGGGTGGGATTAAACGGAAGCAATCTCTTTAATACTTTACCGACTGAATTACAAATGTTCTTCTCAAATGGTATTGTCATTGCAAGTACAGTAGCCATCGTCTTGAATGCTATTTTGAATCGTAAAAAATAAAAATAAATGAGAAGCGATAGAAATATCCTTCTCATTTTCTTTTTTAGAGCTTGAGTATTGTTTATAGAGTCCTTTTTATGGTAAAATGGTTCTATGAATGAAAGAATGAAAGAGCTCGTTGAACTGCTCAATCGCTATGCGACAGAGTATTATACAAGTGATAATCCATCTGTATCTGATAGTGAGTATGACCGTCTTTATCGTGAATTGGTAGAGTTAGAAAAAGCTCATCCTGACCAAGTTTTACCAGAAAGTCCGACACATCGTGTTGGTGGAAAGATTCTTGATGGGTTTGAGAAATATAGTCATCAGTATCCTCTTTATAGTTTGCAGGATGCTTTTTCACGTGAAGAACTCGACGCTTTTGATGCGCGTGTTCGTAAAGAATTGGATAATGTCACTTATATTTGTGAGTTGAAGATTGATGGTTTATCGATTTCCTTGACTTATGAGCAGGGAATTTTTGTTACTGGGGCAACTCGTGGTGATGGTTCCATCGGGGAAAACATCACTGAAAATCTTAAACGAGTGAAAGACATTCCTTTATCATTACCAGAAAAATTAGATATTACAGTTCGTGGTGAATGTTATATGCCGAGAGCTTCTTTTGACCAGGTCAATCAATCTCGTCAAGAAAATGGGGAGCCGGAATTTGCCAATCCGCGAAATGCTGCTGCAGGAACCCTTCGTCAGTTAGATACGTCAGTAGTCTCAAAACGAAATTTGGCGACTTTCCTTTACCAAGAAGCTAGTCCTTCAACTCGGGATAGTCAAGAGAAGGTTTTGAAACATTTGGAACAATTAGGCTTTGTGGTTAATCAAAGACGTCTATTAGCTCATAGTATGGATGAGGTTTGGGCGTTTATTCAAGAAATTGGTCAAGAAAGAGATAGGTTGCCTTATGATATCGATGGAGTTGTGATTAAGGTCAATGATCTAGCTGGTCAGGAGCAACTAGGATTTACAGTCAAAGCACCTAAGTGGGCAGTCGCTTATAAATTCCCAGCAGAAGAAAAAGAAGCGAAACTTCTTTCTGTTGACTGGACTGTTGGCCGTACAGGAGTTGTGACTCCGACTGCTAATCTTACTCCAGTACAACTTGCAGGTACAACTGTAAGTCGTGCAACCCTTCATAATGTCGACTATATCGCTGAAAAGGATATTCGTAAGGATGATACTGTCATTGTGTACAAAGCAGGTGATATCATTCCTGCTGTTCTACGAGTGGTAGAATCCAAGCGAGTGTCAGAGGAAAGACTAGATATTCCAACAAACTGTCCAAGTTGTGACAGTAATCTTTTGCATTTTGAAGATGAGGTTGCCCTTCGTTGTATCAATCCACGTTGTTCTGCTCAGATCAAGGAAGGCTTGACGCACTTCGCATCGCGTGATGCCATGAATATCTCTGGCCTTGGTCCATCGATCGTTGAGAAACTATTTGCTGCCGATTTGGTTAAGGATGTTGCAGATATTTATCATTTGACTGTGGAAGATTTGCTCTTGCTAGATGGTATTAAGGAAAAATCTGCTCAAAAGCTCTACCAGGCTATTCAAGCATCCAAAGAAAATTCTGCTGAAAAACTTTTGTTTGGTTTGGGGATTCGTCATGTAGGAAGTAAGGCAAGTCAGTTGCTTTTACAAAACTTCCACTCAATCGAATCGCTAGCACAAGCCAATCCTGAAGAAATTGCAAGTATCGAAAGTCTGGGAAGTGTCATTGCCCAAAGCCTTCAGACCTATTTTGCTACAGAGGGTTCTGAAATCCTTTTAAGGGAATTGAAAGAATCAGGTGTTAATCTAGACTACATAGGACAGACAGTTGCAGCAAATGCAGCCTTGTCTGGTCTAACTGTCGTATTGACAGGAAAGCTAGAGCGTTTGAATCGCTCAGAAGCTAAAAATAAATTAGAAAGTCTAGGAGCCAAGGTTACTGGTAGTGTGTCGAAAAAAACAGACCTTGTTGTAGCAGGAGCAGATGCAGGAAGCAAGCTCCAAAAAGCACAAGAACTGGGAATAGAGATTCGTGATGAAGCTTGGCTTGAGAGTTTGTAAGCTATGAAAGAAGTAAAAAAACGCGCACGTCTCATTTATAATCCGACCTCAGGCCAGGAAATTATCAAGCAAAATATCGCAGAAGTTCTAGAAGTGTTAGAGAGCATAGGCTATGAAACAAGTGCTTTTCAGACCAAAACTGAACACTTATCAGCCCAGAAAGAAGCAGAAAGAGCTGCAAAAGCTGGATTTGATTTGGTTTTGGTAGCTGGTGGCGATGGTACTATCAATGAAGTGGTTAATGGAATTGCACCTCTGGAACATCGTCCAAAGATAGCCATCATTCCTACTGGAACTACCAATGACTATGCAAGAGCATTGAAAATACCTATGGGAGATCCAGTTGCTGCAGCGAAAATCATTGCTAAAAATGAAACCAAGCAAATTGATATTGGTCGTGCTTATGGTGATAAGTATTTCATCAATATTGCTGCGGCAGGAACTCTTACGGAGTTAACTTTTAGCGTTCCGAGTGAACTAAAGACGCGTTTGGGTTATCTGGCCTACGTTGCTAAAGGCTTCGAGATGTTTCCAAAATCCAAAGCCCGTCCTGTTCGTATTTACCATGATTGGGGAATTTTTACAGGAGAAGTTTCTCTTGTCTTTGTTGCCTTGACCAATTCTATTGGTGGATTTGAGCAATTTGCACCTGATACCAAACTGGATGACGGCAATTTCACGCTTATTCTAGTAAAGACGGATAAAATACTAGATATGTTGAGTCTGCTAGTTCAGGCCATGAACGGAGGCCAACACGTTTCAGATATCAATGTTGAATACCTTAAAACGAGTAAACTCCGAATTGAAACTTTGGATCATGAAGAGCCTTTTATGCTCAATCTTGATGGAGAATACGGTGGCGACACGCCAGTAGATTTGGAGGTGTGCCATAATCACATTGAATTTTTTGTGAATCGTGAGGCACTTGATCAATAAATTATTAGTCACATATAAAATCAAATTTATTTAGAAATTAGGGAGAACCATGTACAATTATCTTGTACTTATTCATTATCATCGTAAAGATGAAGCTTACGAGGCTTGCAGTTTCAGCATAAAGCCTCTAGATTCAGCAGAACTTATCAAAGAAGAAGAATATTTTGGAGCAAAATTCTCACTGACTCAATCGAGTGAAGTAGCTCTTGAGACCATGACTTTTACTGTTGAAAAAGATGGTGTCAGCAAAGAATATCCTATTCGCTTCAATTATTATCCACTTTTGACAGAGGTTTGGATTTTGGATGGAGATGATACAGTTTATTATTCTGAAAATCCAGCTATTGCAAGTACTCATTATAAAGACCAAAATCCTTTTGCCTTCGACAAGGCAATCAATAGCGCTAGTTTTGACCACCACTGGGGTTATCAAGGAGAGTTGGGATGTCAAGTTTCTGAAACTGAAACAAGATTTAGCCTATGGGCACCAACCGCTACATCTGTCCAAGTAGTAGTCTATGAATCTGCAAGTAACGACGCACCTATCCTTAAAACCTTTGAAATGGAGCGAGGAAATAGTTACTCCTATAGTCACAAGTATAATACAATTGGTGTTTGGAGTTTATCAGTTCCAGAAAGCTTAGCAGGTTGTGCTTACCACTACCAAATTGACTTTCCTCATCACCAGTCATTAACTCGTGATCCATATACAATAGCGACAAGTCCTGATGGAAAACGTTCAGCCATTGTCTCAAATCAAGAACGTAAGGTCGAAGGTTTTGAGGTTAAGCATGGTACAGAAGCAACTTGGCGTTTGGAAAATCCTTGCCAAGCAGTCATTTATGAAATGCATATCCGTGATTTGACTAAGTCTGAAACATCTGGTGTTACGCCAGAATTAAGAGGAACGTTCTTAGGTGCGGCGCAAACTGGAACAGTTAACCAGTATGGTCAGTCGACTGCGTTTGATTACATCAAAGAACTTGGTGTTAACTATGTTCAGTTGCAACCAATTGCTGACCGTCATAAAGAATACGACGCAGATGGAAATGTAACTTATAACTGGGGATATGATCCACAAAACTACAATGCTCCAGAAACTAGCATGTCTACAAATCCAAATGATCCAGGTCAAGCTATCCGTGATTTGAAAGCCATGGTCCAAGCTTATCACGATGCTGGTATCGGTGTTATTATGGATGTTGTTTACAATCATACCTTCTCAACGGTGGATGCGCCATTCCAAACAACGGTTCCCGATTATTATTATCGAATGAACCATGACGGAACCTACCAAAATGGAACAGGAGTCGGTAACGAAACTGCCAGTGAGCATGAAATGTTCCGTAAATATATGATTGATTCTCTTCTCTACTGGGTAAAAGAATTCAATATTGACGGTTTCCGCTTTGACTTGATGGGAATTCATGATATCAAAACTATGCAGATGATTCGTTGGGCTATGGACGAAGTCGATCCTAAGATCATCCTTTATGGAGAAGGATGGGATATGGGAACTGGTCTTGCTCCTTATGATAAGGCTAAGAAAGATAATGCCTATCAATTGCCAAACATTGGATTCTTTAATGATAATCAACGTGATGCGGTTAAAGGTTGTGAAGTCTATGGTTCTATCAAATCTGGTTTTGTTAGTGGTGCAGGTACTGAGCCGATCGTCGCAAAGGCTATCCTTGGAAGTCGTGAGCTCGGTTCATATCTCAGTCCAAACCAGGTTCTTAACTATGTAGAAGCCCACGATAATTACAATTTGCATGATTTGCTTAGAACCCTTCATCCATCGGAGAGCGAAAAACGTATCATGAAGAAAGTAGAAACAGCAACGGCTATGAACCTCCTTATGCAAGGGATGGCATTCATGGAACTGGGGCAAGAGTTTGGCCGTACTAAACTCGTAGCTACAGGCGAAAATGGAGAGTTGACTCACGCAGATCGTGAGCGAGCAATGAACAGTTACAATGCTCCTGATAGTGTCAACCAAGTCAACTGGGATTTGATCAATGAGCGTCAAGATAGTATCGAGTTTGTCCGTCAAATTATACGACTCAAAACACAAAACAGTGCCTTTTCATACCCTACCTATGAAGAAGTCTACCGTCATGTCTTTGTACACACGGCCATTGAAAATAGTGGTTGGATTGTTTATGAGATTCATGGTGGCGAAGAGCACTTCTTGGTTGTATTCAATGCTAAAGGGGCTTCCTATTACTATGAAAATGCAGGAAACCTAGAAATGTTGGTAACCAATAGCCGTTCTAACCAAGAAAATGCCATTGACGATGTCAGTGTGGCAGTTATGAATGTTTTATCGTAAGTCTTAGATTGAAGATTGACACAATGAAGTGTAGGGCAAAACTATTTTGCAGAGTCCAATAAATGAACAAAAGTATTTCAAAGACTCATTTCTACTAAAATGTGAGGTCGGGATTTTTTATCTCGGCCTATACTTCTAGAAAGTTTATCTTGGAGACGATAGAAAAAGCAGAAGTTTCATTACAAATTGAATTAAAATTATAAAAGTTCATTAGTTTTAGTGGGAGATACCTATGGATATCAATACAATTACGCTGGAAACATTTATCACATTAAATGAATCGGAGAAAGTTCAGTGTCTTAAAGACATTAAGCATAACTTCCAATTCGAGAAAGTAATAGAAATTCTTTTAGAGCTTGGCTTAGAAAATTTAAGTGGACTAGTCCTTAGTGAACTAGCCAAAGTCTATAATAATTGGAGTCAATTCGAAGAAGCCAAAAGAGTTTTAGAGATGGTCTCTGAAGAAGATAGGGATGCTATTTGGTATTATCGAAATAGTTTTACCCATTGGCGTTTATCTAGTGATCCGAACAAGGACTTTGAAACTGAAGCTAATCAGGCTCTAGATTTATTAGAAAATGCTATCAAAAATGCTGATTCCTCAACAAATCCAGTCATTGAATGGTGTATTGAGTTGGTTAAAGTAGGTTCTCTAAAGGAAGTTTTTGAAGGCAAGCCAACAGAATATCCCCTGCTTCAGAAATACTATTTTGAAGATGCTAATGAAACTAATCAAGAAATGAAAACTGCACAGAATAAGAAATTATACAAGAATATTAAGATAGAAGATGTTCAAAATGCAGAAGACTCTTGGGATATTATTGAACCAGTATACGAAACTGTTAACATCTATAACACCTATAAAGACTATCTCGATTCTGCAAAAATCTTTACTTTAGAACAAAGATACCTTCTGGCAATTATCTGGTATTTTATCGAAGTAAACAATGGAGGTCACTATCAATTTTTCGATAATTCGACAGGGATTGTCTGGAAAGATACTTTAAAGGGCTTCGAACTATTTGGAATGAAGGAGCATGCTGCTAATTTCAAAAATCTCCTTGCATACTTTGGTGGAACTATCTCCTTTGTTAGAGAAGAAAGATCGGAGCTGCTAGCACAGATGGAAGAAGAGTATGGCGATGATTTTTATGAGAAATTGGATGAAGCAGATAATTTTGTCTATGATTATGATGGAAATGAGAATGAGCTAAGTTTTATCAAAAAATATCCAGAGAAATTCATTTTTCATGGAAGTGCAGATAAATCGTAAAGAATAGTAAATAAAGAAAGAGCAGATTGGAAGATCTGCTCTATTTTTTGGGAGAAATCCCTTGTTTCTGAATAGTTGCAATCTAAATTGAATGTTATAAACTCAATATTTACGGATTTTCAATGTATTTTTCAAAAATATAAGGCTAAAAATTGCTTAAATCCGAATATTTTGTTACTATTATATAAAAATGTAAGAAAATGAAAAGAGGCGAAGATAAATTGGAAAATTAAAATGATTTTCCCAGGACGCATCAGAGAATTATTTTCAGATTTTCAAAATAATTTTTAAAAATATAGTA
>NZ_JVKV01000044.1 GCF_001072375.1 Streptococcus pseudopneumoniae
TCAAAGAGCAAACTAGGAAGCTAGCCGCAGGTTGCTCAAAGCACGGCTTTGAGGTTGCAGATAAAGCTGACCTAGTTTGGATTTGAGTATAAGCCTAGTCTTCAATGACTCTTGGAGGAGAGAGAAAAGAAGCTGTTATTCTTTGAAAGTGTATTGAATTTATACAGAATGGAATGGATAAAACTACTTTCAGATAAGCTTTTATGAATCTTCAAAATTAAAATCACTTTCTATTTAAAATATCAGTCTTGCATTGCCTTCCTTTATGTGCTAGAGTTATGGTAACGTTTACAAAATTAAGGAGGGTTTTATGAGAAATTCAGCACTAATAGAAGAAATGAAAACTTACAGAGGGCGAGATGAAGTTCCGCAAGACTTTGACGATTTTTGGGATGGGGAAATAGAGAAGGTTTCGGTCTTGCCAGATTACCAACTAGAAGAACGTGATTTTCATATTCCAAATGTGAAGTGTTATGAGCTAACTTTTAAGGGCACTCGGGAAGGTCTTGTTTATGCGCGTGTGGTCTTACCAAAATCTGAACATAAAGTACCAGTTATTTTTCACTTCCATGGCTATATGGGACGTTGTTGGGATTGGACAGATATGTTAGCCTTTACAGTCGCTGGTTATGGTGTCGTATCTATGGATGTCCGTGGTCAGTCTGGTTACTCACAAGATGGGTTACGTTCGCCACTCGGAAATACAGTTAAGGGCCAAATTATTCGTGGTGCAGTAGAAGGAAAAGAGCAACTCTTCTATAAGGATGTTTATCTTGATATTTATCAATTAGTTGAGATTGTCGCTAGCTTCCCACAAGTGGATGAAGGCCAATTAGCAAGCTATGGAGCTTCTCAAGGAGGAGCGCTGGCTCTAGTGGCTGCGGGGTTAAATCCACGTATCAAGCGTACAGTTGCTATTTATCCATTCTTATCAGACTTTAGACGAGTGCTAGAGATTGGAAATACCAGCGAAGCCTATGATGAGCTTTTTCGTTACTTTAAGTTCCATGATCCATTCCATGAGACAGAAGAGCAGATTATGAAAACACTTAGCTATATCGATGTAAAAAATCTTGCCCATCGTATTAAGGGGGAAGTTCGGATGATTACTGGACTTGATGACGATGTCTGCTATCCAATCACTCAGTTTGCTATTTACAACCGTTTGTCTTGTGAAAAGAGTTATCGTATCATGCCTGAATATGCTCATGAAGCCATGAATGTTCATGTCAATGATCAAGTTTACAATTGGTTGTGTGATAGTGAGATCCCCTTTACCTATCTTGGTCACTAAAAATTGAAAAAAAAGCTCTGTAGTTTCAAATGAACTACAGGCTTTTCTTTACGTGCCCCAGATAATGAGAAAGTAGTTTCAGGTGGTTTGAAACATCTAAATATCTTTGAAAGTAGAATCTATTATAGATTATAAAGTCTAAAATTTAGAATATTTATTATATAATATGGTTAAGATAAAAAGTGAAAGGAGTATAGCTAGTTGCGAATCTTTTAACATAGAGTTTATAAAAGTGCAACAGCATTTCATTTACAAAGAATGGCAATTCCATTCAATAATACAGTTTCTTATTTGCAGCTAGTCTGAGTGGCTAAAAATTTTAAGCAAAAAAGAAAGCGCTTTATTTTTTAAAATAACGGAAGGGAAAACATGAATCAGAGAGATTTTGATAGAAAACAGAGATATGGAATTCGGAAATTTGCAGTTGGAGCAGCTTCAGTAGTGATTGGAGCGGTTGTTTTTGGTGCTGCCCCTGCTTTGGCTCAAGAGGTACCATCAGCGAATGGTGAAACAGCGGGGCAATCTTTGCCAGAATTGCCTAAGGAAGTAGAGACAGGAAGTCTGACGAATCTCGATAAGGAGCTTGCAGGCCAAGTAACCACAGTAAATAATAGTGGAACAGAAGTGAGTCGTGAAGAGTTGCAAGCAAACCCAGGGTCTGAAAAACCAACAGAAACAGAAGCATCAAACGAAACTCCAGCTACAGAGAGTGAAGACGAGGAAGTTGGAAATATTCCCCGTGACTTTTATGCCAGAGAGTTGGAAAATGCCAATACTGTTATTGAAAAAGAGGATGTGGAAACCAATCCTTCAAATGGTCAAAGAGTTGACATGAAGGAGGAGCTAGACAAGCTTAAAAAACTTCAAAATGCGACCATCCATATGGAGTTCAAACCAGATGCATCTGCTCCACGTTTTTACAACCTCTTCTCAGTCTCTAGTGATACCAAAGTAAATGAGTATTTTACCATGGCTATCCTCGATAACACAGCTATCGTTGAAGGTCGTGATGCCAATGGAAACCAATTCTATGGTGATTATAAAACTGCTCCTTTGAAGATTAAGCCAGGTGAGTGGAACTCAGTAACCTTTACAGTTGAAAGACCAAATGCAGACCAACCAAAAGGTCAAGTTCGCGTCTATGTAAATGGTGTCTTGTCGCGAACAAGTCCTCAGTCTGGTCGTTTCATCCAAGACATGCCAGATGTTAATCATGTACAAATCGGTACAACAAAACGTACAGGCAAAAACTTCTGGGGTGCTAATCTTAAAGTCCGTAATCTAACGGTTTATGATCGTACTCTTACTCCAGAAGAAGTTAAAAAACGTAGCCAACTTTTTGAAAGAGGAGAGTTGGAGAAGAAACTTCCTGAAGGAGCAGAAGTTACTGATAAACTGGATGTTTTTGAAGGTGGTGAGAACCGCAAGCCGAATAAAGATGGTATCGCAAGCTATCGTATTCCAGCCTTGCTGAAAACGGATAAAGGAACCTTGATTGCTGGTGCAGATGAGAGACGCTTGCATCACTCTGACTGGGGCGATATCGGTATGGTTGTTCGTCGTAGTGATGATAAGGGTAAAACATGGGGAGATAGAATTGTCATCTCAAATCCTCGTGATAATGAGAATGCCAGAAGAGCTCATGCGGGATCACCAGTCAACATTGACATGGCCCTAGTCCAAGATCCGAAAACTAAGAGAATCTTCTCTATTTTTGATATGTTCGTAGAAGGTGAAGCTGTTAGAGATTTACCAGGAAAAGCACCACAAGCCTATGAGCAAATTGGAGATAAGGTTTATCAGGTTCTATACAAAAAAGGTGAAGCAGGACGTTATACAATCAGTGAAAATGGTGAAGTCTTTGACCCTGAAAATAGAAAGACAGAATACCGTGTTGTAGTTGATCCTAAGAAACCAGCTTATAGTGATAAGGGTGATCTTTACAAGGGTGAAGAACTGATTGGTAATGTCTACTTCGATTATAGCGACAAGAATATCTTTAGAGTTTCAAACACCAACTATCTCTGGATGTCTTATAGTGATGACGATGGAAAAACTTGGTCTGCACCAAAAGATATTACATACGGCATTCGTAAGGACTGGATGCACTTCTTAGGTACTGGACCTGGTACGGGTATTGCCTTGCACTCAGGACCTCACAAAGGGCGTCTGGTTATCCCTGCCTACACAACAAATAACGTATCCTACCTAAGTGGTTCTCAGTCTTCACGCGTCATTTACTCAGATGACCATGGTGAAACTTGGCACGCTGGTGAAGCTGTCAATGATAACCGCCCAGTAGGCAACCAAACAATTCACTCTTCAACGATGAATAATCCAGGTGCTCAAAATACTGAGTCAACTGTTGTGCAGTTGAATAATGGAGATCTCAAACTCTTCATGCGTGGATTGACAGGTGATCTTCAAGTAGCGACAAGTAAAGATGGCGGAGCGACTTGGGAAAAAGATGTAAAACGCTATTCAGATGTCAAAGACGTCTACGTTCAAATATCTGCCATTCATACGGTGCACGATGGTAAGGAATATATCATCCTCAGCAATGCAGGTGGACCAGGACGTTACAATGGTTTGGTACACTTAGCGCGTGTGGAAGCTAATGGAGATTTAACTTGGCTCAAGCACAATCCAATTCAAAGTGGCAAATTTGCCTATAACTCATTGCAAGATCTTGGAAATGGTGAATTTGGCTTGCTTTATGAGCATGCAACTGCCACTCAAAATGAATACACCTTATCTTATAAGAAATTCAACTGGGATTTCTTAAGCAAGGATAGAATTGCTCCAACAAAAGCAACTGTGAAAAATGCTGTGGAGATGAGCAAAAATGTCATTGCTCTAGAATTTGATTCTGAAGTATTGGTGAATCAACCACCAGTTCTTAAATTGGCAAATGGGAACTTTGCGACTTTCTTGACGCAATACGATACAAAAACATTGCTTTTCGCAGTTAACAAGGAAGATATTGGTCAAGAAATTACAGAAATCATTGATGGTGCAATTGAGAGCATGCATAATTTGCCTGTAAGTCTTGAAGGTGCAGGAGTCCCTGGTGGTAAAAATGGAGCAAAAGCAGAAATCCATGAAGTCCCAGAATTTACAGGTGCAGTCAATGGTGAAGAAGGTGCAGTTCATGAGGCTCCAGCCTTTGATGGTGGTGTCAACGGTGAGGAAGCCGCTGTTCATAATGTGCCAGCCTTTGA
>NZ_JVKV01000045.1 GCF_001072375.1 Streptococcus pseudopneumoniae
AGAGAGTACTTTGAGGAATTGAAGGCCAATGCAGAAGAATTATTTCACTTGAAGCAAGACTTGCTTCAGGTTAATGATAAATTAGATGCTAAGATCCAGGAATTGGAGATGGATCAGCTACCAAATGGCGATCAGGTCATTGGAGTTGATCTAGAAGCTGAGGAGGTATTGTTACTACGAACTCCAGAAAATGCTCAGGTTGAGGAGTGGGAGGTTCGTAAAGATGGCTTGATTACTGATTATCGTTCCAATCTTTCAGAAGCAGCTCAAATTGTGGATGCTTTGCTTGAAATGAAGAATACGGAGATTGATACTATTCTCTACGAAGAAGTAATCAACTATTCTAAGAGAACTTGGCCAGATTCGGAACCAATACAACTTCCAGAAAGTATTAAGGAAATGTTGAATCAAGAAGCTAGGCTAGACCCTTCATACTACCAAATAGCACGGTTTGAAACATTAAGACAAGCCTATATTTATGGGATGATTTCACCTAGCTTTCAAGAACACTTCCCTCATTATTCAGATTTCGTTAGGAACTATGTTGAAGATAGGAAAGAATACGAATTTTTCGATTATCGTACAGAAGCAGTCTCTCTAGCTCAGGAAATTTTAGCTCCCCGTTTAGACGATATTAATCAGATTTTAAGTATGAACAATCAGGAGTTAATCGTTCAAGAAGTTACTGGATATTCTCAGGGTGAAAGCTGGGAACTAGCTTATTTACGGGATACAAAGACGGAAGATAGAGAATCTGTTCAGTTCTATCTTGAAAGTGAGATTGGAGCTTGGTATAAGGGAAGTTTAACAGAGTTGGCTATTATCCGCTTTGATGATATTGATCTAGAGAAAGGATTTAATGGCCATCAGGAAGCAGTCTATCATATCGATGAAAGTCTGTTAGTTCATGATAAGCTAAAACAAGCTCAACTCTATTTTCCTGATTTAAACCGTTTTGTAGAAGCAGAAGAACTTGAGAGAGAACAGACACAAGATATAGTCACAGAAAAAGAAGGGCTAGAATTTTCATTGTAGGGAGGTAACAGATGGCATTAAGTAAAGAAGAAGCCAAAAGATTATCTATTATTTCTGTTGCAGAGCAACTAGGCATAGAGTTAAAGCGTACAGGAAGCCATAGTTATACCTGGACAGAGCACGATTCATTTGTGATCGATGCAAGAAAAAATGAATTTCACTGGAATTCAAGAACTGAATTTGGAGATGTCATTCAGTTAGTACAATCCATAAAAGGAGTTTCTTACAAAGAAGCGATGCATTTTTTGGAAACTGGAGAATTTAAGCAAGTTAATTCAGAAGCTCAGATGGCTCCAAAAGAGCCATTTTACTATAATTTGGAAAGATATGAGAATCAGGATTTCAGCGCCTCTAGAAGTTATTTAAAGGCACAGAGAGGCCTTTCAGATGATACGATTAATTTCTTTATTAGCCAGGGGAGTATAGCGGAGGCAACCCGAAAAAAAGGAGACTATTTCGAGCCTGTGATTGTCTTTAAATATAAAGACAACACGGGCTTTTTAGCTGGCGCTAGTCTCCAGGGAATAGTAGAGAATCGAGTGCATTATCCAGAACGTGGGCGCTTAAAACAAATTATGAGAAATTCAGACGGACAACTAGGATTTTCAATTGATATTGGTACTCCTAAACGTTTGGTATTTGCGGAAGCTCCAATCGATCTAATGAGTTACTATGAGCTTCATAAGGATACTCTTCAGGATGTCCGCTTAGTAGCTATGGATGGAATCAAAGATGGTATCATTAGTCGAAGATTTATGGAATTATATGCCGAGATGAACGGTAAATCCTATCAAGTGGATCAGAATGTTGGAAAAGCACTAGAAACTGTCGTTAGAACAACGAATTATTTTAAAGATGGTCAGCATCAGGATATGATTACCTTAGCTGTAGATAATGATGCAGCTGGTTATAGTTTTATCACTCGATTGCAGGAAAAGGGGATTCCAGTACAGATTGCAATTCCGCCTATCGTTCAGCTTAACCAGGAAAAGGAAGATTGGAATGATTTCCTGAAGAGGGGGAATGAAGCTCCTAAGGAGCTGGCGCACGTTTACACAGCAGATGAAAAGTCCTGGCATTATCAGGGCTTTTTTGAGAAGGAACTAGCTCTTGCAAAAGCGCAAGAGCTAACTGCAGATGATGTAAAAGCTTTTGTGTCAGATAGGCAATTGACAAGGGAAGAAGTCCGTCAAGAATATCAAACAATTATTAATCAAGAGAGAGGGAGAGAAAATACTATGTCAGAATTGTATGAGAATGGGACTAAGTATGAAGCAGAGGATGTATCAAGTAGTCCTAAAAAAGATGACGGATTCGTTATTCAACCTGAAACACAGGATATAATTGATTCTGGAGAGGTCAAACAATGGGCTAAACATCCAAATATCTACTTTGTGAAAGGGCTACGTCTAGTAGCTTTAGAACTGACAAAAGAAGGAAAATTTGAACAATCAGCTAAATATCTCCCTCATACGGAGGAGGAAGAAAAGCTGGTAAACAAGTTATTGTCCAAACAAAAAAAGCAAGATGAAGTAGTCCTAGAAGATGATCAGAGTTCTGAATTGAACATAGATACTAGCAATTTATCTCCAGAAGATGCGGAATGGCTGAAGAAGAACTGGCATAATATTAGCTTCTCAGTAGAACCTAAAAAACAGATGGTCATTGATGGAGATAAAACGGTAATCTTTGAAAAGCCTTCCGATTCTGTTGGAGATACTAATGAAGCGCAGGAAAAAAATCAGAGCACAGAAAAAGCTCCTGAGAACTCTCAGGAGCAAATGAATGACAGGACCAGTGGTGGCACGGGTTCTTTACAGCCTAAAGCTGAAGGCAGTACCTCACCTGTACTTGAAACAAGTACCTTTGAGCAAACTGTTACCAGTCACCCGACATCATCCTATCCTTACCTACAGTTTAGCACAAATTATGATAAAGTGCAACGGAGAATAGCGAATTATCATCCGATTACACCAGCGGATTTAAGACGATTAAATCAATATGCGCCGTCTATCCAAAGTACAGCGTCCTGGTATTTAAATGAACTGGCTGACAGTAAAATCAGCTTTGTTTATGCGGATCATGGAGAGGAGAATGTGCTTCAGGTGACTTTTCAAAAGGATAATTTTATCCATCTTTCAGGGATCAGACCTTTTGAAGAGGGAAAGGGAGCAGCAAATTTCCTAGATGATATTGCAAATGGTCAGGGGCATTATGACGGTATGTTGATTAGTAATGCAATTAAGGATAAATTACAGGTTCTTCCTATGTTCCGTGATATTTTAGATCCACATTCTTTTGTTTTAGATGATTTGAGCAGTGTTGAAAAGCTTCACAATCTCAATATGAGTGAAGCTATTAAAGCAAAAGATGAAGATTTCTTACTACTGTTTAAAGATATTGGAGATGAAAAAATTCCAGCCTCTCTTATGAAACTCAAGGGAGAGCTTGCAACTAATGTTAAATTGTTGGATGAAAAGATCATTCTCGGTGTTTATAGAGAAAGAGATGGTCACATCGAGCAACTTTCAGTCAATGAAGAATATATTAAAGACAAAGGTGCAGAAATGCTGTCAGTTTTGAAGAATAAGCAGTTTGAAGAAGTTTCTAAAGAAATTGAACAAACAACGCCAGAGAACACACTGAATAGCCCCCTACTTGATTCAGCTACCTTTACTCAAGTCTTAGATACTGTCTATAACTTAGGTGTGCCAGCTGACATCTCAAAAACTCCAAAAGAATTTCATCAAGCCTGGAATCAGTATCTTGACTATGCGAAACAGTGCGATGATAAATTTGATCAGATTATTGCTGCAGCTGGAGAAGATCATCTCCTAGATACAAATTCAGATTTTTATAAAGAATGGAAACAAGATCATATCTATAAGGAAAACTACCATGTACGCCTTCAATGGGCTGAGGAGCACCCAGATGGGCCTAGATTGCCCTTTAAAGAAACAGAGCTGATTTCGTATCAAGACTTTGCTAGGGAGCTATATAAGGCCAATCAGAACTTCTATTCGTTGCATCAAGAAGGGCTAAAACAAGTTACTGGTGGTCACCCAGAAGCCTACAACTCTCCAACTAAGATCCAGTTTAGTATTTACGCTCCTGATGGTGAACTGATTCAAGATAGCATCCGTTACAATATCGGTGAGGAGATTAACCCCATCGCTCACAAAGAAAGACTTGGAACACGAGAAATGCGAGAGCATCCAGAGCTGATGAAGATAGATGGGACATTATTTAATCAGTATCATCTGGAGAGATTAGCGAGTGAACTAGATATTTCTCAGTTCAGTTACGCTTTGGAAGATACTCCTTATGCCGATCAACTTTTATCCCAAGTACCTTATGGAGTGTTAGAAAACAGCCCGATTGGTTTTTCGGATAGTAGTCATGATAGTCGTCTAGGATTTATTTCTTTTGATGGAATGGATAGTGTTGAGGTAGAAAATTTATCTGCTTGGTTTGAGAAGTTGGGAGTTAAGGATTCTCCAATGGAACAAGTAGCTCTTGTAGAAAAATGGCAAAAAGAAATTAAAGATTTATCAGAAAAAGTTGAACAAACCATCGAAAACATTCGGGATGAATTTGAACAAACACAAGTCAAGAATTTGCAAAATACACCAGATAATCCATACGAAAAAATTTATCAGTATAACCGAAAAGATGAGAGAGATCGTGATTTGGATGGTGATGGTATTTCCAATTCTGATGAGATGTTGCAAGGGACAGATCCATACAATGCTGCTTCTAACCTTCATAAAAAGCAGGAAGATCGAGAAAGAAGGACAGATGCTGAAGTGGCTGCAGGAGCTATTATTACCGAAGCAGTTGCTACTAAAAAATCAGAACAAACTATTTCCCAGTTGGTTTCAAATAAAGATACAAAAGCTTTGGCTGAGCATTTGAAAGAGGGAATGAAGAACTATTTGGACTCAGAACAGTTTAGATCGTTCTTGGATACGATGAGTAAGTTTCATAACTACTCACTTAACAATATTCATTTTCTGAAGATGCAGAATCCTAATGTTTCCCAAGTTGCAAGTTTTAATAAATGGAAAACGGATTTTGAAAGAACAGTTAAAAAGGGTTCTAAGGCTCTGAAAATTTGGGTTCCGTATCAAGTGAAAACTAAAATTTCTGCTAATCAAAATGAGTTGAGTTTTTCTCCATCTGAGAATGAGATGGAAGAGAAGGAAGTCACAGTTACTCGATTTAAGTTAGGGAATGTCTTTGATGTTTCTCAAACAGAAGGAAAAGAATTGCCAAAAGCAATTAATGAATTGACTGGTTCTGTCAAAGATTATGAAGATTTATATCGAGCAGCTAAAGCAGTTTCGATGGATAATCAGGTTTCTATCAGTTTTGAAGAAATTAAAAGAGAGGGCGCAAATGGTTATTACTCTCCAAATGAAAATCGAATAGTCATTTCAAAAGGATTAAAGGGGCAAGAACATATTCTAAAAACAATTTTTCATGAAATGGCTCACTCAGATTTACACAGAGGAACTAATGCACAATATGGGGACGACCAATATCGTAAGCAAGAATTACAAGCTGAAAGTGTAGCCTATGTCGTAGCTAATCATTTTGGTTTTGATACTAGTAGTTACAGTTTTGGATATTTAGCCATCTGGGCGAAGGATAAAAATGGCTTTGAAGATATGGTAGAACAACTGCAGATTGTTCAGAAAGAAGCAAAAAGTTTGATTGATCGAATGGATGCAAAGTTAGAACTGGTGAAAAATAAAAGCGTAAAGAAAGATAAATTTGCAGATAAACTTCGACAAGCAAAAGAAAAATCTGAGAAGTTAGGTAGTCAAAAGGCGGAGGCTGTAAAGCAGGTGGAAGAAAAAAAGTCCCTGAGCAGCCATCAATAATGGAGGCGATAACCCGCAGAAAGAAAAACAAAAAAGGAGAAACAGAAGATGATTGAAAATCTAAAGCAAGAAACTTTTGATATTTTGATGGAGATATTTTTTGAGGATGAGGCTACAGATTCGCCAAAAGTGAATGAAGTCAACCAGCATATTTCACGTAAGGAATGTCTCTACATTCTTCGTAGGGATATGCGAATTAAAACAAGCTATGAACTAGAAGAAGCAGAAATGTATCCAGTTGCATTGAAAGAAATCGAGGAAATGAGTGACGAAAGATTTGAGGCACTTAGAGATGAAATCTTAAAAATGAAGTTGCTTGATGGGATGGATTTTCTCTTGGAAACTTTAAAAGTTTAATCAAACTTTTCTCCTCGAAATAAATAAATTCCTGCTTGCAGGGATTAGGGGATTGGGGATTTCCCCAAAAATTTAAAAAGTCAAGAATAGTCAGGTGTTTCACTCTGACTATCTTTGACCTTTTTAAAAACAGCATTTGGGGACCCAAGTGCTAATCTTGCCAGAAGAAAAGGGGCCCTAGGCCCTCAAGCGAAAAAGTCAGAGGAAGGGAGATTTTTTTTTGAACAATAGAGAAAAACGAAAACGAATGATTCAGAAGAAAATTCGATTGACGGAAGAAGAGGCACGATTTATTTCAACAAAGGTTGCAGAATCTGGAATGACAAATTTTAATGCCTTTGCTCGAATCATGTTGATTATGGGTGAGGTCAAAATCTTAAATTTTGAAGAATTGAAAGAATTGCGTAAGGAAATAAATCGGATAGGGGTCAATATTAACCAGGTCGCAAAAAAGGTGAATGAAGATGATCAGGCCAGTCTAAATGAATTGAGTCAGATTCTTGAATTGCAGAAATATTTGAAAGATACCGTCAATCAATTTATCAAAAGACAGGAAAACCAAACAAAGGAACAAGAGCGATGGTTGTAACAAAAGTTCTTCAGATAAAAGGAGTGGCTTCTTTAGGACGAGCTACAAAATATATTGAGGATGAAGCAAAGACGGTCGAACTGACTGATACAAAAAGTTTAAATAATGCTTTACGCTATATTGAGAATCCATCTAAAACGAGTTTCTTAGAACAAGATGAGCAACTAGAATTTCCAGCAATAGTTAAGGACGGCCGAGTAGTCAAGCAACTGGTATCTACTTATGGAATTACAGATGCCAGCACAGCCACAGAAGAATTTCTTTTGACAAAAAAGAATGCGGCTCAACGATCAGGGACAAAAGAATTAAATGATATTCAAAATCCGAATCGAGTTTTAGCTCATCATATCATTCAATCATTTTCTCCTGAAGATGATTTGACTCCGCAAGAAATTCATGAGATTGGCCGTAAAACAATTTTAGAATTAACTGGTGGACAACATGAATTTGTCATAGCGACTCACATGGATAAGGGACACATTCATAATCACATTATCTTCAATTCAACTAACTCTGTTACCTTAAAAAAATTTCGTTGGCAGAAAAATACTGCTAGAAGCTTATTCAATATTTCAAACAAGTATGCGGATTTAGCTGGAGCTAAAATCCTCAAAGATAAATTATGGACTAATCGAAAATCGTATCATGCCTATCGCAAAAAAAATTCTTTTCGCTATGAGATCAAATCTCGTTTGGATTTTCTTTTAAAACATTCGACCTCATTAGAAGATTTTAAATCTAAGGCCAAAGCTTTAGATCTTGTTGTTGATACTTCAGGGAAGGAAATAAAATATCGTCTGACTGACCAAGAACAAACAAGAAATGTTCGGGATCGTACTTTATCCAAAAAAGGAAATTATTCTTTGGAGAAAATTTCTGAGAGACTAGTTGGTAACGAGGTGACCTTCTCTGTCAATGAAATTAAATCTGAATATGAAAAAATGGTTGCGGAACGAGAAGATGATTTTGAAATGAGAATCACAGTTGAAGAATGGCAGGTGATGGAAGAAACAAAAAATGGGATCTATCTTGAAATGGAATTTGGGATTAGAAATAAGGGAACAATTCTTATTCCAGCTCATCAGATTGAAAAAGCAGAAGATGGCTCTTATGAAATTTTTATCAGAAAAAATGACTTCTACTATTTTGTTAATCCCAAACACGCTGATAAGAATCGTTACATGAAGGGAGAAACAGTCGCTTACCAGCTATCGTATGATAATGGAGAAATGATTATCCGAAAAAATCCTAAAATCTCAACTTTGGATCAGCTTGTTCGTGAATATAATTATCTATCCGCTCATGGAGTGACAGAAGGACAGCAATTTGATGAATTGCTAAATCGTTTTGAAGAGGAACTAGAAGAAGTAAATAACTTGCTTGATAAATTAGATCAACGCTTGGGTGATCTTAATAAAATTCAGTCTGCATTTCTTGCACTGGAATCAAACAATCCTCAAGAAGTGAAACTAGCTATTTCCATTTTGAAAGATTTGAGAGTAGATCCTACTACTCGAAAAACTGAGATTGATAAACTTATTAAAGAAGCGACCTTTGAGCGCCAGGCTTTGTATCAGCGAGTAGAAGCAATTACAAAAGATTATAAGTTACATCAAGACATTGAGAAAAATGTGGAGCAACGTAAGGAAAGAGAAACTTCATTGTAAAAAAATAATTATAAATATAATTATAAACATATTGACAAATATAATTATAATGGTATAATAGAAATATAGAAAAAGGGATGGAGAAATAGAATGAAGATTATCACATTTGCCGCTATTAAAGGCGGTGTTGGGAAAACGACTTTAACTTTTAATTATGGGGAATGGTTGGCTAAGAAAGGTCATAAAGTTCTCTTTATAGATTTAGACCATCAGTGTAATTTGACTCAGTGCTACAATATTTACGAAAGCAAGAATACAATTGCGAATGCCTTCAAAGGAGGTGATGTGGATATTAAGCAAGTCAAGGAAAATATCAGTCTAATTCCAGGATCGGTTCAACTTGACACTGTAGAACGAGATTTGGAGAACAGCGATAAGAAAAATATGCTACTTTATCTTTGGCTAGAGGATAACTACGAAAAGAAGAAGTTGGATCAGTTTGACTATATCTTGATTGATTGTAGACCGGACTTTGCGACAGCTACTAAAAATGCTGTTGCAGTCAGTCATGCTATTATTAGTCCCTTGACTCCTTCAGAGTTTGGTTATAATGCCAAATTCAATCTATCAACTCGGTTAGAAGCATTCAGAAAGGATGTGATTGACTATCGTACAAGAGAATCATACATTACTGCTGAGTTATATTTCTTAGCAAATATGATTCGACCAAACTATGGATCATCAAGAGAATTACTGGAAGCCCTGGGACTTGAAGCTAAAGAAAAAGGAACAGATAACCTTCTAGGAATTGTACCAGCAAAAGAGTTATTCAATCATTCAACGATTGATAAGATCTCTATTGCAGATATGGAGGAGAATCCTGAGCTTTATCAAAAACACAAAAAGTTTTTCACTGAGCTGGAGCAGACTTTTTCAAAAATTTATGATACAATATAATTATATTTATAAACACAAATACAATTATAAATATAATTAGAAGGAGATTGTTATGGCATTCACACCAAAAGAAAAAGAGATTTCGCAGATTATCGAAGCAACTCACCAACCTGAGCAGATTTCAGAGGTAGCCAACTTTGAAAGTTTTGAACGCAAAAAGCAATTTCAGTTTACTTTGAAACCAAGCAATCGGAAAAAATTAGATGAGATTGCTAAAGCAGCCGGAGCAAAGTCTGCATCAGATTATCTTGATAGGTGGTTGGAAAGTTTACAATAATAGTTATATTTATAAATACAAATATAACTATAAATATAAATATAATTACAAATATATTCTACAATTATTTTAACTCATTGCTTTTGTTGCTAAATGAGTCATATTAGCTATGAGATGATACTACAGTTAACTACCTAAAGTCTGGTTTAATACCAGGCTTTTATCTTTGCTGACAAAAAACATTTGAACTCTCGAACTAAAATCTTTATACTTTTTTATTATGATTTTAGTTGGGAGTGTTTTTATTTTGGATACAAAAATTATTGATGAGAGAGAATTTGTAGAGAAATTTAAAGAGAAAAATCTACAAGGATTTCATAAATTTGTAAGTGACTATGACAACTATATTGCTCCCACAATGAGAGCTAGAGGTTACAAATTTGTAAACTATGCTGAGAGAACCGTTACATTTACGTTTGGTCAGGTAACTTTTTCAAGAAGGCGCTGGTATAAGAATGGGAAATGTAGAATTCCAGTAGATGAAAAGTTAGGTCTGGAGAAACGTATTGCCTATTCCAAAGAATTGCTGTATCAGATCACTAAACTAGCTACAATGTTACCATATCGAAAAGTTGTGGAAGTTATTGAACTGATGTACCAGGTTTATATTACTAAAGACACAGTGTTAAAAGCAATTAAACTAGCAAGTCAGTTGTTAAATGAAAAAGAAGATTATCGTTACTATAGTGATGAAGTAGTTGTCAAGAAAATTGAGGCACCTGTCATTTATCTTGAAGGAGATGGTGTATGGATAAAGGTCAGTGGAAGAGGAAAAGAACAACAGAATAAAGAATTATCTCATTTTGTTATTCATACCGGAACGGAGGAGTATGGAAAGAGGAAAATTTTAAAAAATAAGGTGGAAATTGTGTCTCCCAATAATCGAATGGCAAGGAAAAGAGTAGTAGATTATATTTATAATCATTTTAAAATTACGTCAGATACTATACTTGTGACAAATTCAGATATGGGTCATGGATATACTCCACATCTTTTTAAAGAGATATCGAATGATCTAGGAATTAAGCATCATCAACATTTTTGGGATCGATATCATCTAAACAAAGAAATAAAAAAGTTGGTCAAACCGTATTCAGTAGAGCTACTAGATCAATTTATGAAAGCTATAGATAGTCATTGTAAGAAGAAGTTGAAAACAGCTATTGATACTCTAGAGTCATTAGTGTTACTTAATCAGAATGAAAAGAAGATTGATAATTTTACAATTTTTAAAAATAGAATACTTGGAAATTTTAAATATACGCAACCACCTGAACAGAGGATGCTTGATACAGCAAGTCTAGGAATTATGGAAAGTCAGCATCGTAAAATCAGTTATCGGATGAAAAATAGGGGGATGTATTGGTCATTAAACCATGCAGATGCTATGTCCCATCTTATTTTGTTGTCTTACAACCAAGAACTCCGAGATTTATTTTTTGGTAATTGGAGAAATGAATATGAAAAATACCACTCAGAGGGAATGAGTGGTGCAAAAGTACGAAAAAAAATTGATCAAGCTCCAAGGAGTTTAGGAACAATTGTAAATGCTTCTTGGAAAGGCCGAAAACAGAGAGATAAACAACGTTTTGCAGGAAAAAAAATTAATAGATAAGATGCCATTAAATCAGTAAACTATTGACTTATAGCGACAAATATTGTATAATAATCTTATCAATAAAAAAGAGGCACGCAGCAACGTACCTCTCATAAAGATAAACAATTGGTGCTTGTTTATCAGTAAGATTAATACTATCAGAAATTTTAGTAGATGTCAAGACTGAGCAAGTAAATTGTTTAGTCTTATTTTGATATTTCCGTTTTTGATGTATTTTTTTACTACCTCAAAAGAATAGACACAAACTTTTACTGTAAATTTCTTTACTTTTTCTAGGAAATTTGGTAAACTGTATCTTGTGTGTAATGGACGCACAAAAATACAGTTTATCCGCTGAGGAAGTTTCCTCAAGATTGACAAAGATAGGAGAATAAAATGAATCCATTAATCCAAAGCTTGACAGAAGGTCAACTTCGTACTGATATCCCATCATTCCGTCCTGGTGACACTGTTCGTGTACACGCGAAAGTTGTCGAAGGTAACCGTGAACGTATCCAGATTTTTGAAGGTGTTGTTATTGCACGTAAAGGTGCTGGCATCTCAGAAAACTACACAGTTCGTAAAATCTCTAACGGTGTAGGTGTTGAACGTATCTTCCCAATTCACACTCCACGTGTTGAAAAGATCGAAGTTGTTCGTTACGGTAAAGTACGTCGTGCGAAATTGTACTACTTGCGTGCTCTTCAAGGTAAAGCAGCTCGTATCAAAGAAATCCGTCGTTAATTCGACCAAAAAACTCTGCTCATTCGGCAGAGTTTTTCTCTAGCTCCCTTAGTTCAATGGATATAACAACTCCCTCCTAAGGAGTAGTTGCTGGTTCGATTCCGGCAGGGGGCATTTTTTGTTGCTTTTAAAGTTGAGAAATGTTGATATATCAATGTTTCTCAATTTTTTAATACCCAAAAAAGTGAAAAGTCTTTAGAAAAGTGTTTAGATACTCCTGAATTTTTTCAAGAATTTAATCAATTTTAGGTTGAAATAAATACTCCAAATACTCGTTCAATTCATCCATCACCATAAATAGTGATTGCTTTGTATCCACAATTCCAAAAAGTTCTAGATGAGCTTTGAAGATTTCAGAGTAGTTAACGTTGGGAGCAAGCAGAATGATTCTTGCATGAAGATGCTGTCGTCGAATTCGGGTTACCGTGGTTGACAACTTACAAGGAGCAGTAATTGTGATAAAATAAAACCAATTCCTTTTGGTGTAAAGTTGTATCATTGGGAATGTAGAATGAATGGTTACAGGTAGTTTATGTTGTCTGATATATTTTTTCAGAACCAGAAGTAACCAATAATATTGTATCCATTGAATCATATCTTTCCTCCAATCGAATTTATTGTACATGGAGTGAAAGTATTCATTTTGAAAATGTCATAAAAGGATAGAAATCTGTCATATTCGGCATCTATCCTAAAGGAGGAAAGTTAATGTTAAGTATTTTCGTATTAGAAGATGAGTTATTGCAGCAATCTCGTATCGAGAATGTGATTCAGGAACTGATTGCTCAAAAATCATTACAATGTAAACCTCCGAAGATTTTTGGCAAACCTCATCAATTAGTGGAAGCAATCACTGAAAGAGGTTCACATCAATTATTCTTCTTAGACATTGAAATTAAAGGGGAAGAAAAGAAAGGCCTGGATATCGCAAAAGAAATTCGAAAGAAAGACCCGAATGCGACAATCGTGTTTGTCACGACTCATTCAGAGTTTATGCCAATTACCTTCAAGTACAAGGTAGCCGCACTTGATTTTATTGATAAAACGCTCTCTGAAGAAGAGTTTGTAGAACGTATTTGTTCCGCTATCGAATATACGATTGAAAAAGCTGGAACAACAGTTTCTGAAGATGCTTTTACTTTCGAGACTGCGATGGCTCATGTTCAAGTACCTTTCAACAATATTCTGTATTTTGAGACTTCGCCAACGATACATAAGGTGATTTTACATACCAAGGATGAACGATTAGAGTTCTACGCGAGTATTGCAGAAATAGAAAAAGCAGACCCTCGCTTATATCGTTGTCACAGGTCTTTTGTGGTAAATCCTGCTAATATTGTGAAAATCGATAAAGAAGAAAAGATTGCTTTATTTGAAAATAATGATAGTTGCTTGATTTCCCGTATGAAATATAAAGGACTGCTTGAAAAAGTAAAGACACTAAATTGTTAGGATGATTTTATGGAATTATTTTTAAATGTAGCGAATGTTTATTTAAAAATACTGGCACAGATGTTGATTTTTAAACAGATTAGTGAATTGCCGATAAAACGGAAATGGTTCTTGATAATACCAGCGGCCTTCGTTGGTCTCTTTATTGTAGTGCCACCGATCGCTTATTTTGGATCTTTTATTATGTATATTGCCTATTGCTTTTATATTAATAAAGGTCAGAGTCGAATGATGAATCTGTTTTATGGATTGTATCCAGTTATTGTGGAAAGTCTATTTGGACGTATGCTAGGTTATAATGTGCTTCCGATGTTAGGAATTACAGTGTTTAATGAAGCGACGATTAGCGGATATGATATTCTGATTGAATTGCTCATTTTCCCAGCCTATCTACTGATTATTCATTCGTTAAAAATTGACTTTAAAGATTTAAAAGAAGGATTTAAACGTCAATATTTTAATACGATTTTACTGATTATTAATCTATCGATGATACTCTATATCATATTGGTTTCTTTGTTTGTTGTATTAAGAAATCAATTGTCAGATGCAGATATGTGGAGAGGACAGCTTAATAATCTATATATTATTTTATTTTTCATTATGCTCTTATATGTCAATGCAAGTTCGAAAGAAAAACTCGAACAAGAAATTGTAGCGCAGAAGGACCGCCAGTTAAAAGAATTATCGAATTATAGTCATCATGTGGAATCTCTTTACAGTGAAATTCGCAGTTTTAGACATGACTATCTCAATATTTTAACGAGTTTGAAACTAGGGATTGAAAATCAAGACTTGCATGCAATTCAACGTATTTATGAGGATGTTCTGAAAGAGAGTGGAAAGTCATTTTACGATAGAAAATTTGATATCGCACGACTAAGCAATATTAAGAATGATGCTGTTAAAAGTGTATTGTCTGCGAAGTTATTAGAGGCGCAAAATAAAGGAATAGATATAACCGTTGAGGTGGAAGAACCGATAGATGATTTCCAAATAGAAATTTTAGATTTCATAACGATTTTATCCATTCTTTGTGATAATGCGATTGAAGCTAGTCAGAATGTTAAACACACTAAACTTTCCGTTGCATTCATTAAGAGTGAGATGGCATTGATTTTGGTGGTTGAAAATACGATCGAAGCTGAGAAGGTGGATGTGAGTCATTTGTTTGAATGCGGTATATCCACAAAAGGTGAAGATCGAGGTCTTGGACTCTATAATTTACAACAAATCATGGATCGTTATCCAAAGTGTTCAATCAGCACTAAAAGTGCAAACTACCAATTTTCTCAAACAATTACTTTTATTCAATAAATGAATTTATCTAAACTAAATAGTGATTGCTATTTAGTTTTTTTGTGCTTTCATGATAAAAATACCGTTCGTGACATTTCAGTGACCGTTTTTGATAATTTGATTTTCTGTGGAAGCAGATATAGTAAACTAAATCCATAAATAATACAAACGCCTGGAGGCTTATATGTTTAAAGTATCAGAAATCAAGAAGTCATTTAAAAATAAAGAGGTTTTAAAAGGTGTTTCCTTCACGATAGAAGAGGGAGATAAAGTTGCCTTACTTGGGAATAATGGGGCAGGAAAAAGTACACTACTAAAGATTATAGCCTGTCAACTGCAAGCAAATGCAGGGCGTATCGAAACAACCCTTGATTTTCAAACAGAAATCGGCATGATGCCACAAGGAGATATTTTGATTGATGATTTGAAAGTGGGAGATTTAGTATTGCTCAAGTGCTATATGAATCAATTAGAAGATATCGATATCGAGGCATTACTGAAAATGGTTGAATTGGAGGGGTTTAAGAATCAATATGTTATGGGGCTTTCCGGCGGACAAAAGAGACGTCTCTCATTATTATTAACAATTTTAAATGAACCTCGACTAATCTTTCTTGATGAACCAACTACCGGAATGGATTTAGAGTCTGTTGATAATTTCTGGCATCTTTTAGAAGAGCAAAAGTTTACGTCGGTGGTCGTTACTCACGACTTTAACCAAATTGATCATTTCTTTACGAGAGTACTGATTTTAAAAGATGGCCGTATTGCTGCACAGGAAAGTGTAGAAGATATTCACCGTAATGGCCAAACAATCGAACAGTTCTATAGAGAACAAGTGAAAATGGAGGGATAATGATTATGAAACTCATTCAATTAAAACAAGTCCTTGACAATAAAAGATTTTTATTATTTACAATATTTATTCCAGTTATATGGTATGTGTTTCTATACAATATTCAACAAGGAATCACACCAAATATAATGCTTGGTATTGCCGTATTTATTGGGATTATCGGGAATAGTCTCGCTACCTTTAGCAAACGAATTTCATCAAATATTGATTTTTACTCATTCGAATCAAAGTTTTCTAAATATACCGTAAAAAATTATTTACTTGACCAAACTCTCTTACAATTGGTGCTAAACACCTTAATTTTTGTTGTGGTATTAGCGGTTGGCGTTATCTTTTTTAGCCTTCCGCTAAATAGTCAATTAGTCGTTCAATTTTTCTTGCTAAGCGTTATGGGGATTTATTTTAGTATTATTGGTTTTGTAATTGGAGTTAGACTCGATGAGAAAATTATTGATACGGTTAGCTTTCCAGTAATTATTTTAGCTTCTATGACAATTATTCCATTTGCATCTCTTGGTGCCGAAGGAGGATTCATGGAATTTATTAGTAAAGCTCAAATGATTTTCCCAGGATACTATTACACCAATATCGTGAATGCTTTAACTACTTCAACGAATATTGATGTCAAAGATGTAGCACTCTTCATTGGAGTATTTATCTTGAATGTCATTCCACTATACTTCCTTGTCCCTAAAGTGAAGTTAGCTACTGTAAAATAAAATGAAAGAGCCAGTAATTAAAGAATGTTACCGGCTCTTTTGCTTTTTTGAGCAATCTAATAAAGAAGATTGCCCATATTTTACATTCATTTTTAAAAATAATTTAGTATTTTTTGTCTTTTTGACCAAATCATGACCAAATTTTGACCAAAAATTATATTTTGGTCAATGACTATGGAATAAAATGGATCATGAAAATGTCTTTGATTTATAGTAGTGTTAATTCTCCCATCAAATACAGTTTTTCTACTCTCAAAATTTAAGTAACTTTACAACCAATACTGGAAATTGAGTTCTAACATAGTAAAAACCGCTCAGCAGAGCGGTTTTTGTCTATTCTGTCTATTCTTTCTACAACACCCAAGTTCGAATAGCATGAGCAACGCCAGATTCATCATTTGATTTAGTGATGTATTTGGCGATTTTTTTGAGTTCTGGGTTTCCGTTTTCCATAACAACTGGGTTACCTACGACTTCAAGCATGGCACGGTCATTTTCTTCGTCTCCGATAGCCATGGTTTCATCTTTGGTCAATCCTAGTTTCTCAGCCAAGTGAGTAATAGCTGAACCCTTGTCTACATTCTTTTTAAGGAGCTCAAGGTAGAAAGGAGCAGATTTGTTGATGGAGTAGCGCTCATAAAATTCTGCAGGCATCTTTTCAATAGCGGCATCCAGAATTTCAGGCTCATCGATAAACATACATTTGACGATTTCCTTGTCAGCCATTTCTTCAGGTGTACGGTAAAAAATCGGCATGCTGACGAGGGTTGATTCATGTACAGTGTATTTTCCGATATTGCGATTGGCTGTGTAGATGCCATCCTTGGTAATAGCGTGCATATGGACGCCGAGTTTGCGGCTGAGGAATTCCATATCTAGATAATCCTCAAAAGTCAAGGATTCGCTGATAATCTCATGCCCTGTAGCAGTTTCTTGGACAAGGGCACCGTTGAAGGTCACTACATAGTCACCTTCATCTCTTAATTTCAAGTCATCTAGAAGTTTGGCAACTCCTGCGATAGGACGTCCAGTTGCAATCATAACTTTGACACCAGCTTTTTTGGCATCTTGAATAGCGGCAAATACTTCAGGAGTGATTTCCTTCTTACTGTTGACAAGGGTTCCGTCAATATCGACGGCGATTAGTTTAATACTCATAAATTTCCTCTTCTAGTTTTTATCAGGGGTAAAATGATCGTTCTCAATCAAGTGTAAAAATTTCTGGGTAATGCTTGCGAAGATGCTGTTTTGGTCCAACATTTCTTTTGGGAAATAGAAACGATTATCTCCGTGGCGACTGCCAGCAAGGGATTGAACGATAGGAGACAGGCTAGAGAGTTCTGCTAGTTCTCCATTTTTTTGTATAATCTCAATCTGCGTTCGTGGATTTTCAGATTCAGGGCGATAGATATCATAAGGAAGGTCAAAGTTCTTATGAATAGCTGTGTAGTAGTCGGGATCAAAGCCGATGTCTTCTACTAATTTTCTCATAGATGCAAGCTGTTCTTGATCTTCTTGTGAAAAGGTAATGGATTTAAAGACCTTGCGATTGACAAAGCGTTGTGACAGGTCTGCTAGTATCTTGTCAGAACTGGTCATCCATAGTTGAAAATAGGTATTCATAACTCCGTCATCCAAAGACAGATAGTCAGCTAAGCTAACATTTTTTTCGAAAAATGGAAGTAGATGAGGAGAAGTTCGAGCAAAGAATTCTTTGTTATCTGGATAAAGTTCTTTAGCACGTTTCAAAAGATTCTGCAGAAGGACTTCCATAGCACGTGTGGCAGGATGGAAATAAACCTGCATATACATTTGATAGCGACTAAGAACATAGTCTTCGATGGCATGCATCCCGTTTCGTTGAAAGGCAATTCCGTTCTCGATAGGGCGAATAACTCGTAAGATACGTGTTAGGTCAAATTCCCCATAAGAAGCCCCTGTAAAATAGGAGTCACGTAAGAGATAGTCCATGCGATCTGCATCGATTTGACTCGAAATCAGCTGGACCACCTGCTTATTTGGATAAGTGTGGTCTATAACGCTAGCTACCTTTTCAGGGAAATCTGGGGCTACCTGTAAAAGAACCTGGTGAATCTCTGTTTCGGGGCTTTGGATAATTTCCTGCGTAATCGCCTCATGATCAGTATCAAAGAGATTTTCAAAAGTATGCGAATAGGCACCATGTCCTAGGTCATGAAGGAGGGCTGCAGTCATGGTTAGGAGGGACTCCGAAGGATCCCATTCTTTAGGATACTTTTCCTCAAAAATCTCGGTGATGCGTCGTGCAATCTCGTAAACACCTAGACAGTGAGAGAAACGACTATGTTCTCCACCATGAAAGGTATAGCTTGATGTTCCGAGTTGCTTGATACGACGCAAGCGTTGAAATTCTTTTGTATTGATTAAGTCATAGATGATCTGATTATTGACATGGATGTAGTTGTGAACTGGGTCACGGAATACTTTTTCGTTCATATGACCATTATAGCAAAAAGCTAGAGTTTTTGGTAAAATAGTAGGACAAGAGAGAAGAAAGAGGACCTGATGTGAAGATTCGGATGCGAAATACGATTCAGTTTGATGAGCAGTTGGAAGTGATCGACCAGCTTTATGACGTTGAAGTGCATGAGAAGGGAGATTATCGCTATCTGCTTTTCTATAATGAGGAAAAAGAAAAAGTAGTGATTAAATTTCATGGTCAAGAGCTGGTGATGACCCGTTTTTCTAATCCGAAAACCAATATGCGTTTTTTGAAGGAAGTTGATAGTTTAGCCTATATTCCTACACCAATGGGGATACAGGAGTTTATCATCCAAACAAGCCATTATCACGTTGAACAACAAAAGATTGAACTAGCCTATCAACTACAAAACAAAGAAGGAAATCCATTTGCTAACTACCGCTTAGAAATTACCTGGGGGTAAGAAAGCCGGTGGAGGAGAAATCGATAGACAAAGTTTCGATTTCCTAGTTCCAAATCATCTAGCAGGTCAAAGTTTTTTTGCTAATAAAAAATGAGGTTGGGATTTTTGTCCCAGCCTCTATTTGATATACAGTTCTTGATTTTTCAAGACAATTTCACGTACACTTGCAAATTTCTTCAGCTTTTTGATGTCTTCGGGATGTGTTACAAGCGTGATTACATAGCCCTCTTTGCCCATACGTCCAGTACGGCCAGCGCGGTGAGTGTAAGTTTCCATATCTCTAGGAACGTCAAAGTTAACCACGCATTCCAAGCTATCAATGTCGATACCACGAGCTAGAAGGTCTGTTGCAAGAAGCAGTGTTAGTTGCTTGTCTTTGAATTTTTCGAGAATAACTTTTCTGAACTTAACGTTGACATCGCTAGCTAGTGAAACAGCTAAAACATCGCGATACTGTAATTTCTCTTCTGCACTTCCAAGGTCTGACAAGCTGTTAAAGAAGACTAGGCCACGGAAATCCTCGACATGTGCCAGTTTTCTAAGCATATCAACTCTGTGTCGTTGGTCCACTTGCATGTAGAAGTGTTGGATGTTGTCCAACTTTTGATCAGAGAGGTCGATGGTGCGCGTGTTAGGCGCAATCTTATCTTGGTCAAACTTGGTAGTGGCACTCATATAGATGAGTTGGTGGTCGCGAGGTGCGTAGTGAGTAATCTTTTCTACAAAGTGGATTTGAGAATCATCTAGCAACTGGTCAAACTCATCAAGTATGATAGTATCCACATTCATCATCTTGATTTTCTTCAATTTGATCAGTTCGAAGATACGACCGGGAGTTCCGATTAAAATTTCTGGTCCTTTTTTTAGTCGTTCAATTTGGCGTTTTTGACTCGAACCTGACAGGAAGAGCTGAGCAGTTAAGCCAATGGCTTCACCCCAGGTTTTAGTTACCTCAAAAATCTGACCAGCCAGTTCAGTATTTGGTGCTAAAATCAATAGTTGTTGCGCTTTTTTCTTTTGGAGACGAAGAAGAGTTGGTAGGAGATAAGCTAACGTTTTTCCTGTTCCTGTTGGACTGACTCCAAGGAGGGTTTGACCGTCTAAAATCGGATCAAAAAGCTGAGTTTGAATGGGTGTGAATTCTTGGAAACCGAGTTGTTCGGTTAGCTCTTGCCATTCTTTAGGTAGTTTGGTTTTCATTTTTCTGCCTCAAATCTAATGCCAGCAGTCTGGCGCATGGTGTAGAGTAGCTTATGGACGTGTGTTGCATCATCCAACCAAGCTTGGTAAAGTTCTAGGTTTGGCTGCTTGATCATGTTAGCAAAAGCAGCGACCTCCTCAGTCATGGTATGAGGTGCCTGCTGAATAGGTAGATGTGTTTCATTACCTTGATGATCTGTAAAAATAGCTGAGCGAACATGTTCAATGGTGTTGAGCGTCAAGGTTCCATCTGTTGTGTATATTTCACAAGGCAGATTAGAAGTAATATTTTTACCAGCCTTGATATGGACTTGATAACCGGGATAAGATAAGATACCATCTCCGTTTAGATCAATAGTGTTGTCAAGTTGTTGAGCTTGATAGGTCGCATCGAGTGCTTTTCCAAATAAGCGAACCGCAGCATAGATTGGGTAAATACCTAAGTCCATGAGAGCCCCACCAGCAAAACGGTCTGAAAATACATTTGGCGTGTTTCCAGAAAGAAGGTCTGGCATCTTAGAAGAATACTTGGCATAGTTGAGGTCTGCACCTAAAACCTCCTTATCTACTAAAAAGTTTTTAATAGTTGTGAAGGCTTCCTCATGATAGTTACGGGCTGCTTCAAAGATAAAACGGTGATGCTCCTGAGCTATTTGAATTAACTCTTGCCATTCTTGGGGTTGAGTCACAGCCGGTTTTTCAAGGATAACATGTTTACCAGCAGATAAGGCCTTTTTAGACTGACTATAATGCAGAGAATTGGGACTTGCGATATAGACAACATCAAATTCAGATTGGAAGAAATTCTCTAAATTATCAAATAGACTAACATTTGTATAGGAACTAGCAAATTGCTGGGCAGTCGTAAGCTTTCTTGAATAAACAGCGACCAACTGGAATTCCTGACTAGCATGAGCAGCTTCTATAAAGTAGTGACTGATCGCACCAGTACCGATAATACCAAGTTTAAGCATGAAATCTCCTTTTTTACAAGTAATAACTGCTTTCATTATATCACAGATACACTAAACTAGCCAAAGGGAGACAATTCTTTTATTTGATACTTCGAATTTTCATCAAAAAATGGTACAATAGATTCAGAAAAAATAGGAGTGTAGTATGAGATTATTACCTATGAGAAAAATTTCTCGTCATTCAAAAAGATTGGCGCTTTTTTTGACTTTTTGTGCGGGTTATGTAGATGCCTATACCTTTATCATACGTGGGAATACTCTAGTTGCAGGTCAAACGGGGAATGTCGTTTTCCTTTCCGTTGGTCTCATTCAAGACAATGTTTCAGATGCCAGTGTCAAGGTAATGACCTTGATTTCCTTTATGGTAGGTGTTTTCCTCTTGACAGTCTATAAAGAAAAGTTACGGATTGTAAGAAAACCAATTCTATCCCTTATTCCACTAGCAATTTTATCTTTGATTATAGGATTTGTTCCCTTGACGGTTGATAATATATACATAGTACCACCGTTAGCATTTTGTATGGGACTTGTAACAACAGCATTCGGAGAAGTTTCAGGAATCGCATACAACAATGCTTTTATGACTGGTAATATCAAACGAACCATGTTAGCATTTGGGGAATATGTTCGCACAAAACATACTCCTTTTTTACGAGAAGGTCTTATCTTTGTCAGCCTACTATCTAGCTTTGTTCTCGGAGTTGTTGTATCAGCTTATCTGAGTATTTCTTATAAAGAAAAAACAATTTTAGGGATTCCAATCATGATGAGTATTTTTTATCTAAGTATGCTTTTTGCATCTTGGAGGAAAAAAGTTGGAGAAAAAGTTTAAATTCGATGATAAATACTTGTCAAAAACTAGGAATCATGCTATACTTGAAGAGTTGACTATGCACAATCCTGTGCAACCGCACGAACATCGTTGCTCGTCGTATAACAAATTTAAACTTCGTCATTATCGCCTTGCCTAACATAAGTTATGTCTTCGGCTCAATTCCTAGTTTATTCTTTGTTATACTTAGAGCTCTTCTTTTAAGTGGTTCGTCCCACGATGCTAGGCGAGTCTTCACAAAAATACGGGGGGAACCCTCAAAAATCATAGGAGGTGCATAATGAGCACATACGCAATTATCAAAACTGGCGGAAAACAAGTTAAAGTTGAAGTTGGTCAAGCAGTCTACGTGGAAAAATTGAACGTTGAAGCTGGTCAAGAAGTTACTTTTAACGAAGTTGTTCTTGTTGGTGGTGAAAACACTGTTGTCGGAACTCCACTTGTTGCTGGAGCTACTGTAGTTGGAACTGTTGAAAAACAAGGAAAACAAAAGAAAGTTGTTACTTACAAGTACAAACCTAAAAAAGGTAGCCATCGTAAACAAGGTCACCGTCAACCATATACAAAAGTTGTCATCAACGCAATCAACGCTTAATTTTAAGGAGAACACATGATACAAGCAGTCTTTGAGAGAGCCGAAGATGGCGAGCTGAGGAGTGCGGAAATTACTGGACACGCCGAGAGTGGCGAATACGGCTTTGATGTCGTGTGTGCATCGGTTTCTACGCTTGCCATTAACTTTATCAATTCGATTGAGAAATTTGCAGGCTATGAACCAATCTTAGAATTAAACGAAGATGAAGGTGGCTATCTGATGGTTGAAATTCCTAGAGACCTTCCTTCACACCAGAGAGAAATGACGCAGTTATTTTTTGAATCATTTTTCTTGGGTATGGCAACCTTATCGGAGGACTCTTCAGAGTTCGTCCAAACCAGAGTTATCACAGAAAACTAACACGGAGGAAAACATTATGTTAAAAATGACTCTTAACAACTTGCAACTTTTCGCCCACAAAAAAGGTGGAGGTTCTACATCAAACGGACGCGATTCACAAGCAAAACGTCTTGGAGCTAAAGCAGCTGACGGACAAACTGTAACAGGTGGATCAATCCTTTACCGTCAACGTGGTACACACATCTATCCAGGTGTAAACGTTGGACGTGGTGGAGACGATACTTTATTCGCTAAAGTTGAAGGCGTAGTACGCTTTGAACGTAAAGGTCGCGATAAAAAACAAGTTTCTGTTTACCCAATCGCGAAATAAAAAGGTCCAGTGAACCTTTTTATCCCGAGCCTTGAAATGAAAAGGCGAGGAAGCTAGAAGTAGCATTAAATAAGGCTTTCCGAGTTTTCGGAGAGCCTATTTTTTGTTTTGCTACCCATTTTGCTACCCAGAATGATTTTTTTGTAAAATTTTTGTACAATATCATCGGTTTATACTCAATGAAAATCAAAGAGCAAACTAGGAAACTAGCCG